>JACQWQ010000200.1 GCA_016209205.1 Chloroflexota bacterium
CCCGCCAAAAGGTTTGCTACGGACAAGTCTTCGTCCAGCTCCTCCCAGTGCAAGCTGCTACCGCCGCCGCCAATTTCATATCGCGCGCGCTGCGCCGGCGTCGCCTCGTGCAGCAAGGGAAACCACAAAATCGGCACACTAGAGCGGATTCCTAATTCGTATGTGGGCAAAAGACCTTTCGGGTTTCCGGAAACCCGAAAGGTCTGCCCACCAATCAGACTTGAATCCGCTCTAATAATTCGGCCATCCGTCAAGCGAACATGCATCATCTCATCATCAAAATCAATAGATTGGGCGAGTGCCGACGTTGGAACGTACGCACGCTTAAACTTGGTCAGGGAAATGCTCATTCCATGCTCCCAGCAGCTGTTCTCGATGAGATTGATTGAATCTCTACTTTTTAGGGAACGCTGCGGCGAACGTTCCCTACTTGTGTCCGTTCTTGACGCCGATGAGATACATGACGGGCTGCCTCGCGTCCACGTCTGCCCAGTACGCTTCGTTCGGCTCCAAATCGAGCCGGTCGCCCGGAGCAAGCGTAATTTCTTCGCCGCGTTCGGGTAAGCCGATGCGCAGCTGCCCGCGCACCACCCAGCGCGCTTCGCTCAATTCGTGTTGATGTACCGGATATACCGTGCCCGGCGGATCGGTCCACTCTGACACCCGATAGCCCTGATTGCCCAATTCGTGGCGCAAAGTATCGAGGGCAGGCAATCCGTCCTGTGTCCAACGCGTTAATTTCATCTCAGGTCGGATGCGGCGCGGCAACGCGCGCCGCAAGCGGTATATAGTTCAAATCCTTTTTCCCGACATACAACGCGTCGGGACGGATGAGGCGATTGTCGGCGTACTGTTCGAGCACGTGCGCCGTCCAACCCGCGATGCGGCTGGCGGCAAACACGGGCGTAAAGAGATCCACCGGAATGCCGAGTGAATAATAGACGGAGGCGGAATAAAAGTCCACATTCACCGGCAAGTTTTTACGCGCCTGCACTGCCGCGCGCATTTTTTCTTGCATCTCGAACCATTTGTAATTGCCCGTCACTTTGGCGGCTTGACGCGCGATTTTTTCCAAAATGACCGCGCGCGGGTCGTCGGCGCGATAGACGCGGTGCCCAAAGCCCATGATCTTGCCCTTGTGCGCGAGCGTCTCGACCACGTAGGGTTCCACCGCTTCGACACTGCCGAGTTTCAACAGCGTGCGCATCGTCGCTTCGTTCGCGCCGCCGTGCAGCGGACCTTTCAAGGCGGCAAGCGCGCCCACAATCGCGGAATACATGTCGCTGAGCGTCGAGGCAATGGCACGCGCGACGAACGTAGAGGCATTGAGCGAATGATCGGCGTGCAAAACGAACGCAGTGTCCAGAATGCGCGCGGCGCGCGGGTCGGGTTCGACGCCGTTCAGCATGTACAAAAAATTCGCGGCGTGGTTCAAATCTGCGCGCGGGGCGAGAGGCGCGTGGCCGTTGCGGATCGAATTCCACGCCGCCGCAATCGTCGCCATCTGCGCGGTGAGTCGCAGCGCCTGCGTTTCGGCAGTTTTTACCGCTTCGCCTTTTTCGTGATCGTACACGCCCAACAGCGAAACGACCGTGCGCAAAATATCCATCGGCGTCGCGTCGTGCGGATAGGTTTGCAGCTGCGCGATCACGCCGTCCGGCAGGGCGCGAGCGGCGGCGAGTTTTGATTGGAACGTGTCGAGTTGGGCTTGCGTGGGGAGCGCGTCGTACCAGAGGAGATAAACCGTTTCTTCAAACGTCGAATGCGCGGCAAGGTCCGCAATGTCGTAACCGCAATACAGCAACCGTCCGGCTTGGCCCTGTACGTCCGAAAGTTTGGTCGCTGCGGCAACGATGCCTTCCAAACCTTTCGCGACCGTTACGGGTTCCGTCATGATTAAATCGCCAACCTCATCCTCACAGATTTTTTTCGCATGTGCCGAGACCTGCGCGTTTTCCAAGCGAGCCAGTGGATTATAGCCCGTTCAAGATGGATGTCAAAGAGATTTTTTTCGCACAGGTCCGAGTCATAAGTCAGCGGATGATATAAAGCGGTGACGAGTCATCACGCATGATGCCTATCGAGTCGCGGGTGCGCGATGACTCGTCAGGATGAGCGGATGGGGCGCGCATTATCCGCTTATCCGCTTTACCCATCCGCTGTCCATCTGCTCTCCCCCCAAACCCCCCTTCAGAGTCCCAGAGTCCAGAGGGTTCAGAGTTCAGAGTCAAACGGGAGACAGCACCACACGAAAACCCCCGCAGAAGTAACGGTAGCCGGGAGGAAGCCTGAGACGCCACGCACAGCGCACATAGCGCGAATCATCAAAGAACGAACCACCGCGCCACACGCGCAAATCGCTGGACTCGACATCCTCACGGCCATCTTTTGCATCATAAGGATATTTGAAATCGGGACTGCCGTAATCTTTACCCCAACGTGAATTCGTCCACTCCCACACATTCCCGCTCATATCCAACACGCCGTACGGACTCGCACCCAACGGAAAGGCGCCTACCGCGCTTGTCGCATTGATGCGCGTTTCATCGTAATTCGCGTGTTCCGGCGTCAAATCGCCAGCCCACGGATAGATGCGTCCGTCCGTCCCGCGCGCGGCTTTTTCCCATTCGGCTTCGGAGGGAAGGCGAAGGATGAAGGATGAAGGCGGAAGTGCCTGTCCTGAACGTCGTGAAGGAATGAAAGGTTCGACTTTACCGTTACGCCAAATCTGCCATCTGCCATCAGCCATCAGCCATCGGCTATTTGCCCATCTGCAAAACACAACTGCTTCGTACCATGTCACATAGACGACCGGGTGATTTGGTAGATTAAACACCCCGCCGTATTTTTGGTTGCGCTCGCGCGCGCCGCGCCATTTCAAACCGGCTTGCGTCCACCACTTGTCGTTACGATAACCTTCAGGGTCGTCCGCGAACGCGTCGAACTGGGCGTTGGTGATGGGATAACGGGTGATGTAATACGTGTAGGGAATGTTGAAAGTGAATTGTGGTTTTTCCCAATCATACGCTTGCGGGTCGTCCTTGCTGCCCATGATGAAAGGACCGGCGGGGATTTCGCAAAAGAGGAGATGCCTCACCCCCAACCCCTCTCCTGACTCAAGTGCAGAATCAGGAGAGGGGAGTTGGGACGCCCCCTCTCCTGAAAATCCGCCTTTGATTTTCAGGAGAGGGGGTGGGGGGGTGAGGACGCCTGGGCGCGGGTCGCCGAGTTTGGCGAGGACGTTGCCCGCTTCTACGCGCTCGCTTGCATTCAACGCGGGACGTTCCAAGATCGCGACCAACCATTGTTGCAGCTGTTCCAGTTTTTCGCTCCAGCGTTCTACCTCGGGCGCGCGCTCGACCAGACGCACCTCGTCGGCGGCTTGCGCGGCGAGCAGCGCATCGCGCACGTTCGCTTCATTCCATTTGGCATCCCGCACGGACTTGTGGCACAGCGCGTCGAGCAATTCCCATGCGGTGCGAAATTTCGGTTTGCGTCCGCGCCCCGCCGCGAGCAAATAGACTTCACGCCACCAAACGCGGTCTTGACGCAGCAATGCAACCAAATCGTCCGGCGTCATTTCGGAATCGAGCGCGTAACTCGCGGCAAAGTATTCTTGAAACGAGCGATGCGGAAAGGTATACGTATCCTCACCCTGCGCTTTGAGCAGACCGCTGCGCGTTTGCATGAACGCGACAAAATCTTCGGCGCGGTCGCCGCTGCCCAGAACGGGCTTGAACGCTTTGCGCAGCGTCTCGGCGCGAATGTCTGCCACAGCCGCTTGACGCAATTTTTCATCGCGCCCTTGCGCTTGGTGCGCGTCAAACGCAACGCGACTCAGGGTGCGTTCGACGGCTTCGGCGTCCAATCCAAAATCCGAGAGTGAAACGCCTTCTTTGCCGCGCTGCCAATCGTCCAACAGAAAATGCACGATGCCCGCGTACAAATCCGCGCGGTCATCCGGCAGTTTGCCGCGTCCGTTCAAAATCGCCATCAAGGTCAACAACAGCGGTTGGTCGGCAAGTTCGCGGATGCGTTGATTGTTCTCTATCGCATCCAACAAAGATTGCGTGCATTCCTCGATCCAACGCTCGCCCTTGTCGTCGCGCGCGCCCATGACCGCGTACCAGAC
The DNA here is from genome assembly GCA_016209205.1 of Chloroflexota bacterium. Lineage (GTDB taxonomy): Bacteria > Chloroflexota > Anaerolineae > UBA4142 > SHND01 > SHND01. Next base: position 4,133 of record JACQWQ010000200.1, read on the forward strand.
GCGCACAAAGCGTTCGCTTTGCTCTGGCGTAAAAACGGCAAGGGTCGTCGCGTAAAAATGCGCGAGCTGCCACGCCGAATTGCGATAGGCGTACGGGCGACAGGTGACGATGAAGCGGGAACGCGGATTCGCGCTGACGAATTGGTCAATACATGCTTTGATGAATTCGCGGCGTTTGTCCGCTTCGCGCACTTCGTCCAAGCCGTCAAACAAAAACAATCCGCCGTGCGCCCGCAGGTGTTGGCGCAGCGGCGTGAAATCGTCGGGAAAGCCCAGTTTGGTGGTTTGATGCTGCACAAAATCCCAAACCGTTTGCGCGTCGCCTTCGCTCCGTTTTGTTTCATCCGCCCACTTGACGAGTTCGCGCAAAATCACGCGCACGGGAAATAGCGCGCCCAACTTCCACCCTTCCAAGCGCGCCAGACCATTTTCCGCGCCCTGCGTCAATTGCTCCTGCGCCAGACAAAACGCGAGATGATTGATGAATGTAGATTTGCCGCTGCCGGGATAACCGAGCAAGACAACACAGCGGCGCTCCACATCTGAAACCGCTTCGACAGCGGTACGCTGCCGCGCGCGCGCTCCACTCATCGCGCCTTCGTCTTGGTCGCTCGGCATCTTGAGGTGACCGCGCGCCCCATCCCCTTCTCGTTCGCCGCCCAGAGAAATTGTTTCTTCTACATCCAAATCGGTATAAACCTGTTCCAACGTAATCGGCTGTTCGCCCGCGCGCTCGAATTGGAGTTTGAACAGGTCGAGCCGGAACTCGCCGTACTTTTGAATCAATGCTTCGAGGTACGGACGCGCGTTCCATTCGGGATTTACAATGACGACGCGCTGTGCGGGCATGCCCCGCACATTCGTCACGGTGGAGCTGAGCCGCGCCAGATGCACGATTTCGATGCGCGCCGCGTTCTCCATGCTCTGGTCGTGCGCCACGTCGAGCAGCGGTTTCATTTCGGGCAGCAGGGCAAGCTGTTGGCGGAAAAAATAGAGAAAGCGCGTCAGCGACGCGCGCTGCGCCGGGGGCAGTTGCAGCGCATCCAAAACTTGATCGGTCACGAGCCACGTTTCATCGGGCGAAGAAGCGAGCAAAACGCGCGCGGCGAGTTCCACACGCGCCTCCTCGAATTCCGGTTTCGCCAAGTGCGCTAACGCGGCTTCAAGTTGCATTTTCCTTTCGCGCGAAATCTTGTCGCCGCGCATTGCTTGAACCAGCGCCGCGTCCACTGCGTTCGCAAACGCTTCCTTTTGCGCGTCGTCGGCAAACAGGCCCAAAACGCGGTCGAGCGCGCGTTCGACGACGGGCTGGACCGCCGCGTCTGCTACTTTTTGGAGGACACTGGAAATGCCCGTGCCAAACGCCATTGCAATGCCAAGTGTGATTGGGTCCATAGATGTTTTCCCTTACTCCCCTCTCCTTTTTTAGGAGAGGGGTTGGGGGTGAGGTCCTGCGCGCATTGTACCACCGCGCGCCAAGCAGCGTCAACAGGGTTTCCGTTTTTGGGGGCAACATGACTTTTTTCCCATACCCTTTTGCCTGACTTGGGTGTTCAATCTTTGCGGAGACAGCTCGTACTCTAACTTGATGAGATTGCGTTGTCGAATCCCAGAGACCTTCGAGGTTTTTGCGATAGACGGCATCGCCCGCGAACGCGTAAATTGACGCGGGACGTTCGAAAACCTCGAAGGTCTTGACCCCGCAACTTTATCTCAAGTACTCGTCTCACCTACCCCGTTTACAAGCTCAAGGAGGTTTTGGCATGTTGCGAAAAATTTCGTGGCTCTTTACACTGGCGGCAATCGCCGCCGCAGCCCTGTTCGTCCTTGGTCCGCAGAACGCGGCGGCGCAAAGCGGCGACAACGGCAAAAGGTGGGTCCACATCGCCGGTCCCATCACCGCGCTGGATACGACGGCGCAGACGGTGACAATCAACGACCCCAGAAAAGGTTCTGTGACGGTGAACGCCACGCCTACGACGAAAATTCGCGTTGACGAGAACAAAAATGCCACACTCGCCGACCTCGCCGTAGGCGACTTTGCCAAGGCGCTGTACGACCCCGCGACGATGAACGCGGCGCAAATTTTCGTCAAGCGCCCGCGCGTCGCCGGTCCCATTACCGCGCTGGATGCGACGGCAATGACGGTCACGCTCGACGACCACAAGCAAGGTCTCGTGACTCTCAACGTCACCCCGACGACGCAGATTCGCGTGGACGAAAATAAAAATGCGGCGTTCGCCGACCTCGCCGTGGGTCAACTTGCCAGAGCGACATACGACCCAAGCACCATGAACGCGCTCGAAATTTTCGCCGTGAACCCCGGCGTCAACGGCGTGATTACGGCAGTGGATACGACGGCGCAGACGGTGACAATCAACGACCACAGAACCGGTCCGGTGACGCTGAATGTCACCGCGACGACGCGGCTTCGCGTGGACGACAATGAAAATGCCACGCTTGCCGACCTCGCGGTGGGTCAGTTTGCCAGGGCGGCATATAATCCCGGCACGCTGGATGCGCTGCGAATCTGGGCGTTCAATCCCAAGATTGCCGGTTCGATTAGCGCGCTGGACGAGACCGCCCAAACGGTGACCATTCAACCGCGGTTTGGCGCGGCGGTGACGCTGAATGTGACGGCGAATACCAAGATTATGAAACACCATGTGCCCATCGCGTTTAGTGACCTCAAGGTCGGCGACAAGGTGTTTGCGTCGTACAACCCGCAGACGATGGAAGCATTACGCATCGAGGTAAAAGGAAAATAAACCAACGGGTCAACCCATTTCGGGTTGACCCGTTTCTTGTTTGTGGCAGATTTTTTATTTCTCGTAATCATAAAACCCCTTCCCGCTTTTCCTGCCGAGATGCCCCGCGGCGACCATGCGGCGCAAGAGGGGGGGGGCGGCGTATTTCGGGTCTTTGGTTTCGGCGTACATTTCGTCCGCGACAAACAAAATCGTGTCCAGTCCGACAAAATCCGCGAGCGTCAGCGGACCCATCGGATGATTCATGCCCAAATGCATGCCCAAATCAATGTCTTCGCGCGACGCCATGCCGTTTTGATAAAAGCGAATCGCGTCGAGTTGGTACGGAATGAACAACGCGTTGACGATGAACCCGGGATAATCTTTGGCGACAATGATTTTTTTGCCGAGCGCCTCGCCCAACGCGCGTGAAGTCGCCAGCGTTTCGTCGCTCGTCAGGAACGAGCGGACGATTTCTACAAGTTCCATCACGGGCACGGGATTGAAAAAGTGCATGCCCAGAACTTTGTCCGGTCGCTTGGTCATGGCGGCAATGGCAGCAATCGAGAGCGAGGAACTGTTGGACGCGAGAATGACTTCGGGGCGCGTGATGCCGTCGAGCCGTGCGAAAATATCTTTTTTTAAATCCAGTTTTTCAATCGCCGCTTCGATGACGTAATCGCACGGCGCTAAATCTTCCAGCGCGACGGCGCCGCGAATATGCGACAATACGGTTTGTTTCGTCTCCGCGCTCAGTTTGTTGCGGTCAACGGCTTTTTGCAGCGACGCGTCGACGCGCGCCAACCCTTTTTGCAAAAACTCGTCGCTCACTTCGCGCACGATCACGTCGTAATTGTTTTTTGCCAGCACTTCGACGATGCCGCTGCCCATCAAGCCGCAGCCGACCACGCCGATGGTTTGGATTGCCATGGTCTGTCTCCTTAGTGCGATAGTGCGATAGTACGATAGTGCGATAGTGCGATAGTGCGATAGTGCGATAGTGCGATAGTGCGATAGTGCGATACGCGATTTGCGATTCGCTGCTACGGTGTTGGCGTCACGGGCAGCGCTTGCGTCGGTGGTTCGGGTAGTTGCAAGAGGGTCGCATCGGCCGGGGGTGTGATCGTGATGCTGCCGTCAAAATCAGACAGTTTCATCAGGATTTCAAACGTGCCTTTTTGTTCCGGCTTGTTTTTGTCGTGCCCCTCGATCAACATTTTCACCTGATGCAAATACCCGTCGTCACAAAGCCAGAATTTGAATTCGGCGTTGTCAATCGAATCCAAATCCTCTTGGGTCGCGCCCGTCGCGCCGCCGAGCTTGATGAACGCATTCACAACCGCCGATTTATCGCCTGCGTAAACCTGGCAGCTCTTGCCGTCGAGAGACTCGGCGCCGGACAATTTAAAATCGGCGGGGCTGATGCCCGTCTCGCCAAAGGAATTGAGGAACGATGCAGGTGTGAGCGGCGGCTGTGCGACCTGGGCGGCTTCCGGCGGCACTTGGTACCATTTCTCTTCGGTCGCGCCGAGCAAAGGCAGCGGCCCTTTCACGTACGCTGTGCCGTTGTAACTGATCACCTCGAAGGGTTTATCGTGGGCTAGCCCGAGAAATGCAGTCAACATGCCTTGAATCGCAAAGTGCGCGTTCTGACCGTTCACTTCGCCCTTCATGTTCAATAGGGTGATGAGCTTGTCTTCTGCGCCCGGTTCAGGAGTGGGACCACCGGTCGCCGCAAAGTTGCCTTTGCCTGTGATATTCAGGTCAACACGATATGTTTTGGCAGTTTTGACCTTGTTCATCGCTTCGGCGAGTGGGCCGCTCTGTCCCGCTGTGCTGCTGGATGCCACGGTGGGCGTCGGCAGCGCGGTCGGCGGAACCGCTGTTGGTGGAATGGGCGTCGGAGTCGCCGAAGCGCACGCCGCCGCAAAGACGGCGAGGATTAGCAAGAGCATGGTGAGTTGAAAATAGCGAGTGGTTGATTTCATGGTTTGTCCTTTGCCATCGAATGGAAATTCGTGGCGCCAAGTGCGCGCCATCAAGAAGGCGTCGTAAGAAATAAGGCGGAGAATGCTTGCGGTCTGTTGTTGCATTGTTTTTCCCACCGCTTTTTTCAGACGTCGAAGGCGATGTGCGATGTAGGCGATGAGAATACATCGCACCCATCGCCTTCATCGCACAATTCGATGATACGGCTATTACGGCGTCGGGGTTGCGTCTGTTCCCTGTACGGGTAACTGAAATTCTTGCGCCCCCGCTGGCGCAGTAATCGTGATTGGCGCGTCGTGGTCAAAGATGTGAAACGTCAATTGCATGTTGGCTTGATTGTTTGGATTCGACGCGTCGTGTCCCCAAACGGCGCCGGTAATGCGGTGAATGTAACCGTCCGCGCAAGTCCACATCCGAAACTCGCCCTTATCGAGCGTTTGGAGCTGGCTGGTGGTGTCGCGGTTGTTGGCGATGCCGATAAAACTCTGCGCGAGTTTTGGATTTTGCGCGGACCATACCGTGCACGCTTGACCGTCTACGGTTTCCGTTCCGGCAGTTTGAAAATTGCCCCGGTCCAAGTTCTGCGCGGCGAGATCGGCAAGCAGCGCTTTGACGCCCGGCGCATCGCGTGTCACATTTCCCAATTCCTTTGGAAAGATGTACCATTGCGTAGGATCCACGCCGGGGATGCCGCTCAATCCTTTGATGTACGTCACTCCCTCCAGCGTGACAAATTCAAACGTTGCCGTTTCGCCGGTCGCATTCATGATTCCCGAAATAGCCAGGTGATGGTTCGCGCCGCTTTCTTCGCCGCGCGCTTGCAAGCCGGGCGGCTTTACTTGTTTGCCGTCTTGGATGAACGAGAACTCGGAGCTGATTTCGTAGCGTACATTCTGCGCAGCGCGCGTTTTGGAAAAAGCGGCGCTGATTTCCGGCGGCAGCATATCGTTCGCCGCAGTCCCACTCATGGGCAAGCTGCGCGTGCTGGTTGGAGGAACCGTTTTTGTTAGAGCGGTGGGATTGGACAAGACGGTCGGTTGCGGCGTAGATGCCGCGCCCGTACATCCCCAAAGCACCAGCAGGACCAAGATGGAACCGGAAAAAAAACAGAGGCGGAGGGGAGAATTCATGTTATGCCGTCATCGCGGCTGCGGAAGGGGCGCGCATCCACAGCATTGTAACCGATAGTCCGCGAATGACCAAAGGAAATGCGCGGCGGGGGAGTTAGGGCGTTTGCAAAGTCGCTTGACAGCGGCTGTCATCCCTCAATTCTTCGTGCGATGAACTGCATCGCCACAAGTTTGCGAACGGAGCGGATGCGGAGTGTCCGATGCAGTTCATCGGCGAAATCTCGCTTGTGCCCGCACATAGAGATTTCTCGCGGAGTTTACCCCGAAGGATTGAGGGGCTGCTCAGGACTTGTCATATCGAAGGGACTGAGATATCTCGCTCCGCTCGATATGACAGTTCTCGGCTCACACAGCCCGGTGGGGCTGACCATCTCGAAATGACAGTTGCCCCGACTTTGCAAAAGCCGTGAATGGGGGAGTGAATTCGCTTGACAAAGGAAAAAAGGTTCGGCTATAATCCTGATGAAATTTTTATAGACGCGCGCGCGTTAGGTGGAGCAGGTTCGCTTTCGTTGGATTTGAGGTACGTTATGAATCAAGAAACGTTGCAAGCTAGTACAGACACGCCGGCAGCGCTGCCCGTCGTGTTGCAAGCGCCTTTGCCACAAACTACGCACCCCGGGGAAACGGAGCTTGCTGCCAATCAAACGATTGAACTATCTCCCACTCCGCCGCCAGTACAGCGTTCCGGCTGGGAGATCGCTCGTGAAAGTTATACGCAGGGGCATACACTGGAACTGAATGTCGTCGGGTATAACCGGGGTGGACTCTTGATTGATTTGGGTGACGTACGCGGGTTTGTGCCCGCTTCGCAATTGAGTTCGTTCACGCGTCGCGCTACCGATGAAGAACGTATGCTCGAGCTGGCGCAGTATATCGGCAAGACGCTCCGGCTCAAAGTGATCGAACTCGACCGCGCACACAACCGGCTCATTCTTTCCGAACGCATTGCCAAAACCCCGGTCTCGCGCAGCGAGCAGCTCCTCAATTCCATTCAGCCGGGCCAAACGCTGACGGGCACCATTCGCAATGTTACGGATTTTGGCGCGTTCGTAGATTTGGGCGGCGTGGAAGGGTTGATTCACGTTTCGGAAATGTCTTGGCAGCGTGTGGCGCACCCGCGCGATGTGTGTACCGCCGGCGCCCAAGTTCAAGTGTATGTCATTGACGTGAATCGCGAACAGCGCCGCATTGGTTTGTCTTTGAAGCGCTTGACGCTCGACCCGTGGGCGCTCGCCGCCGAACACTACAAGCCGGGAGACATTGTCCCCGCCGTGATTACGAATGTGGTTTCGTTCGGCGCGTTTGCGCGTTTACCGGAAGGGATTGAAGGTTTGATTCATACCTCCGAACTCGCCGAAGGAAACTTTTTGCATCCGAACGATGTGGTACACGAAGGCGACACCGTGCACGTGCGCGTGATGAATGTAGACCCGGTGCGCCAGCGCGTCGGTTTGACGCTGCGGAAAAACGCGCGCGCCCATCCGCCCACGTCCGCCCCGCTTGCGGGACCGATAGAGTACGATGACGCCTACTGGAATAGTTTGGCGGAAGGATAATGTCGCGCCGTTCAAACACTCCTCCGACGGAATCGGTCACGCCGCGCAGTTCCCGACGCGGCGCCGCCGAACCACCGCCCGAAGCCGAACCCTCACGTTTTCGCATCAATCTGAGCGCACATCGCCGGCGTGAAATTCTTGCGCTGGTGCTCATCGCGCTCGGCGGGTTGACGCTGCTGAGTCTGTTCGGTTTTGCCGGTTCCATCTCGTCCCTCTGGGCAACGCTCTTGACGCGTTTCGCCGGATGGGGCGCGTACGCGCTTGCCCTCGCGTTGATCGTCGCTGGAATCGGCCTGCTGCGCCGTCAGGAAAACGTCTTTGGCGAATTTGAAATACCGTGGCTTGTCCTCGCCGCGTTCCAATTGATGTTTATCGCGGGCTGCGGCTTGCTGTCGCTTGCGCTGGCAGCGGATGATCGCGAAGCCGCGCGTCTGGCGGAAACCGGACAGGCGGGCGGGTACCTCGGTCTCGCAGTGGCATCGCTGCTCACCCGCGCCCTTGGCACAGTCCTCGATCCGAACATTGCCACCATCTTGGCTTCGCTGCTGCTCATCCTGCTGCTTGTGGCGATGCTGCGCTTCGCGTTCAACCTGAGCTGGCTCGGCGCATTTCTGACGCGGACATTGGAAAATTTGCGCCCGACCCCGGCAGCCGCGACCGCAGCACCTACGGGTTCCGCCGCGCGCTTTGCGCCGACGCCCGCGCCGCAGCCGTTACCGCCCTCGCGCGCGCTGGTGCAATTGCGGCTGCCGCGCCAAGCGCCCGCGCTTCCGCAAGATGAAACGGACGACGACGAAGCGCTTGCGCCCGGCAAGGATGCGAAACCCGCCGCGTCGCGCGGTTCGTTTTTTGGCTTGAGACGCGGCAAGCCGGACAAAGCGAAAGCCGCGCCGCCGCCGCCTGCATATCACCCGCTGCTCGCCGTGCCGCGCGCAGCGGCAGTGAAACGCACCGGGCATCATCCGTCGCTCGAACTGCTGGAAATATCTTCCGAAGCGGCGTATGCGCAGGCGAGCGCGGAACAAAAAGCCAAGACCATCGAAGAGACGCTCTCGCATTTCGGCATCCCTGCCAAAGTGATTGGCAGCAAAGCGGGTCCGACGATTACACAGTTTGCCGTCGAACCCGGTTTTATCGAACGGCGCGGGTTGGATGGAACGATACAGCGCCGCAAAGTGCCGGTCAATCGCATCCTCGCCTTGTCCAATGATCTCGCGCTCGCGTTGGCTGCGGCGCCGATTCGCATCGAAGCGCCGGTGCCCGGACGCAATTACGTCGGCATCGAAGTACCGAATGAATCTGTTTCGATGGTCAGCTTGCGCGGCGTGATGGAATCCGAGACGTACAAGAAATTAAAGCAAAAAGCGGTACTGCCGTTCGCATTGGGACGCGATGTGTCGGGCGCGGCGGCGGCGACGGACCTCGCAGGGATGCCGCATTTGTTGATTGCGGGCGCGACGGGTTCCGGGAAATCCGTTGCCATCAATGCGATTATCGCGTGCTTGATGTTTGCTCATTCGCCCGACGAATTGCGTTTGGTGATGGTGGACCCGAAACGCGTCGAGCTCGTCAATTTCAACGGCATTCCGCATTTGCTCGGCGAAGTCATTACCGATGTGGACAATGTCGTGCCCGCGCTGCGATGGGCGACGATTTTGATGGACGAACGCTTTCAAGCATTCTCGAAAGCGCGCACGCGCAACATTGACGCGTACAACGACAAGATGCAAAAAGAGGGCGGCGATAAACTGCCGTTCGTCGTCATTATCATTGACGAGTTGGCAGACCTGATGCTTGCCGCGCCGGATGAAACGGAAAAATTGATTACGCGTTTGGCGCAGATGGCGCGCGCGACCGGCATCCACTTGATTCTTGCCACCCAGCGTCCGTCGGTGGATGTGGTCACGGGGCTCATCAAAGCCAATTTCCCTGCGCGTATTTCGTTCGCGGTGACGAGTTCGGTGGACTCGCGCGTGGTGTTGGATACAACAGGCGCGGAAAAATTGCTTGGACGCGGCGATATGTTGTACATGGCGCCCGATTCGGCAAAGTTGTCGCGCTTGCAGGGCTGTTTTGTTTCGGATGAAGAGCTCGCGCGTTTGTCGAACTATTGGCGCGCGCTGCAAGAGGAATTTGATTTCAACCCGAAATCGCCGTGGGATTTGCCCAAACACAAAGCCGGCGAGCGCGAAGAAAAAACAGGCGACGCGTTGACCGAAGACGCCATTCAAGTGATTCGCGCGACGAATCAAGCGTCCATTTCTCTGTTACAGCGCAAACTCGGCATCGGCTATCCGCGCGCGGCGCGTCTCATGGACCAACTTGAAGAAATGGGTATTGTCGGTCCTGACGAAGGCAGCGGCAAACCGCGCGAAATTTATTTGGAAGACAAGCCCAAGAAAAAGAAATGATACGCCAAGCAGCCAATACAAAAACGCGTCGGGCATGTTTGACGCCGAAAAACACTTATGCGGCGTAATGTCGTATAAAACGCCTGTGCGGGGGATTATACGGCATGAATGCCGCATAATCCCAAGTTGGGCGGCTCGGCGCACTCACAACGATACCAAAGTCCAACGGTGTGTCGTCACAACACGAATCATTCGTGTAACTGACTCAAGGACAGAATGGGAAAGCGAAGAAAATCTGGAACTCCCCATACTCAGGCGCAAGTCCC
>JACQWQ010000201.1 GCA_016209205.1 Chloroflexota bacterium
ATTAGAGCGGATTCCAGTCTGATTGGTGGGCAGACCTTTCGGGTTTTCGGAAACCCGAAAGGTCTTTTGCCCACATACGAATTAGGAATCCGCTCTAGGAACTCATGTCACGCAGTTCATCGCCTTAATCCTAACTCGGACAAGCCGAAACCAAATCGGGAAACCGCGAATCTTTGCGCGAACTCCGCGCGACGAATCTACGCGAATTTTTTTCGCACCCCGATTCGCGCAGATTCGCGGGGATTCGCGGTGGAAAATCTTTGCTTTTTGTGCAGAGATTTCGGAGTATAGGTACTATTAATCCTGTCTATGGGTTTTTTCGGTGCGTAACGCGAGTTAGAAATTCGATACGCGATTTGCGATACGCGATACGCGATCTGCCATCCGCGATTTTGCCGAAACCAAGTTCGTGCGTCTGATGTCTGCGTCGAATTCGGGGCGTAGCGCAGACCGGTAGCGCACAGCGTTAGGGACGCTGGGGTCGGAGGTTCAAATCCTCTCGCCCCGACCATTACAGTGCTGAGGTATGAGCGATGAGTTACGAGTCAATGGCTCGATTCATCGCTCATACTTTTTTCTCGCACAAAACTTGTCGTCGCCGCGCGCAGCGCGCGTTCGGCGTCAATGCCGTGCTGCTCGGCGAGCGCGGCGAGTTCAAACAACAGGTCTCCCACCGCGCGTTCGCGGTCACGCGCGCGCAAAACCTCTTGTTTCAGCGCGTCGCTTGACGGAACGTTGCGACGAGGAACGTTACGGCGAACGTTCTCTACACGTTTGACGTTTGACGTTTGATTCTGCTTGCGCCGCGCGCGTTCGTGTACCTTTTGCGCGCGGGTCAGCGCGGGGAGTTCGCGCGGAATGCCCGCGTCGAGCGCCTGCGGCTGTGAGGTTTCCCCTTTGCGCGCTTTTTCTGCCTGCTTGATTTTTTCCCAATTTTCCAAAACTCCATTCGCATCCTTTGCCTGTTCATTCCCAAAAACATGGGGATGCCGCCGTATCAATTTTGCGGCGAGTTCCGCGCCCACGTCGGACAGCGCGAATTGGTTTTCATCGCGCGCGATTTGCGTTTGAAACAAGACGTGCAATTGCAAATCGCCCAACTCTTCCATGAGGTGCAGCATGTCGTGGTCCGCGATCGCTTCGATAACTTCGTACGCTTCTTCGATCAACGCGCGCGTAATGCTCGCGTGCGTCTGTTCCAAATCCCACGGACAGCCGCCGACGGGCGCGCGCAAGTGCGCCATGATGTTGGCGAGCGTGAGCGGCGAACTCGAATGCGGCAGCGGCGGAATGTACAGCACGGCGCGGCGCGTTGTTCTTTCAAGCGGCAGTGCATCGAGCGCAACCGTTTTTTGTTTCGAACCGCGCACCAGAGTCACTCTATGCGACGCGGGGTAATTCACGCGCAGCGTGCGCGCCGCGCGTGCGAGTGAATCCGGCATGTCGAATTGTGCGACGAGCGCGGGACGGTCGGTATCGAGGCGCGGAAAGTAATCGTCCGCCACCTCGCGCGCGGCAACAATTTGCAGTCCGTATGCCAGCGGGTCGAGGTGCAGCGTTTCGAGAATTGGGTTGAGGTCCACGAGTTTCATATCAAGTCAATGAGTGAGGGAGCGATGGAGTGAGGGAGCGATGGAGAGATGGTGTGAGGGAGTGATAGAGCGATGGAGTGAGCGAGTGATAGAGCGATGGAGTGATTCTATCTCTCGCGCTCTCGCGCTCTCCATCGCGCTCTCGCGCTCTCCCTCGCGCTCTCCCGCTCTCCCTCGCGCTCTCCCGCTCTCGCGCTCTCGCGCTCTCCATCTCTCCCGCTCTCCATCTCTAATTCTTGTTTCGTGTAACAAAAAACGCGGCGAGTCCGAGCAGGGCAGCGCCGATAATGAGAACAGCGGCGAGCGCGACGAGAATCCAGTTGTTGCTGTTTTGCTGCGGCGGAACGACGGTAGGGACGCCCCCGAAAATGCGCGTGCGCGGCGGTTCCACTTCTTCGCCCGCTGGTTCGGCGATGCCGGTAGGAGGCAATTCTTGCGCGATGCGGGTTGCGTCGGCGGGTTCGAGCGTTGACGTAGGTTCAACAGCGGGCGGTTCAGCCGACGCGGTTTCTGTCAATGTTTCAAGGGTTGGCGAAGGTGCGAGGGGCGTGTGTGTTTGCGAAGGCGTGGGCGAAACCGGCGTTGGTGTGAGGCTAGACGTGGGCGACGCGGTTGGCGTGTTGGTTGGCGGAAGCTGGGTTGCGGTTGCAGTTGCCGCGCTGCCCGCGCCGCTGCTGCTGAGAATGAGCGAAGGGGGGGGGGCGGGCGGATGCAGCTCGCTGATTTTGAATGCTTTGCTCGCCGTACCTTGCGCCCCGACCGCAATCACAAATACGCGATCACCATCGGGATTGTAGGTGTACTTTTGCCCGTTGCTTTGCGTGCGCGCTTCGTCTAAATTGAGATTGAAAAAATTGCCGCCGTCCGCGACCACAATCAAACCGGACAACCACGCGGAGCGGCTCTGGGTGCCTTGATTGTCGCCGTCGCGAATTTGTGCGTACACGATTGCGCCGTCGGCGTCACTCCCGTCGGGATTCGAAACGCGACCAAAAACGATGTACGGCGTTGTGGGCTGAACGGCGGGTCCGGTGTGCCCTGTCCAATGCGCATTGTCGTTGGTGTACGTTTTGCCGCCGGACACAATATCAAAGCTATAGTTCTTTTTCGCGTCGCGGTTGGAAACGACGATGTAATGCGTTTTGCCTTGATAGCTGGCGCCGCGCGTGTCGTCAAAGGTTTCGCCGCTCGCCAGTTTGACCTGACCCGTTTCATTCTTGAGCGTGCGCCATGAAACGGTAAATTGATTGTCGGGACTGATGCCGTTAAAGATAACGACGACGCGCGAAATGCAGACGGTGGGTGTGGGATCCGCGCTGACGGGAGCGGTGGCGCACGACAAGCCCTGTTCATTCGGGGCAGCGAGAGCAAAGGAAAGGAAAAAGAGCGCAGCAAAGGTGAGTAACAGCGCAACCAGTGCCGCGCGCCGGACGAGGAACGAGTTCATTGCAATCGTCATAGGCAAAAACGCGCGCACAACAATGTACCGATATTCTCGGTCATGTTGTACCATCCTTGCAAAGGTTTGTCAAAGCATTTAGGGCGTTCCTTTTGACGTGTCGAAACAGTGTGCTATACTCGTGAATCGAAATCATTATCCATTCATCTTACGGCGGCTATGCAATTCGTACGCTCTTTTTCTCGCTCTACTGTTTTCACAGTTCCGTGTCTCATCCTCCTCCTCGCAGCTTGTGGTCAGCGTCCGCCGATTGAGACGACCATTCTCCCGGCGGCGAACGAATCCCCAACGCCCTTCGTCGAGGTGCAAGTGTCGGCGGCGGAAACCCAGAGCACCGCCACGGCGACGCCTACGGCTACACTCGCCGCGACCGCGCTTGCGACTCCCACATCGCAGGGCACACCTGCGCTCAAGCTCACGCCGACCATCCGCGCAACGGAAACGATTTCCGCGAACGAAATCGCGTCGCCGACGTACGGCACTCCGTCTGCCGCACGCACGCTCACCGTTACGGTCAACCGCTCGGTGACTCCCGATGCCAACGCGTGTTTTGGTTCCATCAACGGCAGCGTGGTCGCCGATTTGAACGCGAACGGGGAAGCGGAAGCCGGTGAACCGGGCGTAGGCGGCGCAAAATTGTTTTTGTACAACGCGTCCGGTGTGATCGGTTTATACACCACCGGCAACGGGCAGTTTTATTTCCCCGGTTTGGCCGCGGGCAGATACACCTTGACTGCTGCGCCGCCCGAAGGGTATACGGCTGCTGGGCAAACGTCATTCACGCTCGACGTCAATTGCAACGAGACCTTGACGCAAAATATCTTGATGCGCAACGGAAACGGCGCAAGCGCCAACACGACGCCGACGCCGCCAAGTCGCACCAAGATTACGCCCGTCGCCAGCGCGCAAGGCACCCCGCGCGCAAGTCGCAGCGGCGCGGGGACGAGCAATTTCAAACCCTTTACGGTCGCCGCTGTGTACGACATTGCGGGCTGCGGGTCCATTACCGCGCCCGGGCTGTACCGCTTGGCAACCTCGTTGTCGAGCAAGTGGGACTGTATTCAAATCTACAGCGACAATGTGATTTTGGATTGTCAAGGTTATTCCTTGAACGGCACAGACATGAACGGCTATGGCGTCGTGGTGCACCAAATCGGGAATCTCTTGAGCCAACGGCCCGCGCGCAACATCGAGATTCGCGGCTGCAAAAGCAGCAAGCACAAGTACGGCGTCTTTGTGGATGCGGCGGACAATTTGTACATTCACGACAATACGCTGTCCAATAATTTCCGCGACACGGACGAGCGCAACTTTGGACAATTTCTCGGCTTGACCGAAGGCGGCGGCATTCGCGTGGGCAGCACGACGAACGCGTTGATTGCGGACAATCGCACCGACAACAACGCGATTGGCATTGACGTGCGCACCGGCAGCGGCATCACCGTGCGCGGCAATACGGCGAACGGAAACTCGGCGTGGGGCGTGCATTTTTACAATGTGCAGTACGGCGAGATTTCGGAAAACAGCGCGGCGGACAATTTGCGCTACTGCACGTGGGGCAACGGCACGGTGGGTCCCGGCTGCGACGCGGGCGGCATCATGCTCCAATCCGGTTCGAGCAAAAATGTCGTGCGCGACAACATGATTACGGGCGGCAACGGCAATGGCATTTTCATCAAAGCGCACGGCACGCCTTGCGGCGACGGCAATGTGATTCAGGGCAACACGATCAAAGGCGCGTTGTATAACGCGATCGAATTGTCTTTTTGCCGTGAGAATAAAATCGCGGGGAACCACATTTCCAATTCGCTCGACGGCATCTGGCTCGGTTTTGCGAAAAAGAACGAGATCAACAACGGCAACGAACTGCGCGATCTGGGCAATCACGGCCTCATTTCGTGGAACAGCAGCCAAAACAATGTTTCGTCGAACACGATCGTCAACAGCCGCGAAGCATTGTATTTCTATTCGGGTCCGTACGACCGCGAACAATTTTTCTTTGTGCCGGGTACGCCCGAAGACCATGTCTCGACGGAAAATTGTCTGTGCGACAATACCTTGCTGGAGAATACCGCCGCGGCAATTCACCTGAACAATTCGCTCCGGAATCAAATCACGCAAAACAAACTGACCAACAACGGCGTCAATTTTGTGATGGAAGGCAATACGGCGGGTAATATCATTCAGGACAATGTGATTCAAGGCGGCTCGTACAACATCACTGCGCCGCGCGGGCAAACCGTCGCGTTCTCGAACAAACCCAATGCGCTGACCGCGTACGCCATGGACGGACGCGTGCTTTCACGCGCGGAATTCCTGCGCGCGATTTGGACGAATGTGCTGGGCGAAAGTTTTGACGTGCGCTGGTTCAAATACAAAATGCGGATTTCGTTGAGGTGGATGTTGGGCGAATAGAATTCGCGGCAACACGAACGCGAAACCTGCCTGCGCAGGTTGGGAATGGAAAGAGACGCACTTTCCGTTTTTTTGTTGCTGCTTGAGAAATTTTTCCGCGTGGGGATTGTTATGCGCGGCGTGCGCGCAAACGACGTACCACAGCATCGTCGAGCAATTCGGTTTGTTGCTCGGGACCATCGAGGAAGAGGGGGAGTTTGAAGGTGACTTGCAGAACAGGAACGGGTGGAAAATAATCGGGGTCGTAAGGGGTATTCATGCTTGGGCTTTATGTCGCCGCGCGCCGAGCACGCGAAAGGTTTGAATCGGGTCCGTCGTTACGGGTGTCATAAGAATTGGCGCATTGCCGTATTGTGCGCGAATTCTTTGATGAAGCGTGACCAAATCTGCGTCGTCGTCAATGACCTGCCCCTCGCGCATTGCAATATAGCGCCCGCGATATCTGGGTACGAGTTCTGCATGCTGTGCGCGAAAGCGTTCCGCTTCCTCTTGAATCTTTTTGTGCTTTTCACGCCATAACTGTTCCCTGAGCCAATCATTCACCAACATATCGAGAGTAGTTTCGCGTCGCGCCGCTTCGCTCTTTAATTCCGCCACCAATTCGGGGTGCAGTTCAAGCACAATCATTTCGCATCCTCCTCTGACCGTTGCACGTCTCTGTCCTACCGTATTTTTCAGACACATCAATTCCATCCCATTATCTATTGCATCATAGCGTCATTATTGGAATGAATCAAATAACAATTGTGATGGACCGGGTCAGGTCCGGGAAACACTCCTACGTTCCCGCGTTCAAATCGCGCAGCAGCCGATTGATTGCCTTTTGATACAGCAGTGGGTTCGTCCAATTGCGAAAATCACCGATGTGGCGTTTGCGAACGTCGTACGCCCACTGTTCGGTGGTCTCGAACACGGCATCGTCGAGGCGGATGGGAAAGAGGACGAGACGGTTTTCGCGTTTTTCTTTGTCGAGCGCGGTCATAAATTCTTTTTTGACCCAGGCGCGGTCAATGGAATTTTGCGACAAGACCAGAATCAATTTGTCAAAGGTGCGAATGGCGTCGGTGATGGAATCTTCGATCCATTCGCCCGTTTTCAAGTCGTCGGGCGCGAACCAGACGCGCACGCCGTTCATTTGCAGATCGTCGTGGAGCCGGCGTGCAAAGCGTTCGTCGGGCGTCGCATACGAAATAAAGCACGAGTGGTAGCGAATCGCTTGCCCGACGAGCGATGCGGCGAGTTCGAGCATCGCGTCGGGCACGCCGCAGCCGCGCAAAAATTCTTGAGGAATCTTGCCGCCCGAACGATAGATGGTGTCAATCCCGATGGTGGAGGGATTTTCGTGCAGCACGCTTTTAAGCCCGTGCGTGCGGCTCAAGTCCACATCGCCGAGGACAGTGAACCCCAAGTGGGCGCGGCTCAAGTTCGCTCCGGCAAGGTCCACGCGATTCAGGTTCGCGCCGTTCAAGACGGCGCCGCGGAGATTCGCCTGACGCAAATTCGCGCCGCTCAAGTCCGCGCCGCCGAGACGCGCGTGGGCGAAATTGGCATTCTTGAGGACGGCGCGCCGTAGGTTGGTCTCGTACAGGGTCGCCCCGCCAAGGTCAATCCCCTCGAGCACGCGGCGGCGCAAAAACGCGGCGCTCAGGTCGGGAACAATCGCGGGATGCTCGGCGCGCCATGCGTTCCAAGCAGTCACGCCTTGTTTCAAGACCGCTACATGTTCTCGATTTGCCATAGGTGGTCGGATGGACGAGACCTGACAGGTTTTTGTCGCGTGCGCGTCACACAAACCATTCGCGATGTACGCCACGCACGCGATACGTAAAACGTACGTCCCAAAAACCTGTCAGGTCTCTGTGCGCGTCTACGTTCCCGCGTTCAAATCGCGCAGCAGCCGATTGATTGCGGCTTGATAGAGCAAGGGATTTTCCCATTTCGTGAAATCGCCGATGTGCCGTTTGCGAATGTCATACGCCCACCGCTCGGTCGTTTCGAACACGGTGTCGTCCAGACGAATTGGGAACAGCACGGTTTTGCCGTGCTGCTTTTCTTTTTCGATGGCTTTGGAAAATTCTTTGCGCACCCACGCGCGGTCAATCGAGTTTTGCGAGAGGACGAGGATGAGTTTGTCGTAGACACGAATCGCCTGGTCAATCGAATCTTCAATCGTCTCGCCGATTTTCAAATCTTCGGGCGCGAACCACACGCGCACGCCATTCATTTGCAAATCGTTGTGCAAGCGCCGCGCAAAATGTTCATCAGCAGGCGAATTAGAAATGAACGCGGAATAATACTGAATGGGTTTGCCGACGAGCGATTTGGCAAACGTAATCATGGTTTCGGGCACGCCGCAGCCACGGAGAAAGACTTCGGGGATGTTGCCGTTGGATTTATAGAGAGTAAAAATGTCAATATAAGATTGAAATCTATGCCTAACAGTTCCAAGATTGTACACAGTGCTCAGGTCAACGCTTGCAAAAATTGTGAGTGACAGTTTCGCCTCAGCAAAATTAGAATGCCATAGATTCGTAAGAGTAAGATTAGTCCTGAATAGATCTGCGCGTACAAGGTCAGCCTCTGAAAGTATAGACTCCGACAGTTCGGCACCCCCAAGATGTGCTTCTGTGAGATTTGCCCTCCCAAGATTGCTCGCAAGAAGTCTTGCCCCAAATAAGCGCGCATGCGAGAGGTTGGCTCCAACAAGGTCTGCATCAATAAAGGTTGCATCACGAAGATCAACTCGACTAAAATCCACGCCATCTAATTTCGGCTTGGTTAAAGCAATTTTACTCAGATCTATTTGGCGATCTTGATTTTCATTTCGCCACCGATTCCAAATCGAAATGTCTTTGACCTCGAGTGCCTCATCCAGTTTCGCAAGATGTTCAGGATTCGCCATAGTCGTTATATTTCCCCATTAAACGCGCGGTACAGCAACGTTTGAAATAAATGTTCCGCCTGTCGTTCATGCTCGCGCTGTTGGGCGCGCATACGTTTCTACTGCCACCAAACGCAAACGATTATACGTGCGGCACATCGCTTTCGCAACAGCACAGAGCACTCTCCCCGTCCGCGTTCTTCCGCGTTTATCCGCGTCCCATCCCGGATTTTCAGAGATCGCGCATACGACAACACCCTGCCGTAAGAATGGCAGGGTGTTGTCGGTTCTTGAACTTGAGATGAATAGCCCTCTATTTTTCGCACGCTGCGTTCCAACGATTATGCCAGTGCCAACGGTTGGAGAAACGTGATCGGAATCATTTCGATGGCAGAAGGGGTATAGGCGGATACAAACAGGATGGTGTTTACCGGTGGCGTGGTCAAGATTTCTAAAACCAACGCGCGTAGTTCCTCTGAAAGCTCTGCCAATCCGGTTAACGGAAAACTGCGGGGTCCCATTTCGGTTCGTTGGGCAAGCACCGAGTATTCCAGAAAGGTCAAGCCAACTGCGCGCCGTGTTGCAGAGTTGAGGCGCAACAAAATGTGTTCATTGAGCTCGACCCCTGTTGCGAGTTCGCCAAGCGCGAAGGATACATACAGGGTATCACTCGGTTCGTCATAATTATAGACGGTGGCCATGCTTTATCCGATCTCTTTTTGGAACGCAGTCACAACATAATTGTTGGGAGCGGGTTGACCCGATTCCAATTCGACAAACGCAAACAACACGATGGCTACAATGTGCGTATTGTCCTCTGCCAATCGAGAGAATGCTTTACTATAACGATACTTGCGCGGATTCAGAGAGTCTTGCTTGCGCGTTCCTGACCGAATTGTCTCAACGAGCTCTGTTTCGTAATGCGCCATTTCGGGATGATTGAATGGGGCAAGAATATGCTCCCATCGTTCATCCGTCAGATACACCTCATTGTTCCAATGATCTCGGACGGTCCAACGGCGCGACATAGACAAAAGCATTCTAGCACACGGATAAGCGGAGCGTCAAATGAAATTTGTTGATTGTCCGTTTGTGCATACCAAAACGCCCTGCCATTCCTCCGACAGGGCGTTTTGATACACAGCGATTGGCGGCGCGCATCAAAAGAGTGGCATCACCCGTGCGGCGAACCCATCTCGATCTCTTCTACGGCGACGCGGGCTTGGTCATATCCCGCGCCGGTTTGCTTTCGGTATGCCTGGATGGCTTCCAGTCGCTTGCCCAGCTTGAGGAAAGCGTATACCTCTTCCATCCCCGGCGGGATGTTGCTTTCCGGTTTGTCTATGTATTCCAGCTTGAGCTCTTGGAGGATAAAGTCCGTCTTGTGCTCCAGGCGCGCAATCGCCTGCGCGATGCGACTGAAGCGTTCGTTTAGCTCTGCATTCGTCATGGTTGCCATAGATGCTTTTCCTGAAAATGTGGGGCGATTTTTGCAAACATCGTTTGCGGCAAACCGGGTTTGCGACAAATCGTCCCGCGTCGCTACTTGATCGTCAAGATCGCAATTTTCCCATCCGCAAGGATGGCAGAACTGTTGGGCCAGGTCCCCGCGTTGGAACCTGTACCTTGGAGCTTGAAAGTCACCAAGCCGCCGAGATCGTTGGCGTCGCTGACGCTGAATTTTGCATTTCCACTCACAAGCGATTGCAGTTTCGCCTTGATGTCCGCCGCGCCCATTGCTACATCTGTGTCGAACGTGAAAATCGAATCGTCGCCGAACAGAATCGCCGCGTCGTCCACGTTGCCCGCGTTCAACGCTGTGACCAAGGCGTTGACGATTGCCGCGCCGTCGGCTTCCGCTTCCGGTGTTTCATCGCCTGCCGCTTTGGTCGGTTCCGCTGCGGTCGTCGCCTCTGGCGCGGGATTGTCGGGCGATGATTTGTGCGTGGCAGTCCACGTCGCGTTCGCGTCCGTATCGCCGCAGAACGTTTTGCCTTTGATGTTCAAAGTGCCTGCCGCTTCGCCGTTCGAGGTGAACGTTCCCGCAAACGTGAATTTCACGTCGTCGCTGTTGGTCAAGGCGATGGTGAATTTTTTGTCCGTAATCGCGCCGTCGTCAATCGAGGTGCCGTACGCGCCGCCGACCGAACAGCCGCCCGTGTTGACGGAATAGTTCAAATTCGCGTACGTGATTTTGTTATTCTCGACGGTGAATTGGAGCGGGCTGTCGGTGGAACTCGTGCCTTCCCATTCGCCGTCCAGATTCGCAAAGGAACCGGGCGCGGCTTTTGTTGCAGTCGCTTCGGGCGCCGAGGTTGGCGCGTCGGATGCGCCGGGCAATGGCACGGCATCGGCGGGCGCTTGAATCGTGATGGCGTCGTCATAGCCCGAAAGTTGTACGTCGTATGTGAGCGCGCCTTTCGTATCGGGCTTGGTCTTGCTCGGCGCATCGAAACTGTATTGAAGGCGATACAGGCGTTTGTCCGCGCAGACGGTCACGAGATATTCCGCGCGCGTAATTTTCGCCGGGTCCAATTCATCGGTATTCAAGGCGGCGGATTGCGCCAAACGCGGGAACGCCGCGTCGAACGCCGCGCGATTCCCCGTGTACACATCGCACGTCTGCGCGCCGACGTTCGCCGTGCCGCTTTTGCTAAAGGCGTCCGCTGGATACGTTGCGCCGCTCATTGTCTCGATCAAATCTTTCGGCGCGAAATTGAGTCCGCCGCTGCTCTGCGAAACAATGTATCATTTTGGCGCGGTCTCTCCCGCAAGCGTGCCGCGCATGTACATTTTCCCACCCACGCTCACGATTTCCAGCCCGGGCGCATTCGGATCGAATCCGCTCATTGCGCCGACAAAAGATGCCATAAAGCCCGCGATGGTGAAATGCTGGTCGGGTTGTTTGACCTCACCTTCGAGCGCAAAGAGCAGCACCTTGTTGGGATCGTCATTCGGACCGGGCGTATAGGGCGCGGCAAAGAAAATCGGAGTCACCTCAGTGCGCCCCTTGAGCCGAAACGTCGTCGCGTCTGCGAAACTGGTGAACGCAGTCTGCACGACAGATTCACCGCCGCTGCCGCTCGAGGCGACGGTCGCGGTTGGCGCAGCGACGGGCGCGTTGGTGGGCACGGGCGCCGTAGTCGGCGCAACAGTTGGTGCGGTGGTCGGCGGCACTGCCGTAGGCGCGGGGGTGGGTGGGACTGGAGTCGGTGTTGTACCGCCGCAGGCGAGCAGAATGCTCGCGCTCAAAATAAAGAGACCGAGCAGAGTCAAAGAACGAAACACTTTCATTTTGATTCCTCTTGCCCGCAAGGCGCAAAGGTTTTTTGCGCGCTGCGGGCGTATGCGTTCAAGGTGTAGTTTACTTTGGGGATTGTCATTCCCAAAGTGAATTGCACCCGGGTTGAATTGAAATGAACCGTGCGCGCGAATATGTCCTGCGCGCATGTCGCCGATGCAGAACAGTATACTTGCTAAGCGTGACAAGAGTGTGACAAAGATTTCAGATTTGCTGTTTCTGCGCGTGCTTTGTGCTATAATCGTTCCAGCGTTTTTTTATGGCACACGTAATTGCTGTCACGAACCAGAAAGGCGGCGTGGGCAAAACGACGACCGCCATCAATCTCGGTGCGGCGCTTGCCGAGCTGGGACATTACACGCTGCTCGGCGATCTCGATCCGCAGGGCGGACTCTCGCTGGGACTCGGACTCGCCGCGCACGATCTTGACCTCACGATCTACAATATCCTCACCGACACGCGCATTCCCATCGCGGGCATCACGCATCACATTCGCCCGCACCTCGATTTGCTGCCCTCGAATATTGATCTCGCCGTCGCGGAATTTCAACTGATTGCGCAAATGGGGCGCGAGTATATTTTGCGCGAAGCATTGGCGAATGTACGTAATACGTACGAGTACATCGTGTTGGATTGCCCGCCGTCGCTGAATTTATTGACGGTGAACGCGTTGACGGCGGCGGATGCCATAATCGTGCCGCTGCAGGTCGAGTATTTTGCCATGCGCGGGTTGGAACAATTGATGGATGTGTTTTCGCGCGTGCGGCGGCGTTTGAATCCGCAGCTGGAAATTTTAGGCATTGTCGCGACGATGGTGGACGTGCGGCGCACGAACGATCAACAAATTCTCCAAGAAGTGACGCACGCGTATCCGGGGCTTTTGCTCGACGTGTACATCAAAGAGAGCATCAAATTTGCCGATGCCCCGCGGCACCAGCGTTCGATCCTGGAACTCGATCCAAAGCACGAAGGGGCGCGCGCGTACCGTAAATTGGCCAAGCTGGTGCTGCTGCACTATGACGAATGGTCGCACGCGGCAGAGCTGCAAGAGCGCGCGTACGCCGAAATCGCAGAACCCGAAACCAAGCTGTAGGACGCGCCAGACGTGTCGCGCAATGGCAATGAAGGGAAATTGGAAATTGGAAGTTGGAAGTTGGAAGTTGGAAATTAGAAATTGGAGGTTGGAGGTTGGAGGTTGGAGGTTGGAAATTAGAAATTGGAAGTTGGAAATTAGAAATTGGAGGTTGGAGGGTGGAGGTTGGAAATTGGAAGTTGGAAGTTGGAAGTTGGGGGTTGGAGGTTGGAAATTAGAAATTCGATACGCGATACGCGATTTGCGATACGCGATTCGCCATCAGCCATCTGCGATCTGCCATTCGCAATCTGAAATCTGAAATTTTTCCGTGGAGTGAAATTTATGTCGGACGCAAGTTCGCACGCACCGCGCCGCCGCCCTGTTGATGTCTTGTTCGGAGAAGAGATCGAATTAAAACCGAAACCCGCGAGTTCCGAGGATGACGCGCGCCTTGTGCAAACCCCGGGCTATATGGTTGAACCGCCGCGCCCGGTGACAAGTGTGCGTCCGCCGCCGCCGGAATATCCGAGTGATTGGCGCGTGACCGCGCTGCCGGAACCCGTCACGTTGGTCGAACCGACCGTCGAGAGTGGTTCCGTTTCGGGAATCGTTGCACCGCCACCGGCGCCGGTAATAACCGCACCGCCACGCGTCGAGCCAATTGTCGAAGCGGTGACATTCACGCCGCCCGCGCGCGTGGAAACGGTCGAACCGCAACCGCTCCAAGATAAATCCAACGCGGTCCAAGCCCCACTGGTCGCGCCTCCACCAACGATGGTTGCCGCGGCGCCCGCGCCGCTGTACGGGCAAGCGGAATTGTTGGAATTGTCGCAGTTTGTGGATCAGTTATATCAAAACGTGGCAGATGAAACAAGCGACAGCGCGGCGTTGAACGCGGAATGCTTGGCGACTTTGAATGCCGCGCGTGCGGCCATCGAGCAAGGAGCTTTTGCGCGCGCCGAAACATCTGCCGAACAAGTCAAGGCACGCCTCTTGCTTGCGCGTTCCAGTCGCGCCGCGGCTGCCGCGCCCAAGACGCGCGTCTTGTTTGCATGGTTGAGCATCGCGGTTGTGGGCGGCTTGATTTTGTTCTTGCTGCCGTTTGTGCTGCGCCTCGTACCTGCCGTGATTCCGCTGCTGCGCGGTATCGGCATGGGACTGTTGGGCGGCGCGCTGGCAGCGCTGTGGCAAATGACACGTCAAATTGGTACTCGCGCTTATGAACCCGCAGGCGCGTACAAGTACGCCGTTGCGCCACTGTTGGGCGCGGGCTTGGGTGCAGTGTTGTATCTCTTGTCGCTGCTCGGCGTACTCGCCGCCGCGAACGCGTTGGGTATTCCCGGCGAGCCGTGGCTCATGTACGTATTTGCCTTTCTCGGCGGTGTGTTTGGTGACAAACTGTTTGATGCATTCACGTCTTGGCGCAGCGCAAAATTGCGCAGCACGCGTAACACTTGATTCGACGTGGGGAGAAGTGTATGCCTCAATCAAACGAAGGAATTTTGCTCCTCATTGGAGCGCTGTTTCTTTTGCTTGGGTTGTTGGGCGGCGGTTTTGAAGTTTCGGCAATCAAGATGCCGCCCATTGGGAAATACACGCGCGCGTTTACGTTTGTGATCGGGACGCTCGTCTTTGGGATTGGCCTTTTTCGTCTGCTGGTTCCAATCTCCCAACCGACGCCCATCGCGCTTGTCCCGACCGCGCCGCCGCCGCCCACGGCAGCACCCATCGTAGTAACACCCACATTCCTTCCGCCGACAAATACGCCTCCGCCACCTCCAACGCACACGCTTGCCGCGCCGACCTTGATTTTGTCCACAGACACTCCCGCCGCAACGCGACTACCCGTCACGGCGGCGATTCAGAATATTTCTGTGGACTATGACCAAACGCGTTTTGAAAAAAAGGGCATGGTCATCCACGTGAAATTCAGCATCACGGGCATGAAAGATGTAGAATGTCGCGCGACGGCATATTTCTCGATGCGGACGGGTGAAACGCTGAAAGACCAGAATGGTGAATACACCGCCACCGATGGACAAGTTTCGAGCGGCGCGACATTCACACCGGGGTACGAAGTCACCCAGTATGACAATCTGGAACTCTTTATTCCATACGATGAACTCGAACTGGGACCGGGCGCGTACGAGCTCAAGTTTCATATCGAACTGTGGGAGAAAGCGCATCCCGAAAAACCCGCGCTGGCCGTTTCACCGGACGTGAACTTTGATTATACGAAATAGCACCTGTCCACTGAAATGTTTGCACAAAAAGCAAAGATTTTCTAACCGCGAATCTTTGCGCGAACTCCGCGCGACGAATCTACGCGAATTGGGATGCGAAAAAATTCGCGTAGATTGCCGAAGAACCTGTCCCGAAGGATTGAGGGATTCGCGGTTTCCTGTTTGGTTTCGGCTTGCCCGAGTTAGGGTAGTATCGTTGCGTAGGGCACGGTCAAAGTCATGTGACTGGCAATTGTCATTTCGAACCTCTCAATCGCTTGGGGTAAACTCCGTGAGAAATCTCGCTTGGCGCGGGCAGAGATTTCTCGCAAAGACGGCTCGAAATGACACTTTCCGTGACAGCGCACAAGATGAAAGGTCTGCGTTATCTCGCG
This sequence comes from Chloroflexota bacterium, assembly GCA_016209205.1. Lineage (GTDB taxonomy): Bacteria > Chloroflexota > Anaerolineae > UBA4142 > SHND01 > SHND01. Next base: position 15,341 of record JACQWQ010000201.1, read on the forward strand.
CTCGGCGACTCGTACACTATCGGCGAAGGCGTCGAACCGCACGAATGTTTTCCCCATCAACTCGCCGCGCGTTTGCGCGGCGAGGGTTTTCTGTTGGACGATCCCGAAATCATTGCGCGCACGGGGTGGACGACGGATGAACTGCGCGCGGGGATTCAAGCGCGCGCGCCGCGCGGTCCGTACGATCTCGTAACGCTGTTGATTGGCGTGAACAATCAATATCGCGGGCGTGATGTGGAAAACTATCGCGTCGAGTTTGTGGACTTGGTCGAACGCGCCATCGTGTTCGCGGGTAATCGTCCCGCGCGCGTGGTGGTGCTTTCGATTCCCGATTGGGGGGTGACGCCCTTTGCGGCGGGGCGCGCGAACATAAGCGCCGAGATTGATGCGTTCAACGCGGTGAACCGCGCGGAAACCTTGAGGTTAGGCGCACAGTATCTTGATATTACGCGCGCCGCGCGCCAAGCCCGGCACGATGCGACGTTGATTGCGGGCGATGGACTGCACCCCTCGCCAAAAATGTACCGCGCGTGGGTCGAGCAGCTTGTACCGTACGTGCTTGAGCTGGCGCACAAAGCGTCAATGTAAAAAAACCTGGTGATGCCCACATCGTGTTAAAGCGCAGTTGGACTGCGCGTCGCCCTACGGCAGTATGCAATGCGCTTGCATTGCCACTGCCTCCTAACATTTGTGGGGAACCAACAGAAAAAGACTCTGCCGCAGAAACGGCAGAGTCTTTTTATTCGAAATCAATTCTGACGAGCCGCAAACTGGGCGTCGTGCCTGCGGTTTGCCCGCGCCGCGCTAACGGCTTGCCGTCACACTCGCGCATTTCGACGGCAAAGGGCAGCGGCGGCGCGGCGCCGATGAGGTCGCCGGCAAAATACCCGTTCACCGGCACACGCTCAATTTTCCATTCGTGCATTTGGGCGGCAGTGATCGCACCGTGCACAAAAATTTTCACGCGCGGCAAGCCCGCCAAATCCAATTGCGCGCGCACGCGCTCGAGCTTGGCGCGCAGCTGCTCGTCGCTTGCGCCGTCCGCGTGTAAAATAACTCCGCTCAAGCGGTTCCCCACGGCGAGCGCCACGCGTACTGCTTCATCCGCTGGATCATGAAACAAATCGGCATATACCAGACGCGGAATTTCGGGAGGCGTCGTTTGGTCAAAGCATTGCAGCGCACGCAGAGTGTCGCCGGTCAACAAGATCAAGGCACGCGGCACGATGCCCCGGCCAAGCGCGGAATCGGACCCTGCGCAGCCGCCGGTCACGGCAGCATTTTCCAATTGCGCCGCCAGCGCGGGATGTACGGTGCTCGCCCCGGTAAAGACCACCGGCGCGGGCTTGGCTGCTTTTGCCAAGGCACGCGCCGCCGTTGCCCAGCCACTCGACACGGCCAGAATCCCGGCGAGCGCGTTTTCGGCGCTGCCGTAATCGCGATAGCGCCCGCGCACGCGCATCACGACATCTCCGCATTTCATCGTGCTGCCTTGCTCAAGCGTCCAGCATTGCAGCAGCTCTGGGTGCAACGTGCGCAGCAACGCGAGCGCTTCCGCCAAGCCGCAGAGGACGCCGTCTTGTTCTGCCATGAACTCTATCGTCGCGATGGATTCGTTTTCAGTTTGCTTGCAGTGGTCGCCGGTCGGGTGAGGGGGGGGGGGATTTGGAGGCATAGGCAAACCAATTCCTGTCGTGGGTGTGCGTGTTTTTAACACATTCTGCATATAATGCATCCAATGAATCGAATCTGACGATTCATCGAATCTGACGATTCGGCATCGGCGCATTGGCGGTGAATTGCCGTCACGGTAATCATAATCATTCGGCGCGGGTTGTCAATGTTGAAATCCAAAAAGCGCACACGGGGGCACTATGACCAGGACATTGCTCATCTTGAACCCAATGGCAGGGCACGGCGCGGCGTTGAAAATGTTTCCGCAGGTGGAAGCCGCACTGCACGCCGCGGGCGTTGAGTTCGATGTTATACACACGCGCGCTTCATTGCACGCCGTTCAGATTGCATGGGAAGCGCCCGGTAAAGGGTACGAGCGCATTCTCACCGTCGGCGGAGACGGGATCGTGCATGAAGTGTTGAATGGTTTGATGCGCGCGTCGAACGAAGGCGAAACGATTACGCTCGGCATTATTCCACTCGGCACGGGCAACGATTTCATCAAATCGCTGCCGCCCGCGTTGACGCCGGGCAAAACGCGCGACGATTGGCATGAGGCGATTCCGCGCGTTGCTGGCGGCAAGACCGCGTTGGTGGACGTGGGCAAAATTATCGGCGATGTGCCCGCGCCGGGGCATCCGCATCCGCAGTATTTTACCAACGGCACGGATGTCGGTTTCGGCGCGCGCGTCGCCAAAGCCGTGCGCAATGTGCCCGTGACCGGCGTGGCCGCGTATCTGCTCGCCATCATGCAGGTGTTGGTAGATTACAATTTGCCGCGCGTGAAACTCACCCTCGACAGCGGTGAAGTGATTGAATTGAACACGACGATGCTCGCAGTGACGAACGGACGTTGTTTCGGCTCGTCGTTTTGGCTGACGCCAATGGCGCATCTCGACGACGGGACGTTCGAGATACTGATTGCCAAAGCGTTGGGACGTGTCGGGATCCTGCAAATCATTCCGCTGTTGATGAAAGGGACGCACCTGGATCATCCCGCGATCATGTTCCGCAAAGCGCAAAAAGCGATCATCGAGTCGCCCGCGCCCATGACGGTCGAAGCAGACGGCGAACTGCCGTTCCTCGAAGCGCGTCGCTTGGAAATTGAAATCTTGCCCAAACGCTTGCGCGTGATGGTGTAAGTGAACAGTGATCAGTAACCAGTGATCAGTGAGCAGTGTGCAATGGTGCGATAGTGCGATATGCGATATGCGATATGCGATATGCGATACGCGATTTGCTATGATTGACGCGAATGTATTCAAACGAGTAATGCGACGGTATGCAACGGGGGTGATGGTGTTGACCGTGCGCGATGGCGCGGGCTTTCATGCGGCGACGGTGAACAGTGTAACGTCGGTGTCGTTGGAGCCGGCGCTGGTTTTGGTTTGTTTGGAAAAGAACGCGCGGTCGCATCAATTGGTGCACGAAACGGGCGCGTTCGCGTTGAATATCTTGTCTGCTGCGCAAGTGGAAGCGGGGAAAAAATTCGCGTTTGACCGCGCCGCGCGCAACGCGCCGCAGCAACACGTTGACGCGAAAATCAGCGCGCAGGCAACCCTGCACTTTCCCGCTTCGCCCGGCGCATTGGATTGCCGCGTGGTCGCGGAATATCCCGGCGGCGATCACACGATTTTTTTGGCAGAGGTGATGGATGCGAGCATCCCGGAAAATGATTTTATGCCGTTGATTTATTTTGAAGGCAAGTTTCAGGAAGGGTAGAACGATCAAAAATGTCTAGGCGCACAACACGCAATATTACCAACATTCGGGGAACAGGAGCGGTAAATGCCAGTGAGGTCTGGCGCGTTCTTGAGTGTTATCGTCCCAGCTGCAATAACTTGATGAAAGTCTCGGAGGATTGGATCGAAGAGGAAAAAAATCAGGGGAGAGCGCCAAGAGTTGTTTGCAGCGTCTGTGGTCATGAAAATCGAGAAGAGTTCCTTTTACGTGCGAGTCGCTGGAAGTACTGCCGTGTTTGTGAATGGTTACAGCCGTTGGAAAACTTTCACAAACACAAGCCATCTGGCAAATCGTTATTTCCATTTGGATCATACTTTGCCCGCACGATATTTGTGGCCTTTGACTAGCGCAAATGCGACGCTGTTGTGCGACACCTGCAATAACAAAAAGCACGATACCTCAAAGAGTTGGAAACGCGTTGGGCAAGTGCGATCCAGGTGACCAAAAGACAGCGAAAGCGTGCTTCAGGTTCTTAAGGTTCTTGTAGGTTAATTTTGCACCTACTGGAAAAATGAATGGAAAGATGGCAAGCAAGAGCAAAATGATCGCGCCGGGAAGCAGCCACGGGAGCGCGCGGCGCAAATCAGAGATTGGAGATTGGAGATTGGAGATTGGAGGTTGGAAATTGGAAGTTGGAAATTGGAAATTGGAGGTTGGAAATTGGAAATTGGAAGTTGGAGGTTGCAGGTTTGACGTAGAGACGTTCCGGTGGAACGTCTGTTGGTCGGATGGTCGGACGGTCATGCGATACGCGACACGCGATACGCGATACGCGATTTGCGATACGCGATACGCGATACGCGATGGGTTCGAGCAGTGTCGCCTGAATGCCGAGTGCGGCGGCGAGTGAGACAGGCGCGGTGACGGTGAGAATGTATTGGGGCCATTTGGTGGGCCACACCAGCAGGAACGCCAACATGAACGCGAGCCACAACGCCATCACGCGATATTTTTGCCATAAACGCTGCAAACCGAAAAAAGCAAAAACGGTGACAAATAAATCGAACGTGAACAAAAAAACACCCGGATGCCACGGCACGGAACCGAACAGCCACACGAACGGCTGCCACATCGGAAAACCCGCGTCGCGTACGGCTTGGCTCGACGCGTAATCGCCGTGATAGAACAGCGATTCGCGCAAGCGGTTGAACGGGTCATGCCAGAGATACGGGTCGGCAAGCGCAAAAAAAAGCAGCGCCAGTGCGCCCCATAGGGCGATTCGTCCTATCCACGCGGTTCGTGTGAGGGGTGAGCTGTCATATCGAGCGGAGCGAGATATCTCACTCCGTTCGATATGACACACCCCTGACAAGTCCTGAGCAGCGGAGCGAGATGTCTCAGTCCCTTCGACATGACGAGCCGTAAGCGCGTTGCGCCACGAACCCCGCGCGCTTTTTTCTTGCCACAACCAATCGGCAAGCACTGCCACGCCCGCGACACAGTACATGTATTTGGACGCGGCGGTGAGTCCGAGCAGGATGCCGGATAACGCAAGCCAAAACAGATCGCGCCGCTGCGATTTCATGTACGCCAAGACACACGCGAGACTCGTGAACGCCGGAATTGCTTCGAGCATGACTTGACTCGAATATTTGATCGTCCACGTATTGAGCGCGAGCAAAATGCCTGCGAGCGGATTGAGCAGCGCGAGCGCAAGCGCGGTGAGCACGCCGAAAAACGCGCCCGAAAGCCGCGCAAATAAAAGGTGCGGCTGCGGCAAACGCAGCGCCGGAGAGGCAGTAGTCGGTTGGTCGGGAATCTCTGGCACGGGCTTGAGCGGCGCGATCGCGACGCCGTACACGATCTTCGAGAGGGGGGGGTGTTCGGAACGATAATTGAGTTCGGTGAACGCGTTCCACTCGCCGTGCTGAATCGCGGCGGCGTATTGCTGCGCCGCGCGCAAATAATCATCCTCGTCATAATCTACCGGCAGCATTTGCACGGCGCGTAAACGCAAGCCCAGCGCGAGGACGACCGCGAGCGTGATGAGAAGCAGGCGCACAACAAAGCTCACGGCAGTTTACGGATACACGCTTCTGCCGAAGCTTGCATCGCTTGCGCGGCGGCGTCGGGCTGCGCGGTCCCGTTCAACACCGCGATTTGATTCGGGCGAACCGCTTCCCACAGGCACGTGAGAATCGCTGAATCGGGCGGCGCGATACCGAGCAGCATTTGGTCGCTCATGCCTTTGAGAATGGGATCGTTTGTAATCGTCGTGTCTTGTAACGCAGCTTGGAGCGCGGGCAAGCGGCGAAATTTTTTCGCCATGTCCATTTGAATCGCCTTGGACGTAACGAATTGGATGAACGCTTTGGCAACTTCCAGTCTTGAGTCTCCGGTTCCCACGGGCACTGCGAAATAAATGCCGCCGGTGTACGGACGCGGGTTATCTTGCTTGCTCACTGGCGGTAGACGCGTCACGCCGAGGTCGCTGCCAAATCTGGTTTGGTATGTATTGAGCGCCTCATCGCCGTTGATAATCATTGCCGCGCGCCCGTCAGTAAATATCGCGTCGGCAATGCCGAGGTCGGCATCGGGCAGCGCGACTTTTTTGTCCTTGAACGTTTTGAGCAGTGTGAGCGTTTCCGTCATGGCGCGCGTATTCAGCGTCGGCGTGCGCCCGTCACTCGCGAGCGCGGCGCCTTTGTATCCGCCGAGCCATGGCAAAAGCCAAAACGGATTGGTCGTATCATACGCCAACGTGTATTGCCCGCTGGCTTCTTTGGTCAGCGTTGCGCCGAGACGAATCAACGCGTCGGTGTCTTTGGGCGGTTCTTTTAATAGTTTTTTGTTGTAATACAAAACGAGATTGTTACCCGTCGAAACGGGAACGCCGTACAGCGTGCCGTCGCGCGTGCCGCCCGCCAACGCGGGTTCTACGAATTGCGTCACGGTAATGAAATCGGCGGCGCGCAATAGGTCCCTCGCCGCGAATTGCTGAAGCTCTTCGTTCGTCGTCCACAACAAATCCACGCTGTCGCTCGCATCGGCAAACGTTTCGCGCACCGTCTTGGCTTCCTGCGGGACGAGTTGAATTTCGACGCCGGGATTCGCCGCCATGAACGCCGCGGCAAGATTCGCCAGATATGCATACACCGGACCGGACGCATCTTCTTGGACCCACACAGTCAATGCGCCGCGCGCGTCCGTTTGCGGCGCGGTTGCGCCGGTCGGAAGCGGCGGAAAACAGCTGCCCAATTGCCGCGCGCTCACAATGCCGCGCTGCACGAGGGTAGCTTGCATCGAGTCGAGGGTCAGCGGCTGCACCGGAATCGCCACTTGGAACACATCACGGTCGTCGAGGCGAATGGTGTTGTTGGGAAAACCGGCGGCAGCCGGAGTTTGGTCATTCGCCAGCGCCAGCGCGAGTTTCACGGCGGAACGCGCGAGCGCGTCGTCGTCGCGCGTGAGATCGAGATGTTGCGCGCCGCTGCACAGCGCACTGTAATTTTCCGGGTCCGCGCCCGCGCCCGCGACGAAAACTTTGCCCGTCAATTTTTGCGCGTCCAGCGCCGCGAGCGCGCCGCGCGCCAGCGCGGAATTGTTCGCCAGCACCGCCTGGACATTGTTTTTCGCTTTGGTCAATTCTTCTGTCGTCGCGGTTTGTCCTTGCGCCGCCGACCAATCGCTGTTGGCGCGGTCGGCAATGAGCTTGACCTGATTTTTCGCTTTGAGCGGATCGAGCACCTGAAAGTAGCCGCGCGTAATTTCCGACGCGAGCGGGTCGCCCGCCGCGCCTTCGAGCAAAATGAAATTCCACGGCGTTTTTGTTTTTTGCGCGGTCAGCCAATTCACCGCTGCTTGCGCTTGCAGACGCCCGATTTGCTGGAGGTCGTGCGAAACGTAGGCATCCAAATCGCGCGTATTGATGAGCCGGTCAAACGCAATCACCTTGACGCCGGCTTTGTGCGCGGCGTCCACGAACAGGCCCGCCGCGTCCGGGTCAACGGGTTGAATGACGAGCACGCGCGCGCCGTCGGCGAGCGCGGCTTGCACCTGAACCCGCTGCGTTGCCGCGTCATTGTCCGCCGTTTCCAGACGTACGGTGCCCGTAATGCCGCGCGTGTTTTCGGTCCACAATTGCTCGAACAATTCTTGGCGCGGCGAATCAATCGCGGCCAAGAGCAAGACCGCCTTGAGCGTTTTGTCGGACGCGGTGGTCGCGGCGCGTGTCGGCGCGGGCGCGGTGCGTTGGGCTTGCGCGGTTGCCTGCGACGAGCTTGTGGAAGGGCGCGTCGCCAACGGTTCAGGCGTTGTCGCGGCGGTAGCGCCGACGGGGGTGACGGTGGTCGGCGCGGGTGTGGGGCTTGCGCACGCGGCGAGGAGGAGGACAAGTAAAACGTGAAACGTGAAACGTGGAACGGAAAACGGAAAACGGGATTCGTTCATGGTTGCTAATCGAACACTAAAACACGACTTGAACGCGGAGCGAGCTCAATCGGAATTTTGTTGCCCGGTGCCTTGATGATTTGGTCGGGGGAAAATGCATCTTGCAAATACATCTCGTCTTGCCATCCGAGATCAATATCAAACTGCGCGGCTTTATCCCCCGAGTTTGCAACGACAAGAAACGTATCGGCATGCGGGTCTTTCCGTAAGTAGGCGACTACTTGAGGTTGATCTTTAACCTCTAACGGAATAAATTCGCCAGTGCGTAGGGCGGGGTAAGACTTTCGGAGCGTAATCAACGCGCGATACAGTTCGAGCAGCGAATCGGATTTGCTTTGCTGTTCCTCGACCGAGATCCCGTCGAGCGCGCCGTTGAGCCGCAGCGCGGGACGATACCACGTCGTCATGCCTGGGCCCCACTGCGACGCGTACCAGTCCATCGGTTCGCGCACGGTTTTATCGCCGTCGCTTTTATCGCCCCGCATTCC
>JACQWQ010000202.1 GCA_016209205.1 Chloroflexota bacterium
CTCCAACCTCCAACCTCCAACCTCCAACCTCCAACCTCTATCTTGCACCCCACAACGCGAAAAATTTTCTTTGCAGTTCCAACACGTCGCGCCACGTGGCGCCTTCTTTGTTTTCCATCGTAAATTCGATGACGCTCAAACAGACGCACTTGAAAATGTGATAGCTGAGATTGTTGGACTGGGCGGCTTTGCGATACGCGGGATGTGCGACATTGATGACCACCGTCGTGCCGTCGAACCACGATTCTTCGCTCTTGTCGTCGCGCGCCTCTTCCAAAATATGCACGCCGCCGCGAATCACGCGCGGGCGAAGCTCGCCGGTCATGGCTTCGCCGAGGTTCATTAAAAGCTCACGCTGTTTTTCCTCAAAGGTGCGTTCGGGTTCGGATTCTTGCTCGGCGCGCGCTTCTAGCTCTTCGGCATCGAGTTTGATTTGGACGCGTTCTTCGCCCGCAATCAGTTCGCCGTTCGGGCTCAACGCGACCGCGTCCTGTCGCCCGTGCGACGCAAACATGGCGAGTTCGGGCATGTTGCGGAGAATGGAGTTGATTTCTTTTTCGGTGCCCGCGAAATGATTTTCGGAACGGCGCGGCGCGCGTTCGATCAATTTATTCTTTTCAAGCCACACTGTAAATTCGTTTTGCGCGCGTTTGAAAAACGTCTCCCAGCGCCCGTTCCCTTTGATGAAACGCCCTTTGTCGGTCGTCACGGCTTCGATCAAATACGGCGCTTCGATCCAGCCAAAAATTTGTTCCTTGTCGCGCGGTTCTTTGCGAAAATACGAACGTTCGATGACTTTGCCGTACGTGCAGAGCATGATGCCCGGCGGAATCGGCGGCTCGTCAGCGCTGGTGTACACGCCGAACCAGCCGAACGCTTTGGTTTGTTTCTGCACCTGCACGCGCATTTCTTGAAAATGCGCGAGTTTGTTCTCGATAGCCGTTTCGAGCAATGGTTTGCCGTCGAGTTCGATGGTGACGCCTTGTTCGTAGCGTTTGATAATTTCAGGATATTGTTTGCGGATGCTGCGGTCAATCAGCGGATAAAAATGTTCGAGCATCCAGCGTTGAATCAGTTTGCGCGAATAAAAATGTTTGGATTCGCCGCCGAGGTGCAAGATCACGCGCGTGCCGTGATGATCGAGCGAAGGCAGTTCCTGTTCGACAACTTGGTACGGCGCGTCGTCGCCCTTCAAGTGCCAATCGGAATAGCCGCGCCAATCTTTGGACCAGGTTTCGGTGACGACGTGCGTACAAAAATTAAGCGCGAGTTTCGCGCCCTGTCCCGCAAAGCCGATGCCCGTGCCGCGCCGTTTCGACGATGCCGCGAAATCGTGATAGTTTTTGAACTGCGCTTCGTTCATCCCATGCCCATCGTCTTCGACGACGATCAGCCCGTGTTCGGCGTCGTATTGAATGCTGATTTTCGTCGCGTGGGCATCCAACGCGTTCGCGACGATTTCGAGCAGCGTTGCAATCTGCGGCGCGAAATCGTACTGGTCTTGGATGTTTTGGACGAGGCGGCGGACGTTGACGCCGGATTTGGAGGTGTAGGACATGTGAAGTTGGAGATTTGGGATTTTTGATTTGGGATTTTTGATTTCTGATTTGCGATACGCGATATGCGATACGCGATTTGCGATTTACGGAACGGTCAACAACTCTTGCGCGTAGGAGCGCATGTCAGGCGGTTGAAAGCCCAAGACGATGTCTTGGGGCGGCACGCCAGCGCGCAATAATTCCCGCGCGACGCCTTCTTCGGTCCAATCTTGCTCGATCCAGATTTTGTCGTCTTTGATGCGAAGGTGAAAGATGACGGAATGGATACGACGCGTGGGCTGCCAACCGAGGTCGAGCAGCAGAAAGTTATTGCTTATGTCGTCGGAAACAGCGATTGTTTCGATCTCGCGTTCCTTTGGAATGTATTCCAAATGTTCAGCGAGAATACGTTCGATGATATGACGATAGTTTGTTATTCGATCCATTTTGTCACCTCTTGTCTGGCTAATGAAACAAGAATCAGTTTCAGTTCCAAATCTTCGATGAGAGCTCGTCCACCAATTGTGTCAAAGACATCATTAAACGTGAGTTCGCTGACAGCAAGATAGACAGTGCGTTCGGGTTCTGTTCTTGCAACCCAACTCGAATACAACTTGAACTTGCCAATCGCTTTTTCCAACTCGTCCATCATCGAGAGACCGATAAAGCTCTTGATTTCGACAACGATTTTTCGTTTGCCCTTTTCTGCGGCGATAATCTTTTCCGCGCCAAGGTCGGCAAAAACATGCGTACTGCCCATTTCGATGGTGTACGGGTCATGCGTGATTTTCCAACCGTCTTTGATGAGCGCGGTTTTGACAATGTCGTGGATAGCGTCTTGGGCGGGCATGTTATACCTTTATCCCATACCCGGGAGCAAGTTCCGCGAGTTTTTTCAATTGGCTGCGGAATTTTGATGCTTCGTGTTTACCTCTCATTTGTTCGACAACCGGCAACATTTTCAATCCTTCATCTCGGGCTTTGGCCAACCACACACTGCGGCTGGGATAATCAACGAGTACAGCTATTCTGAGACTCTCTCGCAAATCGCCCAGCGCTTTATCAATCTGCTCTTCCTCTATGGCACGTCGGAACAGTTCGAGATACCCAGTAGTTTTGGGAATAGGTTTGAATTTGTCCTTCCAAAGACTTGATGGTGTCCGAAGGCAGTCCTCGATTTTGAGGAATCTGATATCTGTTTTGGGATCTTCAGGTAACGGCAACAGAACACCACCTTTTTCTGGCAATCCGCTGATGAGAAAGTGAGGTGTGTCTAAAGCAGACTCCCCCGGCTTGAAATCTTCATAAAGGTGAAACGCTCTGTCGAGATGCCATTCCGCATCCTCAAGAGTTGGGGCTTGCGATGCCAAATCAACATGTTGAATCGAATTCATCCACGGATTGATTCTCGGATCAAGTTCATGGGCGCGTTTAATGTACTCAATTTCGTTTGTTGGAATGCCGGATGCTGACCGAATCACGTTTGTTGCAATATCCAGATATATACTTGCTGCTTCAGATGACCACGAGGGAACGACTGCGATGGTTTGCTCAACAATTTTCGCTGCTGCTTCAAACTCGCCAAGCCAAATGAGGTTACTCGCCGTCCCGCGAATAAAACGTCCCTGATTGTCTTGTTCAAATCTCTCGCGCGCGTTTCGCACTCCAACCAGGTTTTGACTGAACAAAATACTTGTCAAAAAACAATCTCCTGCCAGATGGATTCCCCATGATTTTTGTTCAAGTGAATCGAATCTATCTTGTGCGTCATAAAAGACGTTACCGCCTAATTTGCGATACTCTGAGACTAACTTCTCAAGCATTTCATTGAGCGCATCGAGTTTTCTTGATAATTTTGGATGCGGTATAGAAGGTAGTCACCTCGCGCTATCGCTTTACTTTCCGCTTCAATCTGCTCGTCTAATTTTTGCCAGTCGCGCGAATAGAACCACTCGCGCAAACGCACATAGTCATCGGGTGAAAGCGATTCGATTGCTGTTATGATGTCAAGAAATTTTGTCATTGTTGACTCCTGTTTTTCATACTTGGCTTGCGAGGTTCAACGTCCCGATGCATCCAAAATCGTCAAGCCCACCAACTCGTTTGCGCGATAGTCGAGAATAATCCCGTCGCCCGTCTCTATTTTCTCCTTCTGTTTCCATCAAACCATGTGATCATATTCGTCATGCACGCCAATCCATACCCAGATAAAATCCGCGCCATCCTTGACGGCGAGTGCCCGATGATGGATGCCCGCGCGCGCAGACCAAAACTTGCCCACCTTCTTAAAGTGAAGCGATGGATGCGAAGGGTCTTTTTTCAACAGGCGAAAATTCTTTTTCGCAGCGAGTTGGACAGGTTCTGGCAGTTCATCCAGCAATTTCCAGAAACGGCGTGTGGTGCGATGGCGCATCTATAGTTCCTTTAACTGCTCTTTTGCTTTTTCCTCCAGCGCTTCTTGAATCAGAAAATCCAACTTGCCTGCTTCCGAGTCCGCTTCGATTTGTTTGTCCCATTCCGCCCAATCTCTTTCCAAGAACCACTCTCGCAACTGAACATATTCGCTGCGTGGCAGTGATTCAATGGCTTTTTGGATTTCTTGAACCTTGATCATTTTTGCCTCCGCGCGCCATTATACCGCGCATTTATTTCCCATTCAGCACCGTCTTCAACCACTGCCCCGTATAACTCTCCTTTACCTTCGCCACATCTGCCGGCGTCCCTTCCGCAATCACGCGTCCGCCCGCGTTGTCGCCTTCAGCGCGTCACTCATCCTTTGGCGGATGCCATCCAGCAATAATCCACAGCTGCCGCGCTGACACAATATTTGGATGATTCATCTCAAGCGCATAGACAGTTGCCCGCCCGATGTCAGTTTTTCCGTTAATGATTGCACCTGACTCAATCCATTCAAAATTCTCACTCCAAACGTCAACGCGCGGATTATAAAAACGGACCATCGCACCCGATTCAGGATCCAAACCTTCAATGCGGTCCGATTTGCGACTGTTGCAGAGTGGGCAGGCGACCCAGAGATTATTTTCTTCCGAAGCGCCTCCGCGCCCTTCGGGGATAATGTGGTCAAGCTCAAGCAATGGACCGATAACGAGTTGAGATGTTTGACAATAGCCGCAACGAAATCGCGCGGACTCGAAAACACGTCGGCGTAATTCTCCCGTGATGCGTGAGGAGGGCATCGTTACTCCAATGGCTCGAATTGTTTTAGATTGCTAACATCATATCCGCGTTGTTTCAATAACACCGCCGCCTGTGCGCGCACGAGAATTGTTTCTCGATAGAGCGCGAGCAATTGCTGTTCCTCCTGTCTTTCTTGCGCTGCGAGTCCCGCGCGTTGGAACTGGTCATGAAGTTCTTCCAATCTTTCCCGTTGAGATGGCGCCATCGTCGCGCGTGCCGCTTGCCATAGCGCGGCATCATTTAAATATGCCATCTGCGCCAACGCGTTACGGAACGAACTTGGTGGCATCTCCATTACGGGAGCAACCGCCGATACCGCTTCGACAAGCACATCGTTAAAAGGACGATGCGCTTTTGCTGCCGCGCGTTGAATCTGTTGATACACGGTTTCGGGCAAATCCAATTGGATCGTTTGCGCTGACATTTTTGTTTCCTTCCTCATCGCCGCTGCGAGGCATCCAAAATCGTCAACCCCACCAACTCTTTCTCGCGATAATCCAAAATGATTCTATCCTCGCGCATCTCGCCGTGATTGGAGGACGGCGTTTCCTCGAAATGCACGTGCAACATGTCGGCGTCTTGGTCATAATCCAACCACAAAGATTTTTCCGATTGTTCGATCTGCTTGCTCTGATTTTTCTTCTTCATCTTGTGATTGTTGCTGAATCAACGTTTCAATCTCGCGAATCAGCGTGGGCAGATTCGGCTGTGTGAAACTCATTTCGGGCGCAGGCACGCGATTGTGTTTGATGTCGGGCGGAATGTGTTTGTGATGCGGATGGTTCTTTTTCAGACTTGGAATGTGCGGGTGCGGTTGTGGGTCATACCAATACAGTTTTATGTCGTTCTGCCACACGGCGTAACTATAATCCTCTAACACGATCGGACGTTGTGTATAGGTTGCTATCTCGCGCACTACAAGACGAATGTTTTGGTCAAAGCGCAGTTCACCCTCCACCCGCGCGATTCTCGCTCCAGCGCGCACAAAAATGAGCGTGGACTGTCGAATGGAGGAAAATTGTTCCATCAAGCCATAGAGGAACAATTCGTAATCATAGTCCGTTCGGAATGGGTCATTCATGCGGCAACATGCACAAGTCCGGCAATACTCTTTGGATTCTTTTGCAAGCGTTGAATTTCATTGCGGTATTCGGCTTGGCGTGTCAGCCAAATACGGTACATTGCCGCCCATTCGCCAAAGTCCGCCACCCATTCGTCATCTTCAGGTTCCTCGCCGCTCATGTATGCGGGATAGAACGTTTCAGAACGAATGCCGTACTTGCGTTCAAAACGCCGAATGGTTTCTTCGCATGCATGAATATCCGCCAAAATTTCTTGCAAAGTCATCGCACACCTCCACGCGCAATTATACCGCGCATTTACTTGTGATTCAGCACGCTCTTGAGCCACTGCCCCGTATAACTCTCCTTTACCTTCGCCACATCTTCCGGCGTGCCTTCCGCAATCATGCGTCCGCCCGCGTCGCCGCCTTCGGGACCGAGGTCAATGATCCAATCGGCGGTTTTGATTACGTCGAGATTGTGCTCGATGACGACGACGGTATTACCGTTGTCCACGAGTCGCGTCAAGACGCCGAGCAAACGCTCCACATCCGCCGCGTGCAAACCGACGGTCGGTTCATCCAGAATGTACAGTGTGCGCCCCGTCGCGCGTTTCGACAATTCTTTTGAAAGTTTCACGCGCTGTGCTTCGCCGCCGCTCAACGTGGTCGCGGGCTGCCCGAGCCGAATATAGCCGAGACCGACATCGCGCAGTGTTTCGATTTTGCGGGAAATGCTCGGAATGTTTTGGAAAAATTCGGTCGCTTCATTCACCGTCATGTCCAACACTTGGGAAATGTTCTTGCCGCGATACGTGATTTCCAATGCTTCGCGGTTGTAGCGTTTGCCGTGACATACTTCGCACGGCACATACACGTCAGGCAAAAACTGCATTTCGATTTTGATGATGCCGTCGCCTTCGCACGCTTCACAGCGTCCGCCCTTGACGTTGAATGAAAAGCGTCCCGCTTTATAGCCGCGCGCTTTGGCTTCGGGCGTCATCGCAAACACATCGCGAATGTCGCCGAACGCCGCCGTGTACGTCGCGGGATTCGAGCGCGGCGTGCGTCCGATGGGCGATTGGTCAATGTCAATCACCTTGTCGAGCGCGTCGAGTCCGAGAATCGTATCGTGCTTGCCCGCCGCTTCGTGCGCGCCGTTCAGCACCTGCGCGAGTTTCTTGAACAAAATGTCAACAGTGAGCGACGATTTGCCCGAACCCGAAACGCCGGTGATGCAGACGAATTTGCCGAGCGGAATTTTGACGTCAATGCTTTTGAGATTGTTTTCGCGTGCACCCTTGACGGTCAATACTTTGCCGTTGCCTTGACGTCGCGTTTTCGGCACGGGAATTTTGCGTTTGCCGCTGATGAATTGTCCGGTGATAGAGTTTGGATTTTTTGCAATTTGATCGCGTGTGCCCGCCGCGACCACCTCGCCGCCGTGCTCGCCCGCGCCGGGACCGAGGTCAATGATGTAATCCGCGTGATTGATCGTGTCTTCGTCGTGCTCGACGACCAGAACCGTGTTGCCTAAATCGCGCAAGTGCATCAACGTTTCGAGCAAGCGCGCGTTGTCGCGTTGGTGCAAACCGATGCTTGGTTCGTCGAGAATGTACAGCACGCCCATCAATTGCGAACCGATTTGCGTCGCCAAACGAATGCGCTGTCCCTCGCCGCCGCTCAAGGTGTTTGCGGAACGGTCGAGCGTGAGATAGTCCAAACCGACATTGACGAGAAAACCGAGCCGCGCGCGAATCTCTTTCAAGATTTGCCCTGCAATCGTCAGCTCTTTCGCGTTTAATTTTTTCGGCAGTGCTTCAAAGAATTCACGCGCATCACCGACGCTCATGCTCGTGACCTGCACGATGTTTTTGTCGTCAATCGTCACTGCGAGCGCTTCGGGTTTTAGACGCTGTCCTTTGCAGACGGGGCACGGCAGCGCGGTCATGTACTGCTCGATGTTTTGGCGAATGTAATCCGAATCGGTTTCCTTGTAACGGCGCATCAGGTTTGGAATGACGCCTTCGAAACTCGTTTCGTATTCGCGTTTCGCGCCGAATTGATTTTCGTACTGCACGCGCACCCTTTCGCCGCTCGTGCCGTACAGGACTTTGTCGAGGTCGGCGCGCTTTAGTTCGCGCACCGGTTTGTCCAAGTCAAAATGATACTTGCGTGCCACCGCTTCGAGCAATTTTCCAAAATAACTCTCGCCGCCGCTGTCCATGCCGTTCGTGCGAATTGCGCCCTCGTTCAACGACAATTCGCGATTCGAGATAATGAGGTCGGGATCAATTTCCAACTGCGTGCCCAGCCCCATGCACGCGGGACACGCGCCGTGCGGCGTATTGAACGAAAAGGTGCGCGGCTCGATTTCGCCCAACGAAACGTGACCGAGCGGACACGCGAAATTTTCAGAAAAGATGACGTCGTCTTCCTCATTTGCCTCAGTGCCCTCATTTCCCTTTTTTCCATTCAATGAGGGCACTTGCTTATTTACCAACACCACGCCCTCGCCCAACTTTAACGCGGTCTCTAGCGAATCGGACAAACGCGCATCGTCATTCCCTTCGCGTTTGACGACGAGACGGTCTACCACTGCTTCGATGCTCGTGTTTTTGTAGCGGTCAATCCGCACGTCGTCGTTCACGTCGTAGATTTCGCCGTTGACGCGCACGCGCACGTACCCCGCTTTGCGAATATCGTCGAATACTTTTTTGTGCTCGCCTTTGCGGTCTTTGACCAGTGGGGCGAGAATCATGATGCGCGTGCCGTCGGGAAATTGTTTGATGATGTCCACCATCTGCTCGACGGTTTGACGTTGGATGACGCGCCCGCAGACGGGACAATGCGGAATGCCGATGCGTGCAAACAGCAAACGCAAATGGTCATATACTTCGGTAACGGTGCCGACGGTGGAACGCGGGTTGTGGCTCGTGCCTTTTTGGTCAATCGAAATCGCGGGCGAGAGTCCTTCGATCAAATCCACGTCGGGCTTTTCCATTAACCCGAGAAATTGCCGCGCGTACGCCGACAACGATTCGACATAGCGCCGTTGTCCTTCGGCATAGATCGTATCGAACGCCAACGACGATTTGCCGGAACCCGAAAGCCCGGTAATCACGACGAGTTGGTCGCGTGGGATTTCCACGCTGATATTTTTGAGATTGTGTTCGCGCGCGCCGCGCACGACAAGTTTGTCTTGAGTCATAAGAATTGGAAATTGGAAAATTAGTTCGACAAAGAACGTCGAAATTGGAGGTTGGAGAGGGCGACGGATGAATCGGAACAAATGTTCCGAATTTATATTGTACCCGAGCTGTCAAGGGGATGCAAACATTTCCGATTTCGCGCGATAATGCGTGCATCATCGCAAACATGGAGGCAGTATGAACGCACAATGGATTCGCGCGGGGGCGATTGGCGCATTCGTCGCGGCGGGCTTTTTGGTAGTTCAATTTGCTATCGGTTCCACACTCGGTTCCGATTTGATTTTGCTCGAATCGTCGTTCGATGTCGCGCGGGTCGCTGCGTTTTTGCAGGCGCACGCGGCGACGCTGACGCAGCTAATGGTCGCGGATGATTTATTCGTCATCGGCTACAGCGTGAGTTTCGTCGGCATTGCGCTGTATCTCGCGCCGCGCAACCGGCTTTTGGCGTTGGTGGGGTTGGGATTGGCACTGCTTACGTCGGCGACCGATTTTACGGAAAATTCGCTGACGATTGCGTTGACGCGTTTGGCGACCCAAGGCGCGACGCTGCAAGCGGATTGGCTGCTTGTGTTGCAGATACTGGGGCAGCTCAAGTATTTATGGATTTTTGCAGGGGGGACGTTGTCTGCGATTGGGATTTGGAACGAGCGGCGAATGAACCGGGCAGTCGCGATTCTGTTTTGGCTCTTTCCACTGGTCGGCGCATTCGCGATGCTGAATGTGACGGGCGCGCTGCTGCGCATCTTTTGGATGCTCGTCCTGCTGTTGGCGGGCGGGATTTTTCTGTGGCGCGAGAGCGGTCAGCGGATAAAAAGCGGATAACCGGATGGAGACGCGCGAATCCGCTCATCCGCTTTCCAATCCGCTGGCAGGATATTCGCCAAACACCGCGCGCACATGTGCGTCAAATTCGCGTGCAAGTAGGATGCCGCACTCGGTCGCAAGACGACGCGTAAAAATTTCCGCGAGTGCTCGATGGTACCACGCCTGTTGGTCGCGCCCGCGATTGAAACGCTGCCAGGTTTTCTCGCCCTCGCGTTCCAGCGTCGCGCGAATGTCGCGCAGACTGTCCAGCTTGTCTGCGACCTCGAGCATCAACACCTCTTGCGAAGCGGTTGCGAGAAATTCCAGCGTGCCTTGCTTGCGCTTTTCCCACGGGTCTTGACGGTGCGGTTCGGATAACGCTTTCACCAATTCCGCAACCTCGTCGCCGAACGCGTCCCGCACCGCGTCGAGGGGCGTGTTGGTATCTTCGACCACATCGTGCAGCAGCGCGGCGATGACGAGCGTTTCGTCCGCGTCACATTCGATCAAGGTGCGCGCCACCGCGAGGGGATGAATAATGTACGGCACGCGCGTGCCTTTGCGATATTGCCCCGAATGCGCGCGTGCGGCAAATTCGATGGCGTCAAAAAGGGTGGGCATGGCAGGAATTCAAAATTGGAAATTCGAAATTCAAAATCCGTTCGTTCGTCGCGTCAAGATATTTTTGCACGTCGCGGTCGGGATCGATGACGATGGCGGCAGTAGTCTGTTAGTCGCCGATGAGATACGATGCGCAGCCGAGTCCTTCAATGAAAAATTGCTAGATGAACAGCCTCGCTCCTTCGCACTTCGCCGCACTGGGAGATTTTATACGGTGGGATTGTTTGCGTCAATCGCGGAAAAAGAAAAGCCCCCGAACAAACGCGGGAGTTTTCGAGTGGCGAGCGTGGGACTCGGACCCACGACCTAACGATTCTGAGGAATTTGCTCTTGTTTCCAAAATTGCGTTCCCAAGTCTTTCAAAGAGTGTCCGTGAGTTGCGAATCACTTCTCTAGAGAAATCCTTCTCAACGATTATTTCACCGCCAGAAATATTCAGGTGTTTGAGTTGGAATGTAGTCTTCCCTAACTCGGACAAGCCGAAACCGAACAGGAATAGTTGAACTTACGCCTGTGTTGCGTTATCCTTGAGTATCCCTTGCTCGGGACGGTAACCATGTCAACACCCCTCTTGACGGAAAAATATCACGATCAACTCGATGGCGTCTTGCACTGCTATGACCGCATTCTTTTGTTGGGTAGTCTGCATCCCTTCTGTTACGCGCAAGGCATGGCAGGCTATCTGTGCGAACACCATCTGCGCCTCTTTGAGTATGCGGAGTTTGCCCAACCACTCACTGAGCAGATTCGCGCCAATGCGGAACAGGTGGCGCAACACAACGGGCTAGAGATCGAATTTATCCGCAAGAAAACCTTTCGCAAGGAAGACCGCATTCACGCGCTCCTCAAACGGCGCGGCACCCAGCCCGGCTTGGTGCACATCTTCAGTGCCCTGGAACCTTGCGCGACCTACGAGCCGTGGCATGACAAACAGACCCATCAATAATATATCCAACAGTGGAGATTTGGTTGAAGGATGGAAAATTACTTGATTTGCACGTATCACACCTTTGTCACTATGACTTTGATTGTCCCTCCCTTCCAACACTGCGCAATAGATGATAAAGAAACTGCGAGTCACATGACTCGCAGTTTCTTTATCCCACCAACATCTCATTCTGCGCGCGCAAATTTTCGTGCGGTGTACTGTCGCGAATTTCGCAACCGCCCGCGTTGAACGCGCATTTGGGTTACAAGCGCACTGCCCCCACCTGCGTCACACTCACACTCGCCGCGCCCGCGTCCAGCAACGCGCGTTTGATGTTTTCCACGTTCTCCAGCTCGACGTAAAAAATTACGTTGCCGCCGCGCCCGCCGCCCGAAAGCTTCCCCCCCCCCGCGCCCGCGCGCAGTCCCGCGTCAAGCAGCGTCTCGATTTCGCGCGAGGACACGCCCAGCGTTTCCAGAGCGCGTTGATTGCGCGTCATCAGTTCGCCCAATTCTTCGTTTTCGCCGTGCGCCAACGCGGCTTGCGCGTGTTCCACAAGCGCACCGATTGCGTCGAAAATTTTTTCAAAACGCGCCGGGTCATTTTCCCACGCACGCCGCACATCGCCCACCGTGATTTTCGTCGGACTCGCAATGCCCGTGTGGGCAATCGCGAGCGTGAACGGGCGCGCGATGTGGAACGGCGTGATTTCTTCGTCGCCCAATGGTTTGCGTCGGACAAAGCGAATCGCCTGCTCGTACGCAATCACGGTATTGTCAATCCCGCTCGGCGTGCCGTGATACATTCTTTCCGTTTCGTACACCAGCGCGGAAATTTCGGCGGGGGGCAGCGCTTTTCCAAAATATGCGGCGAGGGCGCGCACGATTGCCGTAGAGATTGCCGCGCCACTGCCAAACCCGCTCGCGAGTGGAATATCCGACTCGACGACGATTTCCAAATCGGCATGAGCGCCGAGTCTATCCAATGTGAGCCGCGCAATCAGCGCCAGCGCATCGTCGGCAGGAGCGTCGTGCAGCTCAATGGTGCGCCCCACATCGCGCGCGTGGATGATGATCCCCGGCGCGGCGCGCGCTTGGATAAACGCGCGTGCGCGCAGTTGCGCCAAAGGCACGGCGAGCGCGGGGCGTCCGTACACCACCGCGTGTTCGCCAAACAAAATGATTTTGCCGCAAGCCGTTTCGAGTGTCATCGCGCGTAACTGTAGTAGAATAAATGTTGAATTGCAAATCGGTCAAGCAAGACCTGACCCGATAATCGCTCGAGACCTGACAGGTTTTTGCCAAGCCGTAGTTTGGCGAAACGTACGTTTCACATCGCGCGGGCATGATGTACCTTGCGAATGGCATTTATGACGCGCACGGTTTGGAAACCTGTCAGGTCTGGATGGTTTCTATGAATCCCGCCATACTTGATCTGTCTTTGTTGGGACTCGCCGCCCTGTTGATTCTCGCCAACGCGTTTTTTGTCGCCGCCGAATTTGCGTTGGTGAGCGTCCGCAGAACGCGCATCGAGGAACTCGTCGCGCAAGGCAACGCCACCGCGCGCACGGTCAAGCACGTCGTCCACGATCCCGACCGCTTTATTGCCGCCACGCAGCTGGGCATCACCATCGCGTCGTTGGCGCTCGGATGGATTGGCGAACCCGCGGTTGCCCATTTAATTGAACCGCTGTTTGGTTTCGTTCCCGAATCCTTCGTGTCGCGCGCGACCGCCGCCGCCCTTTCGACCGTCGTGGCATTCGCGCTGATTACGTTTCTCCACGTCGTCATCGGCGAACTTGCGCCAAAATCGGTCGCGTTAAGTTTTCCCGAGCAATCGTCGCTCGTCGTCGCGCCGCCGATGGTGCTCTTTGAAAATATCTTTCGCCCTGCGATTTGGGCGCTCAACGGCACGGGCAATTGGCTGCTCAAGCTCGTCGGGTTGAATCGCCCGACGGGACATCAACTCGTGCACTCGGTTGAGGAATTGAAAATGCTGCTCAGTGCGAGCACCGCCAGCGGCGAACTCGAACCGGTCGAACGTGCATTTGCCGAGCGCGCATTCAATTTCGCGGATCGCCAGGTCGGCGAAATTATGATTCCGCGCACCGCGTTGAGCGCGGTCGAAGATACAGCCAATCTGCAAGACTTTCTCGAACTCTTTGCGCAGGTCAGTCACAGCCGCTTTCCCGTTTACAACGGCACGCTCGATAATATCGTCGGCTTTGTGTGGGTCAAAGATGTTTTACGCGCGATGGCAAAGGGACCGAGCGCGCGCGAACAACCGATTACCAACATCATGCGGACCGCACTCTATGTTCCTACGACCAAAGAAATCGGCGAATTATTTAGCGAGATGCAGAAACAAAAAGCGCAGTTGGCGATTGTGTTGGACGAATACGGCGGTACGGCGGGAATGGTCACGATTGAGGAATTGATCGAACAAGTCGTCGGTCGCGTCAGCGACGAATTGGCGACGAACGCGCCGTCCGTGCGCCGTGTGGACGACGCACAAATCGAAGCGGACGCCATGCTGCGTGTGGATGAGGCGAATGAGCAGTTGAATATCGCTTTGCCGGAATCTGACGATTACGAAACGTTGGCGGGTTTGCTCTTGACGCGGATGGGGCGCGTGCCCAAAGAAGGCGACGCGACGCGTTTCGGCAATCTCAAATTGACCGTCACGAAAATGCGCGGACCGAAAATCGAAAAAATCCTGATCACGCGCCTCAACGAGAAAAAATAAAAAAAAGATGCGACACCTTTTCGGGCGTCGCATCTTTTTTGCACTGCGGGCGCTCACTGATCACTGTCCACTGATTACTGATTCCTGCCCGGCTGGCGCTTCGGATCTATTCAACAGCGACAGATATGCTTCCGTCCACACATTCGATTCAAAGATTTGAAAGACCCCTTCGATGGCGCCAAACAAGAGCCACAGCGGGATCGCGAGAACCAATGCCACGAGAATGAGCGCATTCAGGTTGGCTTGCAGCAAGCCGAATGCTCCAAACGCCAGCACCAACCCGACCGGAATGGCGACAATCGCCACGAGAATCGCATATCCGATGCGCGCGCCCATCAACAGCAAATAGACGATCAAGACGTTGCCGAGATTTTCGCGAGCGCGTTGAATCCCCTGCCGCAAACCGGCGCGCACGGGCATATCTTCCAAAACAATCGCGCGCACGGCAAATTCGTACAGCGGATGAATTACGAAACTCAACAAGACGAGACACAACACCGCGCAGCAAATTGTCAATATGCCTGTAATGCCCAGTGCGGCAAAAACTTGGTTCGGCGAATCGTCCAGACGTCCCCGATTCGAAAAAGCAAAACTGAACAGCGGAACAAGCGCCGCCAGAATCACGCAGATGCTAAACAACACCAGCGGGACATTCACGAGGAATCCCAAGCCCAACAAGCGCGCATAAAACATGCGCCCATTTTTCCACGCCTCGCGCAGCGTTGGTGCGCCGCCTGCTTCTACGTCGCGTACGGTCGCGACCAGCGCCCCGCGCGACACAAACCGAAAGTAGAAAAACAGCACCAGTCCCACCACGAGCAAGATCAGTCCGACGATCACGGCAATGACAATCACCGCCGGTTCGATCTGAACATTGGTGAACGGGTTGCCGAACGAGCCGTTGCGGGCACTGACATTCGAATTGCCGCCGCCGCCGCCGCCGCCACCGCTCGTCAAACCCATCACCAGACCAAACACCCAAAGGAATTTCAGTTTCCACAACAGTTCCAACGAACGCGAGAAAATACGCCCGACATCCATGTTTTGCCTCCCTTGATGTGACGGGTGACGCGTGACAGGTAGAAATTCTGCGCGTCACCGGTCATCCGACTGCTCGTGTGCCGCTAGGCGCAGGAACGGCTGGTCAATCTTGCCAATGTTCCGCTAACCACGTATGCGCCGTTGCGCGAAATTTGCCCCATTCCCGCCAGTGTGCGGGCAAACTCGACAAATAATGTGCGACGACGCGCAGCTCGATAGCGTCCGCATCCATGAAACCGGAAATGGGCTCATCGGGATCCGTCGGCTGCGGCGTGCGCGCAAACTCTTCGGTCTGAAAAACAAAAGAGGGATAAATCACTTTTTCGTCATCAAACCAAAATACATTTTCCAACACTCCTAGCAGATGCAGCGTTTGCGGCGTAAAACCGATTTCCTCGAACCCTTCGCGCTGCGCCGCGTCATCGGCGGCTTCGGCTTGACGAATGCCGCCGGTCGGCAAACGATATACGTTTTCAGGATAATGCGGTTTCGTATGCAGCAAAACTTGATTGCCACCGCGCGGCACAACCAAAATGATCTCGCCGCGCCGGCGCGTCAAGCGCCGCACCCAATCGCAAAAATTTAGAGAGCGCGGCGCAAATTCAAATGTCGCGCGCGCTGGTTCGCCGTACCGGCGCGCGAGGTTCTCGATTTCTTGTTCGTTAATCATCGGCAAGCGCCTTGAGGGTCTTGGCAAACGATTTCAAGCTCTCGCGCGCGGTCAAATCAAACGTCAGCGGCGACACCGATACGATGCGCTCGACCGATACCGCGTAAATATCCGAATCACGCTCCAGGTTGTCGTGATTGATCATCACATCGTAGCCAATGAACTTGCCCGCTTCGACCAGGGAACGGAAATACGCCTGTTGTGACGCGCGCGTAACACGCCACTTGGTTTCGCGGGTGGCATCGCTCGGCACATTGACATTGATGACCGGAATCTCGCGCGCGATGTGGTGCAGCAAAATTTGTTTTGCCAATTTGCGCGTCCACATTGCCGCAATCGAAAAATCAATCAGAGTACTGTGCGACAGATGATATTCCTTTGCGGTTTCAAGCGAGACGGCGAGTGCGGGGACACCATCCGCCGCCGCTTCCAGCGCTGCGCCCACCGTGCCGCTGATCGTCAAACCATTGCCGAGATTTTCGCCATAGTTAATGCCGCTGACGACTAGCGCGGGCGGGCGCGGTACACCCAGCATCAAAGCGTAACGCACACACACCGCGGGCGATGCATCCACCGCAATCGTAGTCACATTGGTGTTGGCGAGACGCAACGTAGATTTGACCACTGGACGTTGTTTCCACGCAAACGAGCGCCCTTTGGAAGATTGTTGTTCCAGCGGCGCCACGACCATCAATTCCCCCAAGCCGCGCAGCGCGCGCACGGCAGCAAGCAGCCCCGGCGATTCCACGCCGTCGTCATTCGTAACTAAGATGAGTGGTTTGGACATAGATTCATCAACGCGCCAACAGATTGGCAATAATGACTAGCGCTACGCTCAGTCCGATCAAGAGTGCAGGTCCGATAAAAGAATATGCGCGGCTTTCGCGTTCCACTCCGAACGCGCTGACTGTCGCCAACACGCCAACGACCAGCGCGGGCAAACCCAGCGCCATAAAATCGAGATACGCCGCCGCGCCCCATACACCCGCGCCGAACCACAACATCAACGCGGCGTTTTCGTTATGCGGGTTTTGCGCCAAGAACATGAGAATCACCGAGGCGGCGAGCAGCAGGATGAGCAATAGATTAAACGGCTGCGCCATCCCGACGCCCGAGCTCACGACCAATACCAGCGTCAAAGTAAAAACGACAAAGGCGACCAGCAGCGCAACGAGAGGCAAACGGGAGAGGAGCGACATGTCGGCGGAGATGATAGCGTGAAACGAAGCGAGTGTCAATGAATTGAAATCTTACATCTTGATTTGTAATTATCTTGGCATTTACCCACCGCTTGAACGTGAGTATAATGGATTAGTCATGGCGAACCTGCGCGTGCTCATTGCCGACGAAGATGGCCAAGAACGAACGTTAGCCCAGCGCGTCTTGACGCAGCAGGGCTATTTTGTCGTGCCTGCTTCCGACGGCGGCGAGGCGCTGACGCAGATGCAGAACGGCTCACTCGACGTCATCGTCGCTGCGGTCACGCTGCCCAAACACGACGGTCTCGAAATCTTGCGCGCCGCACAGGAAAGAGCACGTCCCTTGCCCGTGATTTTACTTGCCGATGCGGCAAACATCGCACCGGCAGCCACTGGCGTACGCGCGGGCGCGTTTGATTATCTCGTCAAGCCCATTCAAGACATGACCCAGCTGGCGCTTTTAATAGACCGCGCCGCAGGGCAAGCGCCAATGCCGCGTCCGATACCGACAGGCGCACCCCCAGTCACTTTGCTCGCGCCGCCGCCCGTCGAAACCCAAACGAGCTTGGCGGCAAGCATCGCGCAAAATCAAGACCTCAACGTGCTGCTCAATCAATACGCTATCGAGCTCGCACGCGCGACGCGCGCGACGCATACCTTTGTTTTGCTGCCGCACAACGACGGACAATTACATTTGACGGCGTCGCACGGCTTTACCGCGCGCATCGAGGCGGGACGCACCTACAATGCGCTTAGCGGCGAAAAATTCGCGCTGCGCATTGCCGCCGCCAAAAGCGTGCAATGGCTCCAACGCGGCGCGGACGATTCACCGCAAAACACTTTGGGCATTCCGCTGTTATTTCAAGACCGCATCATGGGGATTGCCATTGCGCACGAAACCGCGCCGCCCGAAACCATTTCTCCCGCGCTGCTCGCGTCTGTGCAAGAGTTGACGCAGCAAGCAGCCATCGGCATTGAATTGGCGCGTTTGTCCGCGCGCGTCAAGCGTTTGGAACCGCTCGACCCTGTGACGGGGCTGTTTAGCCGCGAACATTTTTTTGAACTGGCCGATCGCGATTTTCGCCGCGCGTGGCGCTTTGACCAAACGATGTGCGCGATCGTCATGGACGTAGACGATTTCGGGAATCTGCACTTGACGTTAGGTCCGCATGAAACGGATCAGGCGATGCGCCGCGTCGCCAGCACGGTACGCGACCACGTGCGTAAAGTGGATGTCGTCGGGCGCTTGAATCCGCACACGATTGGCTTTTCCTTGTGGATGGCAAAAAAAGAACACGGGCTGGCGGTCGCCGAACGCCTGCGTTTGTTGGTGGCAGAAATTCAAGTGCCCACGGCGGATGAGACGTGGCAAGTGACTGCCAGTTTCGGCGTCGCCGCGTACCGGAATTCCATCTCATCGGTTTTTGATTTATTTGGCATTGCAGACCAAGCGTTGCGCGCGGCGAAACGCGCGGGACACAATCGCGTCGAAGGAGTCTAAATCATGAGTGCGTGGGACAATCCGGCAGAGATGTTGGCGCGAGCACAAGCGGCGCGCGCCCAGGGGGATCGCGACTTGGCGTATCAGCTGTACGCGCGTGCGAGCGAATTGAATCCCCAAGACGCACACGCGTGGCAAGGACGCGCAGAGACGGCAACCAATTCCGATGAAGCGCTAGTGAGTTATGCGTACGCCGCCGCGCTGACCCCAGAGGACCAACCTCTCGCGCGAACGCTCGACGCTTCGATTGCGCACCGCATCACCGATTCCGCCAAAGGGGATGTGCCACTGCTGCTGGCGCTCGGGCAAGAACTCGCCGAAGTCGGACTCACCGAACGCGCCGGACCATTTTTTCAGCGCGCCGCTGATCTGGATCGCAGTTCGACCGATGCGCTGGTTTGGCTCGCCGGACTGGAACAAGATAAGGAGAAACAAACGGACTATCTGAATCGCGCGCTGGCGACTAACCCGCGCGACGCGCGCGCGCGCGCGGGATTGCTGGCAGTCCGCCCGCCCTCTTCCCCCCCCCCTGCTGCGGTACAAACTTCAAGCGCGTCGCGTCTGGCCGCCAGCACGGCGGCGAGTTCCGTGATCGCCAATGCGTCAACCGCCGAACGCGCGCAGAATCAAGCCGCTGCCGCCAATGCGTCAAGCCAACTCGAACCGAGCATGGAACGTTTGCGCCGACTCCGCGCGTCGATGCCCACCGAACCGCCGTCGCGTCCGGCGCCTGCGCCCGTTGCACAAATGCAAGCGTCTGCGCCGACGAATGACAAATGGTTGCGAATCGTCCTGCTGGTCCTGCTGGGCTTGGTCGTCGTCTTTGCCTTTGCGGGAATTTTCTTGCTGCTGAACAAATAGGGGTAAACGAATAAATTCGTCATTACGCCTTGAAAAAAGACAGGCGCGGTATTCACCGCGCCTGCAGATGATTTGTCGCGCCAAAGGACGGATTAGGACGCCTTGGTGACATTTTCAGCCTGTGGTCCCTTGTTGCCTTCCACGATGGTAAATTCTACCTTGTCGCCTTCATTGAGGGCGCGGTAGCCATCCATCTGGATTGCCGAGTAATGAACGAAAACATCCTTGCCGCCGTCACGCGCAATAAAGCCGTAACCCTTGGCAGAGTTGAACCACTTGACTGTGCCGTTGATCCGGTTCTCCATAGAGTTTCACCTCCTTTCGTTTTGGGATTGGGTAAGGGGAGCGAGGTCTAACCTTGGGTGAATTTGCGTTGGAATAAAAAAACGCCACGCCTCAAGCCGCCTACTCACCATTGGCTTGCGCTGTAGCGCTGATTGGAATAAAGCGAAGGAATACAGGCACGTGTAAGAACCAATTTGACTGGCTGTATGCGTGCCTCATTCGTCGTACTGGAACTGTACTGCATTTTCGCACGTACCACCAAACGTCGGCAAGAATACCAAAAATCCAATTGCTTGTCAAGCGCGCGTTAGAACGAAATGAAAACGCGGTGAGAATTTCCAAACCTACCCGGTCTCCGTTGCGTGCAGTCCGCGTAGGTTTTTTGTAGTACAATCGCATCGTGCCAGGGACTCGCTTTGTATATCCGCTCACAGTCAATTTGTACGATTTGGATTTGCGCGAAGAGGTATCCTGCGCTACGCTTTTTCGGTATTTTGAAGAGACAGCCCTGCGGGGTTCGGCGCACTTTGGCTTTCCGTTGGAATGGTATCGCGCCCGGCAGCAGTTCTGGGTCATTCGGACGATGCAGATGGAACGTCTGTGCGCGCCGCGCTATTTGGACGAATTGGAAATCAGCACGTGGATTTCTGCGATGGCGCGCGTGCGTTCGGACCGCAATTATCTGGCGCGCCGCGCGTCGGATGGACGCGTGATGGCGCGCGCGATCGCCAATTGGGTGTACGTGGATGCCGCGCAAATGCAGCCGGTGCGAATTCATCCGGACATCGTGGCGGTGTTTGACCGGCGCGAAAAACCCGCGCTCTCGCCGCTGGGCAAAGTGACGCTGCAACCGGAATTACCCGCCCGGTTTGAATTCACCTGCACGCGTGTCGCGCAGTGCTATGAAGCCGATTCCGCCAAGCACGTCAACAACGCGATTTACGTGGACTGGTTGGAAGAGGCGATCCGTGACACGCTGCGCGCGATGAACTGCGCGCTTGCATACGATGGTTCGACGCCGCTGCTGTGGTTTTACCGTCACGCGTTGGAATACGCGCGCCCTGCCTTGCCCGGTGACACCGTTTCCATTCACACGCGGCTCTTGCGCTGCGGCCATTCCTTTGGCGAGTGGGAACAAGAAATCTGCCATGCGACATCGGGCGAACAAATGCTGCGCGCGATCACGACGACGGTATGGGTTGACACGCGCAATCGCGTCGTCCCGTGGCGCGCCGCTGTACGCACGAATTAGATGTTTTCTAAATCCTTTCTCATCTTGCTTTTGTGAAAGCACGCGACAATACTCGAACAGGCATGAATTTCTTTGCGCAATTGACGCAACAAGATTTTGTGCGGCTTGCCCCCGTCACCCGTCACCCGCCACCCGTTCAGGAGGTCGAATGGTTCGCCGCATTGCTGCGCTGGTTTTGATTTTGCTCGCCGGCTGCGCGACGCCGACCGCGCTATCGCCTACGGCATCCCCCCCCCCCACGCCGCTGGTTCTCCCAACCTTGCCGCCTGCCGGCGCTACCATCCTGGCTTCGGATTTTGGCAAAGCACGCCCAACGCTCGACCCTACCACTGCGGCGAGTTTGCCCACACCGCTGCCTACCGATCCCCCCCCCCCTACACCGGTCGCTGCCGGATTTGATTTCGCGCTGCGCGGCGAGTTTAGCAAAGAACTGAACAAGATCGAAAACAAAACGTTCTACTCGATACAGTGGGAATTGAATGACGATCTTTCCGAGCTGCGCGGGACACAGCGCGTCGGTTTTGCCAATCGCACCAAGCAACCGCTCGACGCAATTTACTTTCGCCTCTTTGCCAACGCGAACAAAGGAGAGGGACAAATTCGGATTGATCGCGTTGCCGTCGGCAGTCTTAGAGTATTTACGGAATTGCAAAACGACGAGACGGTATTAAAGGTCTGGTGGGGCGACCAGCTAGAGCCGGGACGCCTGGCGGTGCTCAACCTCGAATACACCATCCAAATCCCCCGCGAGGCAAAAGGGCGTTACAGTGATTTCACACGCACCGATTGGCTGACCACGCTGCCCACTGTTTATCCCATTATTCCCGCCATTGACGACAAAGGTTGGCATCTGGAAACTCCGCCGGAATTCGGCGATCTGCTCTATGCGGATAGCAGCACGTACGATGTAACCATCATAGCCCCCGTGCAGTACACGGTGATTACGACGGGAGAACTGGTCCAGGAAATTCGTTCGGGGAATCGCATCCGCCGTCGTTTTATCGCCGCGCCCGTGCGCGATTTCGACGTCAATATCACAAACACGCTGGTTAAATCCTCCGCGCCTATGGACGGCGTGACGGTCAATTCGTGGTCCAAACCAGAAGAAGCCGAAGCGGGCAAACGCGTGCTCGATTGGACGGTCAATGCGCTGCGCGTGTACGAAAAGCGTTTTGGGCCGTACCCCTTCAAAACGTTGGATGTGGTCGAATCGCCGACGACGGCGGGCGGCATCGAATATCCGGGCGTCATCACCATTGCAAGCAATTTGTACGCCGACCCCGGGCAACTGAACTTTTTTGAATTCGCCACCGCGCACGAGACCGCGCACCAATGGTTTTACTCGACGGTCGGGAACGATCAAGTCAATCAGCCGTGGCAAGACGAAGCGCTGGTGCAGTATGTGACGCTCGTGTATTTCGAGGACCGTTACGGCAAAGAAACGGCGGAACGCCTGCGCAGCGAGTTTTTTGAAAAGCAATACGAAGCGGCAAAACAGAAATATGGCGACCTCCCCGCGGGCTTGCCCGTGGGGGCGTACGATGAAGAAGCTTATGGCGCGTTTGTCTATGCCAAAGGTCCGCTCTTTTTCCAAGCCGTGCGCGAATTCATTGGCGACCAGGCATTTTTCCGCGCGCTGCAAAATTATTATCAACAGTTCAAGTACGCCAACGCGCAGCCGCAAGATTTGATCAATGCCTTTAATCAAGCGAGCGGCAAAGACATCACGCCGCTGTACAGCAAGTGGATCGCAGGGCAATAAGAGAGCCATTAATGCACAATGGGCAATGCACAACGAGCTGTACAGCGAGTGCATCGCAGGGAAATAAAGAATCGGGTCGTGGCGACCCGATTCTTTATTAACCCACCCTATGCAGAAAATGTCATTTCAAGCCGTTCCCTCAATTCTTCGGGACATGCTTTGCGAGAAATCTCTTGCGGCGGAAACCGAGATTTCTCACGGAGCCTGCCACGCTTCGCTCGCAGCAGTGGTTCGAAATGACATGCAGAACATGAGTTATTGATTCAGGGCTTGATCGATCACTTGCTTGAATTCGTCCGGTGATGTTAAACCGACTAATGGCTTGCCGTTCACAAAAAACGTTGGCGTGCTGGATACTCCATTCGCCTGCGCTTCTTGCGTGTCGGCTTGTACCCGCGCCAGTGTCTCATCACCCGTAACACATTTTTCGAATTTGGTCATCTCCAAATCCAACGCTTTGCCAAAAGCGATGAGTTTGTCCTTGGCGAACGCGCCCTGATTCTCGCCGTTTTGATGGTCGAACAGGGAATCGTGATATTGCCAGAATTTGCCCTGGTCTGCCGCGCACTCTGCCGCCACTGCCGCCCAAACCGATTCGTTGCCCAGAAATGCCATGTGCTTGTAGACATAGGTGGCTTTGCCTGTGCCCACATATTCCTTGATCAGCATTGGGGCAACGGCTTGATGATGCCGTCCACAAAACGGACATTGAAAATCCGCGTACTCGACGATCATTACTCGCGCGTTCGCATTTCCCAAACGATTTGCCGCGCGCACCTTGAACGCGTTGTTGTCCACCGTGCGGGGACCCTGCGAGCCCTGTCCCTGTTGGCTTTGCGCCTGGAGTTGTTGAATGGCTTCAATCAATCCTTCGCGCGCGGCTTTTTTGATGGTCGCTTCGTCGAGTGTCGCTGCGGGGGGGGGGGCAGGTTTCGCGGTCAACTGTGTAAGTGCGAAAAACGCGCCCAGCCCGACCAGCACGCCCAACAAAAACCACGCGGGCGCGACGAACATGCGCCACGCGGGTTTGCTTTCCGCCGCCGCTGGCGCGGAGGGGGGGGGTAGCGTTTCCGCTTCCGGTTCAGGGGGAGTGACCGTCGCGACGGGCTTAACTTGGCTCTCCGTGGGTGCCTCCGGCGTCGGATTCATTTCTTCGGACATGGGCAGGACCTTTCTGCGTGCAGAGCGTCGAGTGATGAAAAAGCCGGTCGAAATTGTGACCGGCTCTCACAACAATGGGGCTGAAGGGACTCGAACCCATACGGAGGGACACTCCAGCGGATTTTAAGTCCGCGGCGGCTGCCAATTTCGCCACAGCCCCAATATGCGTGCATTGTACGACGCTTGTTTTTTTTGTCAACGCGTGAAATATAGACCCCAAGTGTTTTCGCCGCGCGGCGCGACCCGATTTGCGACATCGTTGAGAAACACTTGGGGTCTTGGTTGTAGCGTCCGACTATGGCTCGAAAATCACTTGCGCGGCGCCGCCCAAAATCGCGCGGTCGTCGTTGAAATCCAGCACGCGCAAGTCAAGCCGCAGCGCGATGCGCTCGCGCAAATGTCCTTGCCACACCACCGAATCAAAGCGTTCGCGATACGGGAATTGATCCAGATTGGTAAATTCCGCGCCGCCCGTTTTCGCGCCCACATAACCGACGTTTGTCCCCGGAATGAACGCGCCGCGCTCCACCGTGTAGGTCACCGGAATGGTAAAATCGCCAATCCGATTGGCGGGAAGCTCGCCCGGTGTCGGATTGGGTTCTTGCACGACGAGATGAATGGTGCCCGCCAAAGTTATGCCCGTTTCATCGTACGCCACGACGCGCAATTTCAAATCCACCAATGAGAACAAGACCAGCGCGCCGGTCCAATTCACCGAATCGGCAGTGGCTTTTAACGCCTGTACCCCATTGAAATCCATGAGGGCGCGCCCGTCCGGCGCTTTGCCATAATACGCAATCGTCGTACCGGGCATCGTCTGTCCGGCTTGGATCGTCAATGTTACCGGACCATCGTACGAAATCTGGCGCGTGGGCGTTGGATTTCCACCAAACACTTGACACGCGCTGGACGCGCCAAGCACACCGACAAGCACAATCCAAAAGAGAATCTTGCGCGGCATAAATTTGCACCCCTCCGCATTCAGTGTAGAACGCACCCGCGTGTGTGTCAACTGCGGGGGCGCTGTCAAAGTCCGCGCTCCGAACATGTCGGATGGAATCCGACGGCAGACAATGCGGGAAACATGCGCCGCATGTTTGGTGCGGTCCCCGCCGTCGGTGGCGATGCAGTACATCGCATTAACCGACGACCTGGACAGCGCCCCGTGTCAACTGCCGTTTTAATTGACATGCTCCAAGAGTACGCATACAATCGCGCAAGCTGTGAAACAAGGCGCCTTGTACGTCGTTGCGACGCCCATCGGAAATCTCCAGGACCTGACGCGGCGCGCGCGACGCATCTTGCAGGAAGCAGACGCGGTGATCTGCGAAGAACACCGCGCCGGGTCAACGCTGCTTGCGCAATTGCAGATTACGAAACCGCTGTACGAACTGAACGAGCATTCACGCCCCACCGACGCAGAGGCGCTGTGCGAACGCTTACGCAATGGCGAAAGGCTCGCGCTGATTTCGGATCACGGCACGCCGCTCGTTCAAGACCCGGGCGCGGAGCTCGTCGCTGCGGCAATCCGCGCGGGCGTGCGCGTAGAACCCATTCCGGGCGCGTCGGCGATTCTCGCCGCGTTGGTAGCGAGCGGGATTGCCGCGCCGCGTTTTCGTTTTGTCGGACTGCTGCCGCCTAAACGCGAGGCACGCGCACAAGCATTAAAGAATTTACGCGCCGTACGCGAGACGATGATTTTGCTCGACGCGCCGTATCGTCTCGCGCCGCTGTTGAACGCGCTGTGCGACGCGTTCGGAAGTGAACGCCGCGCGGCAGTCGCGTGCAATCTGACTACGCCGCAAGAAAATTTTGTGCGCGGCGCCCTCGCCGAAATCGTGGATCATTTCACGCGCCACCCCTTCAAAGGCGAATTTGTGGTCGTGATTGAAGGCGTGCGATAGTGCAATGGTGCAATCGTGCGATAGTGCAATCGTGTGATAGTGCAATCGTGCGATAGTGCAATCGTGCGATAGTGCAATCGTGTGATAGTGCAATCGTGTGATAGTGCAATCGTGCGATAGTGCAATCGTGCGATAGTGCGATAGTGCGATAGTGCAATCGTGTGATAGTGCAATCGTGCGATAGTGCAATCGTGTGATAGTGCAATCGTGCGATAGTGCGATAGTGCGATAGTATTTTCACTACCGCACTACCCAACTACCGAACTATTGCACTACCGCACTACCCAACTACCGAACTATTGCACTACCGCACTACCCAACTACCGAACTATTGCACTACCGCACTATCCAACTACCGAACTATTGCACTATCGCACTTACTCAACGAGGAGTTCTTTATGAAAGCTGTTATCTTGCTCGCCGGTCTCGGTACCCGTTTGCGACCTCACACCTACAGCCGCCCCAAACCACTCGTCAATGTCGCGGGCAAACCGGTCCTCGGGCACATTCTCGACGGCATGGCGGAAATCCAATTCGACGAAATCATTTTTATCGTCGGCTACCTCGGCGATCAAATCGAAAAGTACGTCACTACACAGTATCCACATATCCACGCGCGTTTCGTCGTGCAAGAAGAGATGCGCGGCCAAGCACACGCCATTCATCTCGCCAAAGACTTTATTGACCAAGAAGTGCTGATTATTTTTGGGGATACGATTTGGGAAACGGATTGGACGCGCTTGCAGCGTGTGGAATCCGACGGCTTGATTTATTGCCACGAGGTGCCCGACCCGCGCCGCTTTGGCGTGGTCACGTTGGACAATGGCTTCGTCACGCGCTTTGTCGAAAAACCCCAGACGCCGATTTCGAATCTCGCCGTCGTCGGCGTGTATTATTTCAAAGCGTGGCAAAAAATCATGCAAGCGATTGACGACATTATCACACTGAACATTCAGACCAAAGGCGAATACTATCTCGCCGACGCGATGCAGCGCATGATCGAACAGGGCGCGAAACTCGAAGCCGAACGCATCAGTGTGTGGGAAGATTGCGGCACGCGCGAAGCCATCCTGCAGACGAATCGCTATCTCTTGGGAAAAAACGGCAAGTTCACCGCTCAAGCGGAAGACTCGCACATTATCCCGCCCGTGTATATCGCCGAAGGTGTACAGGTGCGGCGCGCGATTATTGGGCCCAACGTTT
Source organism: Chloroflexota bacterium (assembly GCA_016209205.1). Lineage (GTDB taxonomy): Bacteria > Chloroflexota > Anaerolineae > UBA4142 > SHND01 > SHND01. The sequence continues at coordinate 26,946 of JACQWQ010000202.1, forward strand.
CCATTTCCGAAGGCGCTATCATCGAAGATACGATCCTGCGCGACTGCATCATCAGCGAAAACGCCGAGGTGAGAAACGCAATGCTGGAATGGTCGCTGATTGGTTCCAATGCGCGCGTGCGCGGCACGTTTGACAAATTGAACGTAGGCGATTCGTCCGAACTCGATTTTTCGGAATGAACCGGAATGGTAGGGGCTGTGCCTTGTGCCTGCCCCCGCTCGGGCGACCACGCGGGTTGGGCAACGACGCGGATTGGGCACGACGCGGGTTGGGCAACGACGCGGGTTGGGCAACCACAAGGGATTGCCCCTACGATAAAACATGCGCGTCGAAACCTATTCCAGTTTTGCGTACGCGGTTGCCCCGCGCGCGTTTGACTTTGAAGGCGTAACGCATCGCGTCGAAAGCATCGTGCGACAGTGGCGCACGCCAGGGCAAATTCATTTTTACGTGCGCGACGAATGCCAAGATTTTTTTGAATTGACGTACGACGAACCAAACGACACATGGACAATTCGCACATTCGGCAAGACTTGTCCGCCGCGAATCGCTTGACGTTTCACGTTTTACGTTTGACGCTCCACTCAATTTCCAATTCCCTAAAGGTATCCATCATGTCCAAATCTCGCCTTTCCCAAAAAGTAACCTGCATTCCGCCTTCCGGTATTCGCCGCTTTTTCGATATTGCCGCGACGATGAAAGATGTTATTTCGCTCGGCATCGGCGAACCCGATTTCGTCACCCCCGCGCACATTTCACAGGCGGGCATCGAGTCCATTCAACGCGGCGATACACATTACACGTCCAACAGCGGAACACTTGAACTGCGCAGCGCGCTGTCGGACAAATTGTTTGAAATGTACGGCGTGCGTTACAGCGCCGAAAATGAAATTCTCATCACCGTCGGTGTGTCCGAAGCATTACAGTGCGCGATGCTGGCGGTGATTGATCCGGGCGATGAGGTGTTGGTCGTCGAGCCGTGTTTTGTCGCGTACAAACCCAGCGTTGTTTTGGCGGGCGGCACCGCGGTCATGGTTCCCACGTACGTCGAAAATGATTTTCAAGTGACCGCCGAAGAATTGGAGAGACATATTACGCCGCAGACGAAAGCCATTTTCATCGGCTATCCGAACAATCCGACGGGCGCGGTGTTGGGCAAGCAGCGTTTGCAGCAAATCGCCGACCTCGCGGAAAAATATGATCTGCTCGTCATCTCGGATGAAATTTACGACCGCCTCGTGTACGGCGTCGAACACACGAATTTCGCATCCTTGCCGCGAATGCAAGAACGCACGATTTTGCTCGGCGGTTTTTCCAAGAGCTATGCCATGACCGGCTGGCGCGTCGGTTACGTGTGCGCGAACCCGGAAATTCTCGGCGCGATTCGCAAAGTGCATCAATACGCCATCATGTCCGCGCCGACGATGGCGCAGCACGCCGCGCTCGAAGCATTGCGGCACGGCGAACAGGACGTACGCGATATGGTAAACGAATACGATTTGCGCCGCCAAACGATTCTCGCCGGATTGAACACGATCGGTTTACCGACGTTCGAGCCGCACGGCGCGTTTTACGTTTTCCCCGACATTCGCCCGACGGGTCTATCGAGCAACGATTTTTCCGAAAAACTGTTGATGGAAGAGCACGTGGCGGCGGTGCCCGGCGACGCGTTCGGCGAAAGCGGCGCGGGTTTTGTGCGTATGTCGTACTGCAATTCGATGGAGAATCTCGAAGAGGCGTTGACGCGGATTGAACGGTTGGTAAAGAGTCAAAAGTGAAACGTGAAACGTCATGCGTCAAACTGCCTGTCCCGAACAAAGTGAAGGATGAAACGTCATACGTGAAACGTCAAACGTGAAATGTGAATATGAACTCAAATGGAAGGAGCAGGATGAAATTTCTAATCACGATCTATCAGGACGAAGATGGAATGTTCATCGCGGAATGTCCTGCAATCCCCGGCTGCGTGAGTCAAGGCAAAACGGAACGCGAAGCGGAAAGAAACATTCAAGAGGCAATCAAAGAGTGTCTTGAAGTGCGCGCGGAGAAAGGGATGCCGCTCACGGTATCTACTCGCCAAATCGAGGTGATGGTTTAATGCCCATTGTGCCGCTTCTCAAGCCACGCCAAGTGATCAAGGCGTTCGAACGATTGGGATGGGAGGTTGCACGCCAGCGTGGGAGTCACATTATCATGACGAGGGAAGGACATATTGCTACGCTCTCGATCCCCAATCATGCGGAGGTCGCGCGCGGCACCTTGCGAAGTCTGATTTCAAAAGCCGGGATACCGATTGAAGAGTTTTTGGAAGCCGTAGACAAGTGAGGGTGAATCATGCAAGCCGAAATGCAAGAGATTGCGCTTCCGCCTGAAGCGCAAATCAAAATAGAGTTGAGCGTCACTGCTCGAGTCCAAGTAACACATGTTACAGCCCAACGCATCGTAAGTCGTTTCTTGCTGGACCAAGTGGGCAACTTGTTGTATGGCGAGCATCCCTCATCGAACGCTATCAGGTCCCGCTTTGCGTTGTGAACGTGCAAGCGGAGGAGGTCGTGCTATGGACCGCGTAAGAGAATATCGCCAAATCATAAAACGGATTTTGGACAATTACGCCGAACTGTCGGAAACGCAAAACAAATCAGGCGTCGAAACCGTTCTGGTTTTTGATGATGAGCGCGGCAATTATTTGTGGCTGCGCGTCGGGTGGGCAGGTGATTCACGCGTGCGGAATCTGACCGTGTATGTGCGTTTGCGAAATGGGAAATTTTGGATCGAAGAGGATTGGACCGAACAAGGCATCGCGACAGATTTGCTGAACGCGGGCGTACCAAATCAAGACATTGTGCTGGCATTTCAACCACCGGAACTGCGCGCGCTTACAGAGTTTGCAACTGCCTGAACTATACACCTATGCCCACACAAAATTCCCAGGACCTCGAACTCGCAAAATTTTTCACCGATGTCGAACCGCTGCGCGATTGGTTTGACAAGGCGATTGTCGCGGACACATTGCCGAAACGCTTGTTGGTGATTCACGGCGTCGGCTGCGTGGGTTTCGTGCGCATGTCGTACTGCAATTCGATGGAGAATCTCGAAGAGGCGCTGACGCGGATTGAACGGTTGGTAAAGAATCAGAGGTAACGCATGTTCATTGACGATTTCATCTGGCTGCCTGCTATCGCTGACAAAATTCAAATCAAGCATAATCTCACACCGGAGGAGGTCGAGGAAATTTTTTTCAATCAGCCCAAGTTTCGCAAAGTGGAAGAAGGGCTTCGCAATGGCGAAGATGTTTTTGCTGCGACAGGACAAACCGACACAGGCAAATATCTTGTGGTATTTTTTATTCGCAAAGCAAATAACGTTGCGCTGATTATCAGTGCGCGTACGATGGACAAGCGCGAACGGAGACGCTATGGCAAGAAATAAATCAAGTATTTCCAAGGCACATACGCTTCAAGAAATTGGAGAATTTTGGGATACACACAGTCTAGCCGACCATTGGGATCAAACCAGTGAGGTCGAGTTCATCGTGCGCGCGAAACGGCGACGCCGCGTTACAGTTGATCCTGATGTGTATTCACAAATTGAAGAACAAGCGCATATTAACGGCGTCCTGCCGGAAACGCTCATCAACCTATGGCTCGCCGAACGATTGCAGCGCGTCAAGCGAATGGCGCGCGCCAAAGCTGCATGAATGTGATGTACTCGCGCCGCATCATCCGCGCACAACTTTCGCACCACAATTTACACCCACATTGAAAGGAGTCTCATGACCGCAAATCGCTTCGTGTTTATAGGCATCCTGCTTTTGAGTTTGTCACTGCTGGCATTGGAAATTACGATCACGCGGATTGCGTCTGTCGTGATGTACTATCATTTTTCGTTTCTCGCCATTTCGCTGGCGTTGTTGGGGCTGGGCGCAAGTGGAATCGTGGTCTATCTTTTCCCGAAATTTTTTGCGCGGGAATGGTTTGGTATACAAGCATCGTGCGCGAGCATCCTTTATGCGCTCGCCGCGCTACTTGCCATCACGGTTCTACTAAGCACGCAATTGAACCTCCAAGTTTCCTGGAGTTGGCTGGTCTCTCCAGCGGGCATGATGTTTTTGCTCGTCGTAATTCTCCTGGTGTTACCCTTTTTTCTTGGCGGCATAGCAATTTCGCTCGTGCTCAAGCATTTCAGCGCGCAGGTGAGCCAGCTCTATTTTGCCGATTTGGTCGGCGCGGGGTTGGGTTGTCTACTTGTCGTTGTATCGTTCGACATTCTGGGAGGCATTGGCACGGTTGTGATAGGGTTAGGAATTGGCTTGGTCGCCGCCATACTCTTTGCCATATTTGGGCGGCAGAGCCGGCTTGTCTTGTTTGCAAGCGCAGTCTTGCTGGCATTGTTTGGCTTGGGCTTGTGGAATAATCAAACCCAGTGGCTGCGTATTCGGTACCCAAAGGGACAAGCGGAAACGACACCGGTGTTTGAGAAATGGAATGCGTTTTCGCGCGTCGCCGTCTTTCCGCCGAATCTACTCTCGAAAAATTTCGAGCCGTGGGACCCGGGGAAGGGAATCCCTGTTGACCGCATGGGCATTGATATTGACGCAGGCGCGTTCACATCCATCGTGCAATTTGACGGCGACTTTGACAAAATAGATTATTTGCGCAGCGATATTGCCGCGGTACCCTACCGCCTCACTCCTAAGCGAGACGTGCTGGTCATCGGCGCTGGCGGCGGACAGGATGTATTGATTGCTTTGCTGCACGGCAGCCAAAATGTAACCGCAGTAGAAATCAACCCCATCATGCGGACGATTGTCAACGAACGCTTTGGTGAATTCAGCGGGCGGTTGTATCAAAATCCGCGTATTAATTTCGTTGTTGACGAAGCGCGCAGTTTTATTCGGCATTCCAACCAACAGTATGACATTATCCAAGCCACCTTGGTGGATACATTCGCGGCGAGCGCGGCGGGCGCGTTTGCGTTGTCCGAGAATTATTTGTACACGCGCGAAGCGTTCACCGATTATTGGGATCATTTGAAACCGAATGGTGTCCTTGCGATGACACGTTGGTACTTTGACCCGCCAACGGAAATGTATCGGCTTACTGCAATCACTCTCGAAGCGTTACGCACGCGCGGTATCACGCAACCTGAAAAACATATCATTATCACGCGTCAAGATCAGCGCGCGACGTTTCTCTTGAAAAAGAATGAATACACCCTAGAGGAATTGAATCAAATACGCGCGGGTGAAGAGGAAGGATTCTACGAAATTATTTATGCGCCGGGCATTGGGATGGATTCGGAATTTGCACGACAGATGTCTCAACCGCAAGCGTTTGTGCGCGCTTACTCACTTGATATTCAAGCACCAACTGATGATCGCCCGTTCTTTTTCTATTTCGTCAAGCCGGGCGACAACTCGCTCGCAACCCTTCTCAACATGTCCAGCGGCGAAGGTGAACCCAGCACATTGCTACTGACGCTTTTTTTCATCCTCCTCGTACTGGCATTGCTCTGGATTGGGGCGCCATTGGTTTTCTTTGCCAAAACGGTCAGTGCGCCGCGCGTAACCGAGCTGGTCTATTTCGCGGGGATTGGCTTGGGCTTTATTCTCATCGAAATCGCGTTGATTCAGCGCTTTATCCTCTTTCTCGGTCATCCGATCTATGCGCTTGCCGTCATATTGTTTGGACTACTCTTTTTCGGTGGCATCGGCAGTCTGCTCACCGCGTGGATCCCCGAAACAAAACGCGAACGAGTTCACCCAATTCTGCTCAGCGCACTCGTTCTCTTGCTGATCGTCTATACCTATGCGCTGCCGCCATTCTTTGACGCGCTGATTGGATTGCCCGTTACGCTGCGAGTTGTTTTCTCCATCCTTCTCCTGATGCCGCTTGGTCTTTTGATGGGCATGCCGTTTCCGCTTGGCATCAAGCTCGTTACCGCGCGCGCGCCCGACCTTGTGCCCTGGATGTGGGGCATCAATGGGATGTTCTCGGTGGTTGGCTCGGTGTTCGCCGCTATCCTCGCGATCAATTTTGGATTGACCGTGACACTGAGTTTCGGCTGGCTTTGCTATTTTGTTGTGCTGGCAGCAACAGTCTACCTGACGCGGCAGCAGTATTCCGCGCAGCGGGCATCAGGATGAGACTTGCCTTCCATCGCGAAACCATTTCTTTGCATGAGACAGAAGGAATCGCGCAGGAGCGCGGGCCGGGCGATGGGACAAAACAAAAATGGGTGTTAGAACAGATTGAGAACGCGTTAGCGAAAGGAGTAGAGAAATGAGCACCGCATTGAAAGAACTTTCGACGGAACAGGTCGAGCAACTCATCGAACGCACGATTGACCGGCGTATGCAAGTGTGGCTGGAACAAGTGTTGGACGCGTTGACGGCTGCGGATGACGAAGAAAAATCAACTTTGCGTCCCGAGTTTGCCGAATCACTGCGGCGTTCTCTCGCGCAAGCCCACGCCGATGAAGGACTGGATCTCAAATCGTTTCGTGAGCAAATCGGGCGATGAATCCTTTTACCGTCATTCTCACGCCCGAAGCGCAACGCGATGTTTTGCGCCTCGATGCCACAGTTCAAACGCGCATTCTCGGTCGAATCGAATGGATTGGCGCAAACGCCGAGTTGATCCGGCATCAAATGATGCAAGGCGACGAGTGGCGCGGCTGTTTCAAATATCGCGTGGGCGACTATCGAATCATTTATCAGATGGATCCGTCCGCCAAAAAACTGACCGTTTTAAAAGCCGGGCATCGTCGCGAGGTGTACGAATAAATGTGGTTGAGCAAACTGTGGATGCCTTGACGAAACGCACAGACGATTGAAAAAACAATTCAAATGTCCCGAATGTGGCGAAATGGCGCGCGGCGGGCACATCGAAATGAAATACGAATTAAGCGGGACGCGCGTCATCATTCAAAACGTGCCCGCGCACGTTTGCAAGAATGGGCATGAATTCGTGGACGGTTACACCGCCGAGAACGTGAATCGCTTGGTGGATCGCGTGCTCGAAGATGTCGGCAGTTTCGCCAAAAAGTTGCCGCGCAGTAAAACTGCCACACGCCAAATCATTATCGCCGCGTAAACGGGCGGACGGTCGCGGAAAAAATTGCGCGGGAACGCGAGCCGGGCAATGGGACACCACAGAAAAGCGTGGCGGAACAATTGAATTGGGCGTTGAAGGAGGCGCATAATGATTGAACATCCAATGACGCATCAACTTGAATTTGTTGTTGCGGAAAGTAAACAAGACGAGGCAAGCGTGCTGGCACAAGCGGTGCGCCGTGGTCTTGAACTGTTGTACAAGGAAGCGTTTATCGAAGCGTACTTGATGGGACGCGTGTCACGCGAAAAAATCCTCAACGAGCTTGGCGCAGAAGAATTGGCAGACATTGAATTTCAACGCGATGCATTTCGGCGTGACGTGGCGTGGGGTCTAGCCGATGGCTGATGCAATTGCCGATACGGGACCAATTTTGCATCTGAGCGAAATTGACCAATTGCGCGCGTTGAATATTTTTGCGCGCATCACCATGCCGCGTCTTGTGCTGCAAGAATTGGACAAGCACAATGTCACACGCGGACGTTTTGACAATCAGATGTTTGAACTTGTGATTGTTGATGTTCCTGAATCCAAGTCGCAATCCCTGACGGAAATGGTTGGGCAACCCGTAATCCATGCGGCGGATGCTCAAGTGTTCGTCATTGCCCAAGAACCACAATTTGCGACTCCTGTTTTGACCGACGATCTCGCGCTGCGGCGTAGATTGGAAAGCGCGCAAGCAACTGCGGTCGGAACCATTGGCGTCCTCATCCGCGCATACAAGCAAGCGTTTTTGACGCGCCAAGAACTTGATTCATCAATAGCAATACCTTCGCCAAAATCACTTTTCCCTGCTCGCGGCGGATTTGTAATCCGCCATTTCCCATCGGGATTACTCGGATGGAGTGCATCCGCAATCCCGCGCGAGCAAAAGGGGAATTGGCGAAGGTATTGTCAATAGATAATAGACTTTGTCGGAAACAATACCTTCGCCAAAATCACTTTTCCCTGCTCGCGGCGGATGCGAATGAACGCCGATGAACTGCATCGGAGCATTCGAGTAATCCGCATTTTCCCGTCGGGATTACTCGGATGAACTCCATCCGCAATCCCTCGCGAGCAGGAGGCGATTGGCGAAGGTATTGGGAAATAGACAGGATTAAGGCGATGAACTGCATCGCACGAATCCAAGTTAAAAAAATCCTGTTAATCCTGTCAGAAAAATCATTCCCGCTAAAGTTTATTGGCGGCACATTGAGAAACGCGTCAAAATGATTGTGCTATAATCTCATTCGGAGCAACAAATATGTCAACGCTCGTTCTTGAAATTTCTCCTCAGTTAAAGGCGCGCTTGGTCAAACGCGCTAAACAGGAAGGCAAACCGCTCGATGAAATGGCGCGTACGATGCTAGAGAACGTTTTGGAAGCGTCGCCCAATCCCGCGCGTGCGCCAAAAGAGAGCGAAGAGGTACGGTATCAACGCGTCTTGAAAAAACTGCGCGAAGAAGGTTTGCTGTGGGAACAACCAGACCGAAACAGGGCGCCAAAATCTACAGAGGCGGAACGCGAAGAAATTTTTCAAGAAATGGGGCGCGCAGGCGGCAAGACTTTGAGTCAGATCGTTCAAGAACAAAGGCAGGATCGCCATGACATACTGGTTTATGGATACAAGCGCAATGGTAAAAAGACACGCGCCCGAGAAGGGCAGTCGGGGGTAAAACTGAATCACCCAAGAGGAAAGTAATATGACAGCAATTACTTTGCAATTGACACCCGCACTGAAAAAACAATTGCGCGCCCGCGCCAGACAGGAAGGCAAAGCGGAAGATGAAATCGCGTACAAGATATTGGTAGAAGCGTTAGAGCCAGTTCAGTTAGCCCCAGAGAAAAAATCCGCGTCCGATGTTGCTTTGGGCGATCAGAGCATCAGGGCGCGGACTGCGCGGTTTTATCAACAACTACGCGCGCAAGGATTCATTGTGCCGCCAAGTCCAGCATTGAAAAAAAGGATAAAAAAACCCATCTCGCTGCAAGAGGCGCAAGATATTATGACCCGCGCGGGCGGAGAATCTTTGTCCGAAATCGTGGACGCACACCGTCAGGAGCGACATGACCTCCTTGTTCATGGACACGAGCGCACTCGTAAAAAGATACGTAAGGGAACTCGGCAGCGCGTGGGTGGTAAATCTCACCAGCGATGACGCGGGAAATGAAATAACGCTCTCCCAAATCACCTTGCCTGAAACTATCGCGACATTTGCAAATAAAGCGCGCGCCCCGCAAGGCATCAGCCAAAAGGAACTTGCACGCGTCATCGCCAGATTTTTGCAAGACTGCGCACAGCGCTATCACTTGACAAGTGTATCACGCGAATTGATTGACTCTGCTGTCATTCTGGCGCAACGACGCGAACTGCGTGGCTGTGATGCAATCCAATTAGCGACTGCACTCCGACTCAATGCCGCATTGCTCGCCGCCGAATTGCCGCCACTCGTATTTATCGCGGCAGATCTAGGATTATTGCGCGCCGCGCGTGAAGAAAGGTTGATCACAGAGAATCCTCACGATCACCCTGAATCCAAGAAATAGCTCAAATGGATTTTGAACCCGTCATCGGTCTGGAAGTTCACGCCCAAGTCCTAACCCAATCGAAAATGTTTTGCGGCTGTTCGGCGGAAGCGTTCGGCGCACCGCCGAATACGCATGTTTGCCCCATCTGTTTGGGCATGCCCGGCGCGCTGCCCGTCATCAACCAAGCCGCCGTCGAAGCGACGATCATGACCGCGCTCGCGCTCCATTGTGAAATTCCCGAATATGCGAAATTTGATCGCAAGAATTACATGTATCCCGATTTGTTAAAGGGCTATCAAATTTCGCAATACGATTTACCGCTTTCGCGCAACGGTTGGCTCGAAATTGAAAGCGCTGGCGTCACGAATCGGACGAACTCTATCCGCCGCATCGGCATCCGTCGCGTGCATCTTGAAGAGGATACCGCGAAATTGTTTCACGACGGCGCGGGGTCATCGCTCGTGGACGTGAACCGCGCGGGCGTGCCGCTGATGGAAATTGTCAGCCAGCCCGAACTGCATTCCGCCGAAGATGTGAAACAGTACGCCGCCGCGCTGCGCCAAATTTTGCGCTATATCGGCGTGTCGTCGGGCGACATGGAAAAAGGCGCGCTGCGCATCGAGCCGAACATCTCCCTGCGTCCGCGCGGTTCAAGCGAATTGTCCGCGACGCGCACCGAAATCAAAAATCTCAATTCCATCAGCGCGATGTTTCATGCGGTCGAGTACGAACTGGCGCGCCAAGAAAAAATTTTGCGCGCGGGCGGACGCGTCCCCCAAGAGACGATGGGTTGGGACGAAGCGCGCGGCGTTACCGTTCCGCAGCGCAGCAAAGAAGAAGCACACGACTATCGCTATTTTCCCGAACCCGATTTGCCGCGCTTGCACGTCACGCGCGAATGGGTCAGTGAATTGCAAGCGCGCCTGCCCGAATTGCCGCAGCAAAAGCGCGCGCGTTACATGAGCGAGTTGGGCTTGAGCGCGTACGATGCGGGCGTGTTGAGCGCGGAGCGCGCGGTGGCGGGTTATTTCGATGCGTCCGTTCTCGCAGGCAAAGAAAAAAATGTTTCGCCCAAAGCCATTTCCAATTGGCTGACCGGCGAAATTTTCGCACGGCTCGAAGGTGATATTGCGGCGCTGAAAATTTTACCCGCGCAGCTGGTCGGATTGATTGCGCGCATCAACGACCAAACCATCAGCAGCACGCAAGCCAAGACGGTCTTGATTGAAATGATGGCGACGGGCCAAGACGCGGACACGATTATCAAAACCAAAGGTCTTGCCCAAGTCAGCGACCGCACGCCGATTGAAGCCGCCGCACAGCAAGTGATTGACGCCAATCCCGCCCAAGTCCAAACGTACTTGAACGGCAAGGAGGCAGTTTTGAATTATCTCGTCGGACAATTGATGAAAGCGACCAAAGGACAAGCGAATCCCGCACTCGCGCGGGAAATCATGACGGATATACTCGAACGAATCAAGAACGAATAAACAAAGACTCACGCTTATTCGTTTATTCGTTTTCAATTCGATGACATATGTCACAAGCAAACAAGAAAACCCCGTACGAAATTGCGCAGGAGCAATTTGATCTCGCCGCCGAGTTCATGGGGCTGGAGGAAGATCTCCGCGCCATTTTGCGCGTGCCGAAACGCGAACTGACAGTCAATTTCCCGGTCCGCATGGACGATGGCACCGTGCGCTCGTTCACCGGCTATCGCGTGCAGCACAATACCACGCGCGGTCCGGGCAAAGGCGGCATTCGCTATCACCCCGGTGTTTCGCTCGACGAAGTGCGCGCGTTGGCAATGTGGATGACGTGGAAATGCGCGGTCGTCAATATCCCGTTCGGCGGCGCAAAGGGGGGGGTGATTGTTGACCCGACGCCGTTATCCTTGCGCGAATTGGAAAACCTGACGCGTCGTTACGCGACCGAAATTTCGCCGCTCATCGGCGCGGACGGCGACATTCCCGCGCCCGATGTGAATACGAATCAACAAATCATGGCGTGGTTGATGGACACGATTTCGATGCATCACGGACATCTCGAAAGCGCCATCACCACCGGCAAACCGCTCGGTCTCGGCGGCTCACTCGGACGCAGTGATGCGACGGGACGCGGCGTGAGTTTCACCGTCGCCCAAGCGGCGAAATTTTTAGAGCTGGATTTGGACGATGCGCCGACGGTAGTGCAAGGATTCGGCAACGTTGGCTCGGTCAGCGCGTTGATGCTGCACGAGCTCGGCTGCAAAATTATCGCGATCAGCGATGTGAACGGCGGCATTTACAACCCGAACGGCATTGACCCGCACGCGCTCATCAAGCATATCAAAAGGACGCGCACTGTAGTAGATTATCCCGGCTGCGACCGCGTGACGAATGACGAGCTGTTGGAACTGAAATGCGACGTGCTCGTGCCTGCCGCGTTGGAAGAACAAATCACCGGCGCGAATGCCGACCGCATCCGTCCGAAAATCATTGCCGAAGGCGCGAACGGCCCGACGACGCCCGAAGCCGACCGCATTTTGTTTGCCAACAACGTCATGGTCGTTCCCGATATTTTGTGCAACGCGGGTGGTGTGACGGTTTCGTATTTTGAATGGGTGCAGGATTTACAATCGTTCTTTTGGGATGAAGACGAAATCAACAAGCGGCTCAAGCTGGTCATGGATTCTTCGTTCCATGCCGTGAACGATCGCGCCCAAGCCCACCGCATTCCGCTGCGTCAAGCGGCAAACATTCTCGCCATCGAACGCGTGGCAGAAGCGACGCGGCTGCGCGGGATTTATCCATAGATCGGAAGTTGGAGGTTAGAGGTTGGAGGTTAGAAGTTGGACTCTGATTTCCAATCTCCAACTTCCAACTTCCAACTTCCAATTTCTAATTTCTAATTTTTTCTCAACGAGGAGACCGAACCCATGACGGTTCAAACCATGCCAACCGAAATGAAAACCACGACGATGCTCTGGAATGTGGCGTCACAGCAATTCACGCGTGCGGCGGAGGCAATGAACTTGGAAGACCGCTTGCGCGTGCTTCTCGGCAATGTCAAGCGTGAATTGACCGTAACCTTTCCCGTAAAAATGTCGAATGGGCGCACGCAGGTGTTCACCGGTTATCGCGCGCACCACAATATGAGTATGGGTCCCGCGCGCGGGGGCTTGCGCTACCATCCCGACGTGAATCCCGATCAAATGCGCGCGTTCGCCATGATCAATACGTGGCGCGCGGCGGTCGTGAGCGTCCCCTTTGGCGGCGCGGCAGGTGGGATCGTGTGCGACCCACGTGGGCAGCGCACGGGACGCGCCTTGACCGAACGCGAATTGGAAAATATCTCGCGGCGTTTCACCACCGAAGTGGATTTCATCATTGGACCGCAAAGCGATATCTTGGTCCCCGAAGTCAACATCACGCCCGAAATTGTCGCGTGGATCATGGACACGTATTCTATGCATCACGGGCGCACGATTACGGGCGTTGTGACGGGAAAACCGCTCGCCATCGGCGGCAGCGCGTTGCGTGACGAAGCGGGCGGGCTGGGCGTGAAATTGGTTGTCGAACAAGCCGCGCGGCTGAAAGAATTATCCTTGGAAGGCGCGACGGTGGTCATTCAAGGTTTTGGCAATACGGGCAGCAACGCGGCGGCATTCTTGCACGAAGCGGGTTGCAAGATCATTGCGGTCAGCGACGTCACCGGCGCGATCGTTGCGCAAGGCGGACTTGATCCGCTGCAAGTGGAACGCTATCGTTTGCTCAACCGCACTTTGCTTGGTTATCCCGGCACGGACGAACTCACCGAAGCGGAACTGTTGGAACTACCGTGCGACATTTTGGTGCTCGCCGGTTTGGAGAATCAAATTGACGCATCCAATGCGCCGCGCATCCGCGCGAAAATGATCGCCGAAGCAGCAAACCTGCCCATGACGCTGGATGCTGACGATATTTTGCGCGAGCGCGACATTTTCGTTATCCCGGATTTGTTGGCGAACGCGGCGAGCTTGATGCTTTCATATTTTGAATGGGTGCAGGATTTACAATCGTTCTTTTGGACCGAAGAAGAGACGCGCGAGCGATTGCGCCGCGTGGTCGTCGAAGCATTCGACAATGTGGTGCATACATCACAGCGGCATGAGGTGGATTTGCGCACCGCGGCATTGATGCTCGCCATCGGACGCGTCGCCGAAGCCACGCGGTTGCGCGGGATTTATCCATAATTGGAGGTTAGAAGTTAGAGGTTGGATGTTGGATTCTAACTTCCAACTTCTAACCTCCAACATCCAACTTTTATTTGACGTTTCCGCGCCTCTTTGCTAGAATGTTTCACACTCAGGGAGCAGTGCCGGAGTGGACAAACGGCGCCGCCTTGAAAGCGGATGGTCGCAAGACACGGAGGTTCGAATCCTTCCTGCTCCGCCGGAATTGGAGGTTAGAAATTAGAAATTAGAAGTTGGACACTTGTGTTCCAATTTCCAACATCCAATTTCCAACCTCTAATGAACATGGAGGGGTCGCATAGCCAGGTCTAGTGCGGCCGCCTGCTAAGCGGCTCTAGGGGGTTATTCCTCTAGCGCGGGTTCAAATCCCGCCCCCTCCGCTCTTAAATTGCAGATTTTAGATTTCAGATTTAAGATTGAGCCAATCCTTCGAATCAGCAATCTGAAATCTGCAAACAGAAATCTGAAGTCACTTGTCCTCGTAGCTCAATGGATAGAGTGCAATCCTGCGGAGATTGAGGTTGGCAGTTCGAGCCTGCCCGAGGACGCTACCGATCAAGACGACTCCTCTTTCATTAGCTATTGAAAGAGGAGTCGTTTTTCTCACCTGCAATGGCGCTTTCAACGAATCAAAAGGGAATGTTGGCGGAGCCAAGTCCAAGAGCGTGCCATGGAGCTCGGCACTCATCTGAGCATTCCAACAGATCCCAGTGCGAGGTATGATGCAATTCTCGACGACGGGCAAAGACTGTATCGCGCACAAATCAAGTACTGTGACCGCAGTGGTGGAACTGAGGGGGCACTCCAAATCGAGTTGACGAGCTATCATCGCAGTGGGAAACTTGCTTCTGCCGGATATACCGAACAAGAGATTGACGTTTTGCTATTGTATGTGCCAAGGATTGACAAAATCCTTTGGCTCGGTCCCGAAATTTTCTCGGGAAAACATGCGATCCAAATTCGCCTTGACCCGGCCAAGAACGGTCAAACCAAAGGTTGCTTGTTTGCCAAGGATTATATTTGGTGAAAGGAGTGTCATGGACGACACTATTACCGTTTATTCCAGTCAAGACCTGACCACGCTCGTACGCTCGTTCGACGTGGGCGCGTTGTCCGAACCCAGTGACGAGTTGACAGACAAGTACGAGTATATTGTTTCGCGCGCGGCATTTCGCGAAGCATACAAAAATTGGAACCACGACAAGTCGCCCCTGCTTCGCGTGCGTGATGAATTGTCGAATGCCGACATTTATCTCGGCAAACCTTCCGCCGAACGTGTGCATGAAGCGATTGCCAAACGGCAAGCCAGCGTGCAGTTGTTTTGAATCAAAAAATGACGACGGGGAACGTCGTCATTTTTTTATGCTTTTGCCGCAATCAGCCAGCGCGAATCGTATCGGGTTTGCAGCGGCGGCGCGGGGTCGCCGAATTTTTCTTGCGCCCACTTGCATAAGCGCGGCTTGATTTGATCCATCACCGCACGCGGAATCATCCACGTCTCGGAAAAAATCTGCCGGTCTATTTCCTCTAAAATTTCAGACACATTTTCCGTTTCTTGCCACACGCTCGTTTGCACAATGCGCGGCGCCGCATCCCATTTGAGAATTTCGGCATAAATTTCCTCTTCCGACTGTGCGCCGGGGCGACGCGTATCCACGCCGTACTCGTTTGCCAATTCGCGCATCCGGCGGCGCAACAGCGTGTTGGGCGAATGGGGATCGCGCTTGTGAAAACTCACGACGAATTTGCCGCCCGGTTTCAACACGCGCTGCGCGTCACGAATCGCGTTGCGCCAATTTTCGACGAGATGATACACGTGCACCGCGTACACTACGTCAAACGTGTTGCTCGCAAACGGCAAGTGCCGCGCGTTCGCTTGGGCAATGTCAATTTTGAGATTGGTGTTGGCGAGTTTGAGCCGCAGTTTGTTCATCATCTCGACCGATAAATCAACGCCGAACAAGCGACGCACATGCTCTGCAATCGAAATGCCGATGCGTCCCGTGCCAATCCCGATTTCCAGCACGCGCGAATCTTGCGTAATCCCCGTTTCGCGTACCAACGCGTCAATTATGGCGCGATGCCGCCATTCGGGCAACGCGCGCGTTTGGTCGTAATAATCAACCGCGCGGTCAAAGACGATGCTCATTTTTCTCCCACCGCTTCATTGACGGCATCCAGCGCGGCGTCAATGAACGGATTGCTGTCCCGAATGCTTTCACGCAGTGCGCGCAAATAGGCGTCAAAGCGTGGGACGTCGTTGACGATGCGCGAGTCAATATAGCGGTCTTGCAAATGGGCGAGCGGCTTGGTGCGTGAGTAGGCATTCGATATGCAGCGCAATAAATGATTGTCGTTGATCCAGCGCAATTCGCCGCCGTCCGAAAGCGCGTCCCACACTTCGGACGTGAAACGATGTTGCAGCATTTCCTGCGACGTAACCCCGTCGGCGGCGAGAATGAAATCCACTGCCGCGTGATTGTGAATTATCTCGTTTTGCACCAGGCGCAGCGTTTTGAGACGCTGAATGGATTCATCCGATTTGCGCGCCGTGCGCTCCAAAAAAACCGGGATGCTGATGCCGATAATGAGACCGATGACGGTGGCGACCAGATTGTCCCAAAACTCGTTCTTGGCGCCGGGCACAAAAAGATGATACAGGACGGCGAACGAGACCGCCGCCGCAAACAAAACCGCGATGATCCAGCGCGTCGAGGGCAAACGAAAATGCGATGAGTTCATTTTTGTTTCACATAAAAACACAACAGCGTGCTGCCATACTTGCGTTCATCGTCCAACACAAACGACTTTAATTCCAATTCTTCAAACTCGACGGGATGAATCTGCACGACGAGAATGCCGTTCTCGCTCAACCACTGCGGGCGCGCGTCGAGGAGTTTCAGCGTTTCTTTCCACATCTCTTTGTATTGCGGCGGCGCGACATAGATCAAATCGTATGGCGTTGACACATGAGCACTCGACGGGCTGCCGGAGTGTTCATGCGGCACAGCAGGCGGCTTTTTCAAAAAGCGATACACATTTTCGCGCACGACGGTTGCTTTGCCAATCAATTTCGTCAGCGTTAAATTTGCGCGAATGGTTTTCAGCGCGTCGTCGTTAAATTCCACGAACGTCGCGTGTTTCGCGCCGCGCGACAATGCTTCGATGCCCACACTGCCCGCACCCGCGAACAAATCCAACACGTTCGCGTCAATCACGTCCGTGCCGAGAATGTTGAACAAGTTTTCTTTGACGCGGTCGGTGATGGGACGCGTGGATTCGGGCGGCGACTTGAGCGTGCGACCTTTGGCGGTTCCGGCGATGACGCGCATGGGGTAGACAAAGAAATGGGTAGAAAGGTAAACAAGTAGACAAGTAGACAATAGAAATATCTACTTGTTTACCTGTTTACCTATTCACCTGTTTACTTGATTCCGTGTATTTTGAAAATCTATTTCATATTCCATCCACCGTTTGCGGAGGACGAGTTTGTTTGAATCATTCAAGAATGTGCCGAGCGGCGCGGCGGTGATCTGGGCTAGGTCAAGTTGCGGACGCCCGCGCGTTGTCCATTCTTCCAACAGAACTTGAAAACGATCCGACGCGCTGTCATCGCCATAGACGCTGATTTGATTGGATAAAGGTGTCGTGTAATCGGCTTGCGTCACAAGCACCATGCTCGATGTCCCTGCCGATAATCCTCTCGCGAATGAAAAACCAAATTTTTCTTTGTCCGCATAGAGAATGAAAACCAATTCCCCGCGCAAGCCAAGATAATACAGGAAGTTACGCAGTTCCTCGCCTTGCTCGGCGATTTGTATTTGGCGCGGCGTCTGTGCCAAAAGTGCTTTCACCGCTATTGCGTCAACCCGCGCTGTATCATCAACACTAATCCCTGCGTCTCCCAAATCAATGAATTGTTCTGAACTCTGAAACTGTCCGCGCAGCCGCAAAAAACCACACCGTTGAATACTCGCGCTGATGAGCTGATTATCAACACGCCGAAATGCAATGGATCGTTGAAAGCTATTGAGCATCAGCGGGGCCACGAGACGCATGCCCTGACGCAATTGTTCGAGCCAAGTCGGTGGAATATCCCAAATCCCCACTGTAGCGATGATTGCATCGTACGGCGCATTGGGCGCATAGCCGAAGCCACCATCGGCGCAAATGACTTGGACGTTCGCAATGCCCGCGCCCTCGAGGTTTTTCTTGGTTTGCGCGACAATATCCTCGTCAATGTCCATCGTCGTTACGTGACCGCTTGCGCCGACCAGCTGCGCCATCAAAGCCGCGTTGTACCCTGTGCCCGCGCCGATTTCCAGAACGCGATCCCCTTCGCGCAGCGCGAGTTGTTCCAACATCACCGCGACCATCGCGGGCTGTGAAATGGAACTGACAGGAACATCCTCTATTGTCTTGGTAATGATGGCATCGTCGGCGTACGCTTGTTCAAGCGGCACGTCAGCCACAAAGAGATGGCGCGGCACGGCGCGGAATGCTGCTTCGACGCGCGCATCCGTGATACATTGATTTTGTTTCAAGCCATCTATCAGCGCGTTGCGTAGGGTCGCGGCATCCTCCATAATAAAAATCCTCTCACGAAAAATGGGTGAGAGGATTATACACTGATTCACGCTTGGCGATCATCATCGCTTGATATAGCGCTTGGTCTCTTACCAAGTCGCGTCCGCTGTCAAGCGAGTTTGCCAAGCCCTACCTGTTTTCCTATTTACCTGTTCACTTGATCCCTTCCAACTGCTCTTGCAGTTTCGCAATCCGTTCGCGCGTCGCGTTCAAGCGGTCGCGTTCGCGCTGCACCACATCGGCGGGCGCTTTGGTGGCGAAATCGCCGTTGAGTTTCGCTTGCAGACGTTCTGTGTCTGCACGCGCTTTGTCGAGTTCGGTGGAAAGACGCTTCTTTTCTTTTTCCAAATCCAACATGCCCGCGAGCGGCAGATAGAGTTGAATGCCCGAATCGAGGATTGTGGAAAATGCTTGTTCGGGTTTCGCGTCTACTTGCGCGACAATTTGCAATCGCGCGGCATCGAGGCGCGCGAGCGATGCGAGAACGGCGCGCTGCGATTCAAACGACGCGGTGTGTTCGCCTGCCGCAATGATTGCCGCAATGCGCTTTGCGGGTTCCACGTTGAATTCCGAACGCGCGTTGCGGATGGCGCGCACCGCGTCCATGATGCGCGCGAACGCGGCTTCGGCATCAGGATTGGTCGCTTCGCCGCCGCGATTCCATTCCGCCACAATCAACGCCTCCTCCTCGTGCGGAAGGTGCTGCCAAATTTCTTCGGTCACGTACGGCATGATCGGGTGCAAAAGACGCAGCGATTGGTCGAGCACGTGCACCAACACCGCACGCGTGTTTTGTTTCGCTTCATCGTCGCTGCCGTTCAACGTCACTTTCGACGCTTCGATGTACCAGTCGCAGTATTCGTCCCACAAGAAATGATAAATCTCTTGCGCGGCTTCGTTGAAACGATATTCGTCAAAGAGCGCGTTTACGCGAGTTACCAAACCGCGTTGGCGCGAGAGAATCCAGCGGTCGGGCAAACTCAAACATGATTCGTCAAACGTCAAGGCGCCGGTGTCCCCCAAGTTGGAAATGACGAACCGCGCGGCGTTCCAGATTTTATTGCCAAAGTTGCGCGCGTCCGCGACTTTGTCCAAATTCATGCGCACGTCGTTGCCGGGTGAACTGCTGGTGATGATGAAAAAGCGCAGCGCGTCTGCCGAATAATCTGCGATCACGTCGAGCGGATTGTCGCCGGGACGAAAATCGGACTTGGACATTTTGCTGCCGTCGGTGTGACGCATGATGCCGTGCAAATACACCGTGTCGAACGGAATGTCGTCCATCAACTCGATGCCCATCATGATCATGCGCGCCACCCAGAAAAACAAAATGTCGTAACCGGTTTCGAGCACCGACGTCGGATAGAAATATCGCAAGTCAGGCGTGTCGTCGGGCCAGCCGAGCGTGGAAAAGGGCCACAGTCCTGATGAGAACCATGTGTCGAGCACATCGGGGTCTTGCTCTAATTTCACATCGTTGCCCAATTTCGCGCGCGCTTGCGCGTACGCTTCTTCTTCGGTGCGCGCACAAAACATCGAACCGTCTTGCGCATACCACACAGGGATGCGGTGTCCCCACCACAACTGGCGCGAGATGCACCAATCG
>JACQWQ010000203.1 GCA_016209205.1 Chloroflexota bacterium
TCCTCCAACCGCCGCCGCGTCTGTTCCGCCTCGCGCCGTTCGGTCACCCACTGCTGCAATGTGCGCCAGCCCGTGATCAATGCCTCGTGCGCAATGTCCACCTGCACCGCGCTTTCGTTCTTTTCGCGGGCTTTCGTTTCTTGCCCGCTCAAAGTCAACAAGCGGTGGTCGGCGAAATGGCGCAGGGTCTGCTCGAACAACGCAGGATCATCGCCCGCCGCGCGCAAATCCGCCGCCGCTTGTTGACGACGCACGTCGGCGCGTCCTTTGCCAAATTCAATCAAGCGCAAAAAGATGCGCCGCGCCAGCGCTTGCTGCGCGGGATTCAATTCATCCAACGCGGCTTGGGCGCGCCGCTCCATCGCCACCTGCAAGCCCGTGCGCGGCGGCTCGCCCGCTTGTTCGTACGCGCGGCGCGGCAGCACCAATTGCTCGTACGCGCGCAGCGGCAAAAAGCGGCGCTCGAGGTGATCCCACAGCAGCACCAGCGTCTCTTGGACCAGCGGCAAAACGCCCGGCTCACCCGCCGCATCCGCGACCAATCGTTCCACCAGCGCGGCTTCGACAAAGACACCCGCGCCCTCGGCGGGCTTGACGATCGCCTCGCGCAAGCCCGCTGCGTCCAGCGGCAGGATTTCGACGCGGTGCTTGTCAATCTCGGACCACAATGGACACACCATCAGGTCGGGATAAAAGTCGGCGCGCACGGTCAAGACCACGAAACAGCCGTTCGCAGACCCTTCCCCTTCGTTTCCCTCAGGGTCAGGGCTTCGGCTCAGGCCATGGTTGGGCGTATGCGCGAGCTGCAGCAGAGCTTGTTGAAACGGCGCGGCTTCGGCGCGCGCCAGCGTAAAGACCTCTTCGAATTGATCCACGACCAGCAGTAAGCGCCGCGCGTTCGGTCGCGCGTCGAGCAATCGGTCAATCGCCTGCGCGGGGTTGGTGGACGAGTCCCGCGAACACGACTGACGATTTGCCGCTGCCGGATGGACCGATGACGGTGAGAAAGGGATGAACACGCAGTCGCGCCAGCAAGTCCTGTACTTCGCGCGTGCGTCCAAAAAAGCGCGCACGATCCTCTTCGCGAAAGGGCACCATGCCGGGATAAGGGCAGGGTGGTTTGGCGGAGGGCGCAGGGGGCGGACGCTTTAACTCGGCGCAGAGCCGCGCCACGACGCGCTCATGCTCATCTACATTGGTCGCGTCGAGCGCAGTGAGCATCGCCAGGCGCGGGGGCAGTTGGAGGGGGTGCAGGATCAGCGGGATGACGGGCCAGGTGGCGGTTTCGAGACCATAGCTCTGCGCGAGCAGGTCAAGGAATTGGGTGGACCCTTCGGCAAGATACGCGGGCGAGAGGACGAGGAGAATGCGCGGGCAGTGTTTGATGGCGCGCTCGAATTCGAGGAGGCGCGGGACGCCGAGCGCGAAGGCGGCTTCGGACTGAAATTTCACGCCCGCTTGTGCGAGCGCGTCGCGGAGAAAGCCCTCGACCCATGCGCGGTCGGCGGGGGCAAACGAGATGAAAAGTTCGCACGCGGGAGGATCAGCCACGGCACTGCTCAATAAGGAATCGTAAAAGGACAGCCGCACGAGACGAACTGGTTCTCGGGTTCAGGAGCATTATATACCAAACGAGGGGTTCGGTATCCTCTCCAAATCGGTGCAGTCGAGTTTGACCCGCAAGTCAATCCGCAGCGGCAGGTTGATGCAGCTCGTACAACAGGCGCTCCATGTTCATCTCGAACTGCTCGTCATCCGTCAGGTCAAGCCATACCCGCGCCCGCATTCTCAAGTTCGGTTGGCAGTCCTCGCGCAGGAGAGATAACAACCGCCGCTGTTTCTTTTCGCGCCCCAGCGTTTCGGCAAGGATATTTTCAAATTCGTCGAAACCGCTGTTCAAATAATTCGGCGTCAGCACTGCCAGTGTGTAATGGCTCTGCTCCACCGCCCGCGCCATTTCCTCCACCTTCGCCGCGCCCAGACGAAAACACAAATAGTCAATGCACACCTTCAAACCCGCCGCTACAAGTCGCGGCAGCAGCGTCTTGCGCACCCACGTTTTGTCGGGGTCTTGATCGAAATAACTGACGAACACGTCATAAGTGAACGGGTTCGCACGCGGCGGTAACGCAGCGGGTTGGAGCGGCGCCGCCGCGCCTTTGCCGCCGAGCGAAAGCGCGACGGGGAGGTCTTGTTCGATTTCCGCTTTCAAGATGGGATGCTGGTTCGGCTGCGCCGCGGTGACGCGCGGCTGTACGTACTTGAACAAGTCGAGCACCCACACTATGCCGCCGGGCGCGGGTGCGCCGCCGCGCAAGCCTGCCAACAGGTGCTCGGTAAAGACTGAATTCCCCGCGCCCGGCTGGATGAACGACGATTCGTCACTGCGCGACGAGGCGAGAATCACGCGCCCGCGGCCCATTTTGAGCTGGTCGTAATAGCTTGCGGGCAAACCACTTTTGATCACCCGCGCCCGCGCGTCCTTCGGCTGACCGAGCCCCCCGGCGTGACAGCAGTCGAAAATCACCAACACCTTGCGCGCGGGGATACGGCGCAAGGCGTTGGTGAATTCGCCGCCCGACAGCGCAGTTTGATCGAGAGTAGAGTTCGAGGAGAGATCAGCGTCCACGGGCAGCAGGTATGTGCGCAAACCGTCGCGGGTTTCGGCGCTCCCGCCGTGGCTCGAAATGTAGATCAAGACAGTCGAGTCCGCGTTGCTGCGCTGCGCCAGGTCGGACAATTGCTGACGTAGTGCAGCAAGGGTTGCGTGCTCGTCGAGGAGCAGCTGCACATTGTTGCTGACATAACCGCCTTGGTCGGGGCGCACCAACAGATTGTAAATGTCCTGCGCGTCTTTCAAGACGGTCGGCGGCAGCGGATTGATGCGCTGATAATTCGCGATGCCGACAATGAGTGCATGGGCGTTGTCGAGGGAAGGCATAGTGTCTGCTCCAGCAGAGGGCGATCAAACGAAGCAAACAGGCGTGCGACCAGAAACACAAAACCACGGGCAAATAGAGGGTATGGAAATTATAGGGTGACTGCGCCAAAGCGTCAATGGAAAAGCGCATCGCGTTTTATCGTTCGATGCGATACAAACTCAACTCCGCGTTGTGATAGAGCGGCTGCGTGTGCGGGCGCGTTTGCAAGAATTTGTTTTGCAGTGAATTGTTCGGCACGACCGCGTAATCTATTTGCCACACGTCCAGGAAGGCGTTGAGAAATTTCGGGTCGGCTTTGGGATCGTAAAAGCGGTCAATCTGTTTACCGCGCGTGTCTTCGTCCGTGTGCGCTTCGTTGGACATGACCACCGCGTTGTACGTGTACGCCGACGCATAGCGCGTCATCTCACGCGGCAGTAACACATTCGACGGCTCATGCAGTGTGCCGCGCAAGGTTTGGAGCATATCCTCGACGGCGGGTGCCAGCGCGTGGTCGTCGGTAAGGTTGCGCCACGAACGCGAAAAATTTTGATTCGCCAGCCACACCGCGCCCACCGCAATGACAATCAATGTGACCGCGCCCGCGGCGAGCTGCCAACGCGGCAGGCGCGCGCGGTTAGATGTCATTTCGAGCCGTTCTTGCGAGAAATCTCGGTTTTGCCCATCGAGATTTCTCGCTCCGCTCGAAATGACAGAAAGCCCACATAGAATCGTTTCGGTCAAAAGGAACGCTGCCGGAATGTTCCACGTCATGCGCCACAATTGCCACGGCGTCAGCATTTCGCCCAACAGGCGCGCGGTGTACGGATTGAACAACAGCGCGAGCGGCACGAGCGTGCTGCCCCACAAAAATTGAATACGTGGTTCGGTGCGCACGCGCGGGGCGAACCAGACCAACATTGCCAGCGCAAACAAAATCGCGGGGTGCGAGAGCAGCGCGGGGTCGGCAATGTAAAACGGCGGTTGAAACAACAAGCGTCCTACACTGAGCCGCAGGTACGCTGCCACTTCGGGTGTGTTGACTGTAAAAACTGCTGGCAGTGTCGTCGCGCGAATGACGACGGGTGCGAGCAGTGCGGGCAGACTGGCAATGGTGAGAACCAACCACCGGCGGCGCGGGAAGGGCGCGCGCGAAATGAGATTGAACAAGGCAAACCCGCCGAGCGTCAACATGACCAAATAGACGCTGACCGGATGCACCCACATTGCGGCGAGAATGACCGCGCCGTACGCGAACCAATGGGTGAACTTGCCGTCGCCCAAGTAGCGCCACGCGAACAATAACGCGACCGGTAAAATCACCAGCCACACCAAAAATTTATCTTGCGCCGCGCGCGCAAAAAAACCCAAGCCCCACGCGTCGCCGCGCGCAAAGGTGGCAACAATCGCGAGTTGAATCGCGACCGCGAGGAGCGCCGCGCGCCCGCGTCCAAACAAAGTTTTGCCCCACGCGAAAAAACTCACCAGCCCGAGCGGCGCGAGCAGCGTCGGCAAAATTTCGCGCACGAGCGTGACCACATCCGCGTTCAGCCACTGCCCCAGAAATGCCTGCAAAAAAATCCACACGTGCACGGCATACCGAATGCTGTAGCGCACTTCGGTCGCCGCGCGAATTTGAAACGGGTCACTCGCCATAAATTGCTGAATGATTTGCAGATACATCCAGTCATCGCCGTCGCGCGGACCGCGCGCCACTTCCAACGCGACGCCGACACAAATCAACGCAAGCGCGAGTTCGACGAACCTTTCGCGCTGGGCTGGCGGGAGAGGGGAAGGGTGGGGGAGGATTCGCGCGCCAAGCGTCAGCGCCCACAACACGCTGACGAACACCACGCGAAAGGCGAACCAATCCGCGCCGAGCACCTGGAGCGCCGTCGCGGGAATTGCCCAAACCGCCAAACTGAACACAAAAAAAATCGGGAGGCGGGTAAGTGTGAGTTCGCGCGCGGCAAACAAAATCTGCTCGAGGAGATAGCCGGGCAAGAGGAAAACGAAAATCATACCCAAGCCGAGCGCGAGCGGCGCGGGAAACCACTGCGGGGCAAAGGCAAGCAGCGTCGCCAGCAGCGCGAACAGCAGCGCAACACTAGAATGTGAAATGCGCCAGTGTCGCGCGTCGCGTACACTATTTTGGAAACCCATACGTTTGGAATTGCGAAAACTGGATTTTGGACAGATTATTTCTAATCCTATTAATCCTGTCTACAAATCTATTGCGCGCCGTTAGGCGTGATACCGTTTTGTTCTTCGATGCGTTGATTTTCCGCCGTGCGCTTTTGGTCGCCGCGCGTCATCGCGCCGTCATATTCCTGCGAGTCCGCGCTGAACGTCCAACCAGAAAGCACGAGCGGAATTTTTGTGTCGCCCGCAGGAATCCATTGACCATTGTACAAACGCGCGAAATGCACGTGACTCGTTTCCGCTGCGCCGCCTTGACACGACGGATGCCCGATCGGATCGTTGGCTTTTAACTTGGCGCCCACGGCGACGCGCTCTTCATCCGCCAAGTGCATATAAAGTAACGCCCAGCCCGTGCCTTGAAAACCATCGCCGTCCAAATCCTGGACGACGCGCCCATTCTCGGAAGCCGTCACAACGCCCGGCGCGGCAGCAATCGCCCAATACTTGGATGGCCAACACGAGCCCGCTTGATCGGCGGGCGCGAAATCCACTGCTGCCCACGGACTGCCATCCACCCAACCCGCGTGGGGTCCGCCCGTAAAGTACCACAACTTGCCGGCCTCGATTGGCAAGCCCAAAGACGGTTGCTGCAAATTTTTCGGCAGCAGCGGTTTCACTTCGTACTGGTACGGGTCGCCGAATAATTTTTCGTACGCCGCGCGAAATCCTTGCGGCGCGACGAGGGTTTGCCATTCGTCCCACGTTGCCGTTTTCGCCAAGACATTCTGAATTGCCGCCGTGCCGGGGTTCAATCCGTACGCGAACTGCGCGCGCTGCCGATCGGCAAACTCCAAAATGCCGAGCCGCCCCGAAATTTTCCCGTAATACCCCGCGTTGATTTGGTTCGCCGCCCACGCCGCCTGGCGATACAAATTCTGACGCCCCGGATCTTGCAAGCCCATCGGAAATGCGATTTGATTGCCCTCCAACGCGGACGCGGTAATCCAACTGGCTCGCAGTTCCATCAACGCCAACAGCACGCGCGGTCCCACGCTGAAACGTTCCGCGACGAGTTGAATGATTTCCGCGCCCGTTCGATTTTGCCCTTCGATGATTTCACTGTACGAACCGAGATAACTGTCGGGATATTTTGCGAGAAACGCGTTGAGGTCGAAATCCTTGTACGCGGGTCCGTACACGGCTTCACTATCGGGCAAAATTTTTACGTCGGGTCCGACCTTTTCGACCAATACCCGGATTTTCAAGACCCGCCCGATTTGCAAGGAATGGGGATCGGTCAAGCCGTTGATTTTCATCAAGTCCTCGACGCTCAAATCAAAGCGCGCGCTGATGGCGCCGAGGGTATCGCCCGCGCGCACTTTGTATTCAATAAAGATCGGACCAGGCGTTGGGGTGGGTTCGGGAGTTTCCGTCGGTTCGGCAGCAAGGGTCGCGGTGGCTTGGTCTCCCGATGAAAGCAAAGGGCGCGGGGTGTGCGTGGGAGGTGCGCCTGCTTGCGAGGTTGGGGCAGGTTCACTCGTGCAAGCGACCAGCGCGCACGCAGCGGCGACGAGACAAAAGAAACGTTGGCTCATGGATTGGTGCGGGCGAATGCTGCTATTGTAGCTATTTCAAGCGGGCTGACAAATATGCAAGACCTGACACAGTACATCACAATTTGGGAAACTGTTATTTCGAGATGGTCATACCGATTGGTATGTTTGACTACAGAAACTTGCCCAACGCGAATCGGCGCGAATCCAAGCGAATCGGCGCGAAATATTCGGATTTGTAAGATTCGCCAAGATTCGCGCAGACCTGTCCCGAAGGCTTCACTCCACTGCGTTCCGTTCGAAATGACATTTGTGATGTACTGTGACAGGTTTCTGTCGCGTGCGCGTCACACAGACCTTTCGCGTCGTAAACCGCGCGCGTGATACGGTCAACAACTGTTCTGAAAACCTGTCAGGTCTCTTGGTTGACTGACACGCGAGTGCGTCTGCGAGTATAATGGGCAGGCCTGATCTAACCTTTATGTCGCAAACGTTACGCTTTTGTTCCTGGAACATTCAAGTCGGGATGAAACGCGCGCATATTCTCGAACTCATTGCGCAGCATCCTGATTTTCGCGGGCTTGACCTCCTTGCCTTGCAAGAGGCGTCCGTGCATGCGCACGGCGATGACGCGTCGAGCATCGCGCACGCGTTGGGCATCTCGTACGCGTCGTACCATCACGTCTATCATCATCTCGGCGCGCACCCGCAAGCGAACGCGTTGGTGTGGAATACGGCGCGCGTGCAGATGGATTCGATTGAACATCACACGCTGCCACAGCACGAACAGGTTAATGTGCCGCGCGCGGAACGCGCCGTTTTGAATCGTTTGAAACGTCAGCCGCGCGTAAATCTCATCGGCGACGGCAAGTGGAATGCGAGCAGTTTGCGCGTGTGCGCCGCGCACCTCGACGTATTGGGGTATCGGTTCAAGCAGCGGCAATTTCGCGCGGTGTTGGATGAATTGAACGCGCGCCCGCGCGTAGACTTGATCTTGCTCGCGGGCGATTTCAACACGTTCCGCATTGGCAGTCGCCCGACGTGGGCGCAGTTGAAACGCGATGCAGCGGAATCGGGCTTGTACGCGATTTCCGACGAAATTCGGTGGACGCAAGCCATACGCGCTTTGCGGTTCAAACAAAAGTTGGACGAAATTTTTCTGGCGAGCGCGCAGCCCTATCAAACGCGCGTGTGGACGCTCGACGTCACCGGTTCGGATCACCTGCCGATTTTCGCGGACATCACGCTGTGACCGTACGGAACGAACGCCGTTTCGTTCCATCCCCCGCGCGGGGAACGCTGCGGCGAGCGTTCCCTACTCAACAATAACCACTGTCCCCTCAATCACGCCGCTGATGATTTCGGTTTGATTTCCGTCCGAGACACCGGTCTCGACAACGACATTGCGCGTTTGGTTTCCTTCTTGGACGACGACGATTTTTTGCGCGCCCGCGCTTTTGATCGCGCGTGACGGCACGCGCAGCACGTTTTTCTTGACCAGCGTTGCGATGTTGACCGTTGCGCCCATCCCCGGACGCAGCTTTAATTCTGTCGGGTCCAACGCGACAACCGCGCGATAGACCGTCGCGCCGCGATCCGTGTTGGCGACGGGAAACAGCCGCGTGAGTTTGCCCGTTGCCGATTCGCCGGGGAACGCGTCAAACCGCAGTTCCACCATTTGACCTTCTTGCACCTGCGCTACGTCAATCTCGTCAATGTCGGCGAGGATTTCCAAGCGCGTCAAATCTGCCAAGCCGACGACGGGGCTGTAACCGCCCAAGAGTTGTCCCACCGCGCCGTTTACTTCGGTAACAACGCCGTCAAACGGCGCGTGCAGTTCCGTTTCTGCCAGAGCGTCGCGCGCGTTTTGTAAATCAATGGTTGCACTGTCAATCGCGCGCTGCAAAGCGTCGAGTTGCTTGGGCGTGGGTCCGCGCGTTTGGCGTTCAAAATTCGCGCGGGCAATGTCGTAATCGCTTTGCGCAATGTCCTGCGCGATTTTGTTGTCGTCGGTCGCGTCTTGTTTGTAGCGATCCTGCGCGGCGGCGAGCGCGAGCGCGGCTTTTTTCAAACTCTGCTGCGCGATTTCCAATTCTTGCGCGGGCGGCGGCTGCTGCGCTTCCCTTAAATCTTGTTCCCGCGCCTGCACATTCATTTCGGCTTGCTTGACGCGACGTTCAAATTCGCGCTTGTCGAGTTCTGCCAGCACAGCGTTCGCTTGTACCGCATCGCCTTCCTGCACACGGATGTTGGTAATCAACCCCGAAAGCGGAAACGCGAGCCGCACGCTTTTTACGGCGCGCACGCGCCCATTGGCATTCACCGTCGCTTTGAGATCGCCGCGCGAAACGACGACAGTGGTTTGCGCGCGCGTTTGTTGTTGATTGAAATAAAAATACGCGCCGCCGGCCGCGAGCGCGCCAAAGACGATGAGCGCGAGCCAAAAGAGCGGGCGTCGGAGAAAAGAGAGACGTGATTTTTTCATGGCTATTCCCAAGGGCATGGCTGATTGATGTGATCTGTTTCAAACGCAGCGCCATTTACATCGAGTAATCTCGAATCTGCAAAACATTCTCTGGGTTCGCGGTCAAGAGGAATGGATATCACGTTTGTTCCCGTGTGGGCGGCAAAGAGGTCAAGTTTCTGCACAATTGTGTAATTCAATGCCGGGTTCCAAAAAGACAGGCGCAAAGCATACTGCCCTGCCCGATGCACGGTCACAGTTACATCAAGTGTCCACAAGTCGTTCTTGTGAGCAAATGTGGCTGGACTCTCAATCTGCGCATCGTTCGGGTTAACAGCAATGAGAAATTCGGTTGCGCGTGTAAAACCGTTTCCCTCCGCGTTAACAAACACAAGATGCCATCCCGCGCGTGCCGGCTTGAAATCATTCGCGAAAAAACCATCGTTCGCCACGCCGTCATTGTGTTTCCCGTCGTCAAACAATTCTATCTCTGTGAATGAATACGGTTCACCTGGTACTGTGGCGGGTTGGGCAACGCGTGCGGTCATTTTCACTTCCCGCACCGTCTTCCCGGAATCCATTCGCACGGATCCGGTAATGATGTTGGATGCACCCAAGTCGAGGGTTTGCCAACGCACAAGGGCATTGAGCGTCAACGGCGCATCCAATTCCACGTACGCCGAAACGTCAACTCCATCCTCTCCCCTGTCGGTGCGCGTGAGAACCAATTCCCATTTGCCCACCGACGCGTTCTTGACGACATAGCCGCTGAAATTGGCAATATCGGTCGAGAGCGACAAGACACCCGCTTCATCCTCGCGCGGCAGATCGCTGGGTTCGTATTTTTTGCGGTCGGGCGCGATGATTGAAAAATCCATTTTCCCGCCGGGGTAATACGCAATGAAACGCGCGGACTTGTTTTCGTCAATCAACACTGTGCGCGTCACCGTTTCGCCCGCGCGAATTTTCGCGGTGACGACGGGCGTGTGATTTCCCGTCCATACCTCACCCCCAACCCCTCCCCCAGCGGGGGAGGGGGGCAAATTCCCCTCTCCCTTTGGGAGAGGGGTTAGGGGAGAGGTGAGAACTTCGGAGCCGATGGGCGCGTTGTCGTTGTTGCGCAGCGCGTTGCGCAAATAACGTTCCCATGTATCGCGCGGATAGAGATAGCCGGTGAGGTCGAGCGGCACTGCTTCGGGCCCCCAATCGTGCAAGTCGGCGTTGATGTGCTTGCGCACGTTCGGTGTGACCTGCCCCGAGTTTGGCGGAGGGGCTTGCCCCGAGTTTGGCGGAGGGGCTTGCCCCGAGTTTGGCGGAGGGGCTTGCCCCGAGTTTGGCGGAGGGGCTTGCCCCGAGTTTGGCGAGGGGTCAAGCGCGAGCGCGCTGGCTACCGAAATCAACGCGTCGCTGGCAGGCATGTCGTCAAGGAACTCCAAACCCGCTTGTTGTCGCGCGTCGCCGATCAACAAATCATACGGCACGTTTGGATTTGGCAAACGCGTTGCATTCACAATTCTTTGCGCGTACTCGGGTGAGAGTTCTATCGCCGATGGTTCATCGGGCTTGGCAAGAATTTGTTGAAACAAGATCGGTTTCCAAATATCCACGCCTGCTTGCGGTGTGCCCAGAATAATCGCGCGGTTTACGTCGTTCGCATACAGCGACGTTTCGAGATACGCGCGCGCGTTCATGCCGCCCATCGAAAACGCGACGATGTTTACCTTGTCCGCGCCCGTTTCTCTTTTCACGCGTGCGATTTCGTCGCGAATCACTTGCGCGTTTTGATACAGCGTGTTCTTGGGCGACACGCCGCGTACGTAATACATCGGAATGCCGTCACGGTCGGCGTAACTCTTGAGAAAACGAAATTCGCTTGTTTCCAGCGTGTCATCGCCCGCAACCGTCCAACCGTGAATGAGGACGACGGGGAGGGGGGGGGGCGGTTTCAGCGAGGAGAGTGGGTTCAAAACATACAAGCCGCGCGGAGTGCCGTACCAGAGATCATCGCCCGTGCCTTCCGCGCTTGCGGTGATGTCCGATTCTTTCAAGATTCCAAACGAGGGAGACAATCCCCTCCCTTGAAAGGGCACATATTTTTCCCATGTCTCTCCGTTCCAAAGAAACATGCGCTCGCGCGTGACCGCGACCATCTGCCGGTGATCGTCAAACAGCCCCACCGCGGATTCGTCATTGGGGAGTTCGCGCAATTCCCACTTGCCGCCGTTCAATGCATACACGCGTCCGTCGGCAATTGCCCACAGCGTTCGTCGTTCGTCAAAGCCATGTAGCAGATACGTGATAGAAGTGTTGGTGAGAGCATGACGACTCCATCGCTGTGTCCCCGGATCGAATTGCGCGACGCCGTTATTCAACGTCCCGACCCACATATATTTTTTGGAATCTATAATGAGCTGTGTAACAAAGTTCGACGGAATCTCCGAATTGTCGAGCTTGTATGTCGTGAATGTTTTCGCGTTGGGATCGAAAACGGAAACGCCGCCGCTGTGTGTGCCAAACCAAACGCGTTGGTCGCGCGCAATCGCGAGGGCGGTAATCCAACTGTCGCCCAGCCCATGCACGCGTGTATAACTGGTCCAACGCTGCGGCTCGATGTGCGTCGCGCCTTCGGTTGTGCCGACCCACGCGCTGCCATCCGACGCGAACGCGATGGCGGTAACGTAATCGCCCGCGAGGCCATCACGCGTAGTGTAAATTTTGAATGGATCGTGTTGCGCGGCAAAAGCGGAGGAAACGGAAAAAAACGCAAGCAGGAAGAAGAAAAAAAGAGATGAGAAATGAGGAAAGCGCATGACGAACGATGTAGTGACGAATTCATTCGTTCGTGCTGGTTAGCCAAGAGGGAACGATTGAAATCGTTACTACGCTTACGCGTTATCTGGAGCGGAAAGGATTGTAGCACAACTGGGTCTAACGCGCGTCATGGTTTGACCTCGCGCGTCGCGAGATAGCTTGGCATGTATCGGCTCAACGCGACATTACTGTGATAATCCTCGTACAGCGCGACGAGATGAAAACCCGCGTCAAGTTGTCCGCCGATTTGGTCGGTGAGGGAATGGCTGTATTCGAGCGGCGTACCTTGCGCCATGAATTTTTCCAACTGTGCTGCTGGCAAATGTTCGAGGTCGTTGTAGGGCAGTTTGTTGACGACGACGAGCGGTTCCTTGCCTTCTATCGCATCAATCGAAAAAAGATAAAACGCGGGATTCATAAAGCCCGCGAGCAGCACGCCGCCATGACGCAACACGCGAAACGCTTCGTGCTAAATCGGGCGCACTTGCGGGATAAATAAATTGGAAACGGGGTGAAACACGAGGTCGAACGATTCGTCCGCGAGCATGGACAAATCGCGCGCGTCGCCTTCAAGCGTCGTGATGTGCAATCCTTCACGTTCGGCGACGAAACGATCGCGTCCGAGTTGCTTGGGCGAATTGTCCAAGACAGTCACATTCGCGCCCGCTGCCGCAAAGGTTGGCGCTTGTTGCCCCCCGCCCGACGCGAGACACAAAATATCGTAATCTTGAATCGAGCGCGCGGGAGAGGGTGAAACGTCATGCGTGAAGCGTGAAACGTCATGCGTCAAACTGCCTGTCCCGAACGGAGTGAAGGATGAATACGTCACGAACCAAGCGCGCGGTACGGGAATTTGTTCGGTGAGCAGAACGCTCCATTCGCCGCGCCGCGCGTTCGCAATTACTTCAGGCGAGACGGGCTGCGTCCATTGGTTGCCTTGCTCGACTTGAATGTCCCACGCTTGACGGTTGTAGGCGCGAATATCCATAGAATGAGAAACCGCGAATCCCTCAATGCTTCGGGACAGGTTCTACGCGAATCTACGCGAATGGATTTCCCGGATTGGCATAGACTCGTGCGATTCGCGGTTGATAACTCACCTTACGCACTGTCATTCTGAGATGCCCAGCCCACGCGGGCTGCGTGACCCGCAGAAACTGTCTGTTGAACCCTTCATGCTTCGTGCGATGAACTCCATCGCGAGTAAACTCTGTGAAACATCTGGGACGAAGCTTCCTTCGGCTGCGCTCAGAGCCTGCCCTGAGGAATCGAAGGGACAGGTTCTCTGGTTTGGCATAGAGATTCTGGCGATGTGCGATGTAGGC
>JACQWQ010000185.1 GCA_016209205.1 Chloroflexota bacterium
CCAATCTCTATCATTTAGAGCGGATTCCGAATTGATTGGTGGTGTCAGCGTAGGGGCGACGGCTTGTCCTCGCCCATTCCAGTTGGGCAACCACAAGGGATTGCCCCTACCATCCCACAAACGAATCAGGAATTCGCTCTAGTTCCTTTGATGACTCTCATGAGGAAATGCCTGCCTTCAATATATCAATGAACTGGTCTGACATTTCATAGACTGGAAATTGGTCGTGAGTCACTTGCCAAACATATCCCTCATTCGCCAGAATGTTAAGCATGTTCCGTAAGTGCTCATGAGTCTCCTCATAATATTCAAATCGCTTCTCTCTTTGTCCACCCAAGAGCGGAAAATCGGGTCTAATTTTAACTCTGAAACGTCTCACAAAACCAGAATCGTCATTTCTTACATCATTCCTCATCTCATCAATCAATTTTGGCATACGGCTCCTGAGACGTTCATATTGTGCATTGAGTGAATTGCTATCGGATTGAGTAAAAATGGGGGGTGCATGAACAATGTCTCTAGACGAATTCTCTAGATGAATGTTAATATCGCGACCAGCAGTAAGTTTGTCGGCATTAATTTGAGGCGCGGCTGGGGATTTCGATTTCCTATTACTGCCTTGCCATATCGCTATCCCAACAGCGACAAGAATTGCAATGATTCCTACAACAACCTGCCAACCTTGAATATCCATAGGCATCCTCCTTGTAAGTGGCAGCGCGCGGGCGTTGCGTGCGGGGGTAGCCCGTCGGGGACGACCGCACGCCGCGCATATTCTATCATCATTCCTCACGCCATAATCGAAACCATCTTCAAAATCTCTCGCCCCATCATCTCATCCCCATCAATCAAAATCTGCGCCCGCGCCTCTTCCGCACTCACACCTTTCGTAAAAACTCGCCACGCGAGATTTTGATCCATGAATACGCGTGTCAACACATCCGGCGCGCTACCGGAATACAAAATCCACGCGTCGTTTTGGCGCACCAATGACCAATCGCCGCCTGCTTG
Source organism: Chloroflexota bacterium (assembly GCA_016209205.1). Lineage (GTDB taxonomy): Bacteria > Chloroflexota > Anaerolineae > UBA4142 > SHND01 > SHND01. The sequence goes on from JACQWQ010000185.1 coordinate 1,012, forward strand.
TCCGGTGATGCGAAATGAAATTGTTGTGCCGTCCGGTGCTGGCACGGCGCGATAGGTGTGCGGCAGCGCGCGCAGGAAGGTATCCAAAACGGGATGCAAAAATTCGCGGGTGTCGAGGAGCGGCGCGTTCACCGCGTCGCGGATGTGCTGCTGGTGCAGCCACTTTTCTGTATATTCGCGCGCAATGTCGAACCAATTGGGCGATTGCGTCTCGCCCGCCCACAAAACGGAAATGCGCGCGGGCGCGTCAGGATCCAGTCGCTTGAAATGTTCATAGACCTGGGCGTCCGACAATTCCAACAATTCGATTAACGCGTTCGTCTCGAGCGCATCCGTCGCTTGCACCCATTCCGCGTTCGTACGGTCAATCCACTGCACCAGTTCGGCATAGTCATTGATTGGTTTGCCCGGACGTTCGAGTCCGTCTTTGACGCGCCAGAGAAACGCATAGCCCGCGTGCAAATTTTCCGGGATGTCCAATTCATCACGACGCCGCGACAATCTGCCGACATTGCCGCCGAGCAGGTGCAGCGCGACCTGTTTCACGTTCCATGCGGCGCACGCGGTCGGTTTTTCCCAATCGGCGCGCGACAGGCGGCGCAGCAAGCCGATCAATTCTGCACTGAGAGGGGGAAACAATTCAACGGTTTGGATTGGCTTGACAGATTGCATGTTGGGTGTTCCTTTCCACGCGCACCTAAAAAAAAACTCCCCACAATATAGGGAGTTTTCGAGTGGCGAGAGTGGGACTCGGACCCACGACCTAACGATTATGAGCCGTTTGCTCTACCAACTGAGCTATCTCGCCGGATTGGATTTGCGAATCGAATGATTCGAGAAATTAGAAGTTGGAAGTTAGATGTTGGAGTCCAACATCCAACATCTAACTTCCAACTTCTAAATCAGTAGCGGGGCCCGGACTCGAACCGGGGACCTTTGGGTTATGCTTACCACTACAGCTTTCGCTGCTCACGCCAGAACGATTGAAATCGTTACTACTGTGTTTGTGGTCTGGACTTTACCTTCACCCGTGCTTGCGCCTGAGGGTGCCTGCCATCAAGTCTCTACACCTGACCAAACGATTCTGGATCGTTCGGTGTTGGCTCGGTATTACCCTGCAAACGGTTTCACCGAGTTTGACAGGTGATCACACAGAAGTTTCCTTCTGTGCAGCCCATTGCAAGAAAAGGTAGCAGACAAATTTCTTGCGGATTGAGCCCAACGAGCTGCCACTGCTCCACCCCGCAGTATGGTGCCGTTCATGTTGTGAACGCCTGACTGCAAGAAGGGATTATAGCGCGTTCGTTGAATCCGTCAAATTTCGCTTGACGCGACGCGCGTTTTTGGATATTCTGTGCTGCACTGGTGGCCAAAAATGTTTCATGCTTTCCTCAACAATCTGCCGAATGTTCCCCTTGCCATCGGCATTCTCTTGCTCTGCGCGGCGATTGGCGCGGCGAGTGTCTGGCTAACGCGTCGTTTTTTCAATGTGGCAATGCTGCGCGAGCATAACGACATCATCGGCTATATTTATCAAATGCTCGGCGTGGTTTATGCGGTTATGCTCGCATTCGCAGTGTTTATCGTGTGGGAACAATTCGACACGACGAATACGGCGGTGGAGCAGGAAGCCAATACGCTCGTGGCGTTGCACGACATCGCGCGCGCGCTGCCCGATGCAGCCGGCGCGCAATTGAAAGGCGACGTCGTAAATTACGCGCACGTCGTCGCCACCGATGAATGGGAACAAATGGCGCGTGCGCATGCGAGCGACGCGTCGCAGCAAGCATTGTTGCGGCTCACCCGTTTTGAACGCGAGTTTCGACCCGCAACGGACCACGAAACGGTTTTGTACGCGCAAGCCATCGGACATATCGAGAAACTCAATGCTTTTCGCCGCTTGCGCCTCCAAGCCAGTCGCGGACAAATCCCGCGCCCGATGTGGGTTTTACTGATCGGCGGCGGCTTGTTCATGGTCGGTTTTACGGCAATCTTTGGCGCGACGAACGCACGCTTGCATATCGCCTTGACCGCTGTGCTCGCGGCGGCACTGGGCTTTACCCTGTTCATCATTCTCGCGCTCGATACGCCCTACACCGGCAGCTTTGCCATCACCCAAGAACCGTTCAACGGCGCGCTCGCGTTGTTCACGTCGAATCCTTGAGCAAAGAAAACCTCCATCCGTTCCTGTGGGATTGCTCGAACGACCGAATCACTTCGGTCGTTTTTTCATGTATCCAAATTCCATGTTTTGCCGTATATAACACCGTGCGCGGCGCTTGCTCACCATTCCCCGGGCAAGCGGGCGCAGCCGCAAGATGAAAAAGTGTGTGCGTCGCAAGTGTGACTAGGGTATGACCTTTTGCACATGTCAAAGCGCGCCAACGCGGGTATATTCGGGGGGCGTAAATTGACTATTCGTTCCAAGTGCATAAGATTTGACGTTTGGGCGGACAGCCAAGACCTGATTGGTTTCCAAAGCTTGCATTTCATACACACTCTGCGATTGCAGGACAGCCGCGCCAGTAAAACGAGCGTCTGAAAAACCGAGCAGGTCTAGTTTTCAGGTTGGAAATAATATGGGCGAGATTCTTCGCAACATGGTTCGGCGCAAACTACGTACGGGGCTGACGATTTCGGGGATTATCATCGGAATCTTGGCGTTGACGGTCATGGGCTCGATGACGGAATATTTCAATACGCTCATCGAAAATGCCATAATGCTCCTCGGCAACACGATTGTCGTTTCGCCCGAGTCAAATGATTTTGATTCGATGCTTTCGCTCGGCGATCAACGGCGCATCGAACGTATTCCCGGCGTCAAGGTCGCGATTCCGCTCGTGAATGACACGCTCGAAGAATTGGACGCCGTTTCCTTTGGGATTCCCGATTTGGTCGTGGGCGTTCCACCCGAAGATGCGTCGCAAATCTATCCTTCGGTGACTTTGGCCAAGGGACGTTGGCTCCAACGCGGTGATGAATACGAAGTGGTTGTCGGCAGTAAACTCGCGGACAAACGCAAATTGGAGTTGGGCAGCACGATCACCTATCGCGAAAAGAAACTTGCCGTCGTCGGGATCATGAATGAAACACAAACCTCACCAGATAGTGAGGCGCTGATTCCGATAGAAACCGTACGCCGTCTGCTCAAAGCGCCGGATATGGTCATCGCTTTTTATGTGAAACCCGAAGCGGGCGCGAATCTTACACACATTGCAGCGGGCATCAAGGATTCGGTGGAAAAAGTTACCGTGACGACCCCCGAAGAAGCCGGCGATCAAGCGCGCCAAGCGCTCGCGGTGTTTAATGTGATTCTCGTGAGCGGCGCGGTGCTCGCGGTGTTTGTCGGAGGCCTTGCCGTGATCAATACCATGATCATGAGCGTCAATGAACGGCGGCATGAAATCGGTTTGAAAAAAGCGGTAGGGGCGTCAGACGGTGAAATCATTTTCGAGTATTTGGCGGAAGCCGCGCTCATCGGTCTGGTCGGTGGATTGATCGGATTACTCCTCGGCTGGGGGCTTGCGGGGTTGCTGAACGCGTTGACGGCAGAGGCATTGGGCGGCACTCCCATTTTCACCGTTACGCCGCGCCTCGCCCTGGTTGCACTTGCGTTTGCGCTGACGCTCGGTACCGTCGCCGGTTTCTATCCCGCGTGGAACGCGGCGCGATTGGACCCGGTAAAAGCTTTGCGAGTGGATAGTTAGCCGATAGCGAATAGCAGATGGCGAATTGCCAACAGCGCTTCGCCATCTGCCATCTGCTATCTGCCATCTGCTATGTTTGAAATTCTTCGCAACATGCTGCGCCGCAAGGTGCGCACGAGCTTGACCATCTTTGGCATCGTCGTCGGAATCTTTGCCGTGACGGTCATGGGCTCGATGACTGAATATTTCAACGTCTTGATTGGCAATGCGCGGGCAGCCGCAGGCGAATCCATCATCGTCACACCCAAGGGCGGCGTGCGCTCGACCTTGTCCGAAGCCGATCAGGGACGCGTTGAACGCGTGGCGGGAGTCAAAGAAGTTGTGCCCGAAGTGACGACTTTTCTGGACAGTCTGGGCGCGGTGAATTTTGGACCGCCCGATCAGGTAATGGGCATTCCGCCGGAGGGCGCGCTCGTGCTCTTTACGAACGGCGACTTGGCGCAAGGGCGTTGGATTCAACGCGGCGACACGTATCAGGCGGTCATCGGTTACAACATCGCGAAAAAGAGAAAACTTGGCTTGGGCGGGACGTTGACGTGGCGCGAAAAGGATTTTCAGATCATTGGTGTTTTAAAAGAAACACAAACTGCGCCGGACGGCTGGGTAGTGATGCCAATGGAGATCGTGCAAAAAACGATCAAGCGCCCCAATTTGATTACGCAAATGAATGTGATGCCGGAGAACGCCGGCGAGGCAAATGCGCTGGTCGCGCGCATCAAGGACGCGGTGGAAAATGTCAAAGTGCAGACGCTGGACGAACAATTAGACGCGATCGAACAAGGACTTGCCGTGTTTAACGCGATTCTTTTGAGCAGCGCCGTTCTCGCCGCGATCATTGGTGGACTGGCGGTCGTCAACACCATGATCATGAGCGTGTCGGAACGCACCCCCGAAGTCGGTTTGAAAAAAGCGATTGGCGCAAGCGACGGCAATATCATTCGCGAATTTTTGCTCGAAGCGGCAATGATTGGTTTGCTCGGTGGCATGATCGGTTTTTTGCTGGGCTGGGGGATGGCAGGGCTTTTGAATTTGTCTGCTGCGCAAGCGTTGGGTGGGACCGAAATTTTCAAAGTGACGCCGCGTCTCGCCGCCGTTGCGATTGGTTTCGCCGTCGCCTTGGGAGTGGTTGCAGGGCTGCTCCCTGCGTGGAATGCCGCGCGGCTGGATCCGGTGGTCGCGTTGCGCGAAGAAGCATGATTGGAAATTAGAAGTTAGATGTTGGAAGTTGAATTCTAACATCTAACCTCCAACCTCCAACTTCCAAATTGAACCCACTTTCCATTTTCAATTACTATACGCGCAACAAACGCAAAGCGCTGCCGGTCTTGGGCATTTTGACGCTCGCCGTATTTGGCATTTCGTTGACGCTGGTCTTGACCGCGACGATTTTTGACGGCGTGCGCGGCTTTGTGTCGCCGTACTATCAGTTCGTCGTCATCGAGCCCAATTACAACAAGAAATACACGCAACTGGACGCCGGACTGCGCGCGGACGTACGGCAGAGTGCGCATCTCGCGTTGGTTGCGCCGGTAGAAACGGCGTACCTGTACGGGACCATTCTTGGCATTCCCACCAACTTTCCCATCTTTGGCGTGAGCGATGAGCTGATGCCGCGTCTCTTGCAGGCGACCGAGACGGAATTGCTCGCCGGACGCTTGCCGACGGTGCGCGACGACGAGGTGGCGATCCACGAATCGTTGATGAAAACGCGCGGTTTACGGATTGGCGATCACATCGGCAGCGATGTCAACAACGAAGACCCGCTCGACGGGAAATTTCAAATTGTCGGCGAGCTTGGCGGCAAGACGATTTTGAACCTCGTATCCCTGGAGCGTTTGAGCAAAGGACGCACGCCGCCGCAAATTTTGCTGCTGCCCAAAGACGGCGAAATGAGCGCGCTCGTTGCCGACCTCGACGCGCTGGAAACGGAGCGGGCAGTCATTCAAACGCCGACGTACTGGAATCGTTTTGTCGAGCGCACCCTGAATCAATACGACACGCTCGTGGGTGCGATCAACGCGGTCATTATCATCGTCTTGTCGCTCGGCGTCGGTTTGCTCAACATGATTTATTTTCGACAGCGCACAGGTGAGTTTGGCATTTTGTCGGGCATCGGCTTTAGTCGCAGTTTTTTGATGCGCCGCGTCACGCTGGAAGCGCTGCTATTGACGATTGTGGCGTGGATTTTGGGAATGTTGCTTTCGGTGGTGGTCTATCAACTGCTCGATACGCTCGTCTTTGGACCCCAAGGCACCCATCTTTCGATTTTCAACTTGCGGCTCTTGACGGGAACTTTGCCCGTGCCGGTCTTTGTCTGGATTTTTTCGACCCTGACCATCATGTGGCAGCTGTGGCGGCTCGATCCGGTCGCGGTGATTGATCGAAGGGATTGATGAACCCGCTTTCCGTTTTTACCTACTACCTCCGCAATCTCGTCAAGCTTGCGCCAGTGTTTCTGGTGCTCGCACTGGCGGTGTTTGGCATTTCGCTCACGGGCGTCTTGACTGGCTCGATCAGCGCGTCGGCCATTGAAAAAGTTGCGGTGTACAAAGGCGCGGCGATGATTTCGCCCAGCTCCAACTACGGACGCAATACGGTGGATGCCAATATCAAGGGCGACCTCGCGCGCAATCCCAATCTCGTCGCGACGTTTCCGACGATTCGCGTTTCGACGTACATGCCGACGTTGGCGGGACAAACGAGCGCGCACATTTACGCGGTCAACAACGAAGTGTTTCCGGTGCTGCTGCAAACGTTTCGTTTGAAAATGGTGCAGGGACGATTGCCGCGCGTGGGCACCAATGAAGTGACTTTGCACAAAAAGTTTGCGAGCGCGCGCGGTTTCCGCGTGGGCGATGTGATTGACCCCGAACAAGACGATCAAGAGTGGCTGCCAACCAAGTTGGAGATTGTCGGCATTTTGGATGGACCGACCACCCTTTCGCTCGCGTCGTTGGAATATTTTTCGGCGAGTCAGGCGTTCAAGTATTATCCGCGCTCGGTGCTCGCGATTCCGCGCGCGGAGGTCGTAGCGGCGGCGGAAAGCGATTTGCAGAATCTGGACAAGGACTTGGTGCACCCTTATACCTATCAAGCGCAGTTAAATGAGTTTCTCCAAGAGTTTGCGGTGATGGACACGATTGTTTGGTCTATCAACAGTATCGTCGTGCTGGTCCTGTCGCTGCTCGCGGGCTTGTTGAATCTGATTTACTTTTTGGATCGCATGAATGAATTTGGTTTACTGTTGGGCATCGGTTACTCGCGGTCATTCGTAATCCGCCGCGCCTTGATCGAATCGCTCGCGTTGACATTTCTGGCTTGGGTCTTTGGGATTTTCTTTTCGCAAGTGGTGTACACGTTACTGAACATGCTGGTGTTCGAACCGCGCGGCGTTTCGCTCTCGGTATTGAATTGGCACGCGCTCCAATTCACGCTGCCTATTCCGGTCATGGTCGGTTTGTTTTCGGCGGGCACCGTGCTCTGGCAGCTGCGCAAACTGGATCCGATGCAAATGATTGAACGGAGAGATTGAGAGAAAGAGAGAGGGCGAGAGGGAGAGAGGGAGAGAAAAAGAGCGCTCTCTCACTCTCGCCCTCTATCTCTCAATCCCTCTATCACAAGCAATGCTACAAGCGAACGACATTAGTCTGATTTATCGCAATGGCGAAGGCGTGACGTACGCGGTAAAAAAAGCGACTGTTACCGTCAATCACGGCGAATTTCTCGGGCTGGTAGGACCGTCTGGCTCGGGTAAATCGTCATTGTTGTATGTTTTGAGCGGGTTGAAAAGCGCCAGTGAAGGCGATGTGGCTTTCGAAGGGAATTCCTATCAAGCTATGGCGAACGGCAAGTTGATTGATCTGCGGCGCAAACGCTATGGCTTTATCTTTCAACAGCACTTTTTGATCAACTATTTAACCGTGTTTGAAAATGTGATGGTTGGCGCGCTGGAACAATCGGCGCCGGCGCGCGAACGCGCGCACAATTTGATTGCCGAACTTGGCTTGGAAAAACAAAGCAAACGGCTGCCGTGGCAATTGTCAATCGGACAGCGACAGCGCGTGGCGATTGCGCGCGCGCTCATCAACGAACCGGCGGTGGTTTTTGCCGACGAACCAACGGCGGCGCTCGATCACACGACCGGGCATCAAGTGGTAGATTTGTTGGCGCATTACCGGGGGCATGGCAGTATCGTGTTTGTCACACATGACCCTGAAATGTTGACGCAAGCCGATCGCGTGATTCGCATGCGCGATGGCGAGATTGTGGCAGAAGAAAAAAGAAACGGAAACAAGTAAACAGGGAGACAGGGAGACAGGCGACAAGTAGATAGGAAACAAGTAAACAGGACAACAAGTAGATCGCTCTTGTATACCTGTTTCCTCGTATACTTGTGCCCTTAAATACCTGTTCCCCTTTTTACATTTCTACCCCACTCGGGAGGACAACGATGAAACTCAAGTTCAGTTTGCTGTTGCTCGTCTTGGCAAGTCTCGGCGCGTTTGTGATTGCGTGCGGCGGCGCGCCCACGCCGACGCCTGTGTCTGCGCCAGTCTCGGCGGCGGAAGCGGCCGTGACGGCAAAAGGCGAAGTCGTACCGGAAAAATTTGCGCGGCTTGCCTTTAACGTCGGCGGCACGGTGAGCCAGATCCCGGTCAAAGAAGGACAGCAAGTAAAAGCAGGGAATACGCTGGCGCTGCTCGACACGACCGATCTGCAATTGCAAGTGCGGACGGCGCAAGACGCGCTCGAGCTCGCGCAAGCGACGCTGACGCAAGCCAAGACGCCCGCGACGGCGGAAGAAATCGCGGCGGCGCAAGCGGCGTATGACAGCGCCTTGGCAGGGCTGGAACGCGCGAAAAAACCCGCGACGGCGGAGGATCTGGCGGCAGCCGAATCGGCGTACAAGAGCGCAGTCAGCGGGTACGAGAGTGCTGTCGCCTCATACAATCGCGCAAAAAACGGACCGACCAAAGAAGAATTGGAAATCTTGAATTCGCAATTGGCGAAAGCCAAAGCGGCGCTTGATCAGGCGCAAGCCGCGTATGACCGCATCGGCGGCGCAAGCAATCCGTTCGCGGCGCAGACGGCGCAAGCACTGCAGCTTCAGGCGGCAACAGAGGATTATCAAATTGCCTTGTCGAATTACAACAAGGCAGTGAATCCGGACGCCACCACACTTGCCCAGGCGCAGGCGGGAGTCGCGCAGGCGCAGGCACAGATTGCTCAGGCAGAAGCGAATTTGCAGCGTTTGAAGGATCAGCCAAAAGCCGAAGACATCGCCCAAGCACAGGCGCAGGTGGATTCCGCCAAAGCGCAGCTCGACTTGAAAAAGAAAGGCGCGCGCGCCGAAGACATTGCGGTGGCGGAAAAACGCGTGACGCAAGCGCAGACCTCGGTTGAGCAAGCCCAAGCGCAACTTGACAAGGCGACTCTGGTTGCGCCGATAGATGGGACGATTACGAATATCACGATTCGTGAAGGTGAGCTCGCACAGCCGGGACAGCCGGTGATTACGATTGCCGATCTGTCGAACTTGAAAGTGGAAACGACCGATCTCGACGAGTTTGGCGCGGCAAAAGTGAAACCCGGTCAAGCCGCAAAAATTCGCGTGAACGCTTTTACCGACAAAACACTCAACGGCAAAGTGAGCGAGATTGCGGATCAATCCGTTCTCCTCGCCTCGGGCGATGTTTCATATCCCGTCACGATTCTGCTGGATGCCCAGGACCCCGCGCTACGTTGGGGCATGACGGTGAAGGTAGAGTTCGTGCCGTAGCGACAGTCAGTCATCAGTAACCAGTCATCAGTAACCAGTTACCAGTAATCAGTCAGCAGTCTCACTTTTCACCGAATACTGACCACTGACCACTGATCACTGATGACTGACCACTGCTCACTGTTCACTGACCACTGATAACTGATTCAACATGCCAATCGTCGAAACTCGCGATCTGGTCAAGACCTACAAAATGGGCGCCACGATCGTGCACGCGTTAGATGGACTGGACCTTCAAGTCCAACGCGGTGAATTTATGGCAATCATGGGGCGTTCTGGCAGCGGCAAGTCCACCTTGTTGAATATGCTCGGTTGCTTGGATCGTCCTACCAGCGGACAGGTCATCATTGACGGGATCGAGATAACGAAACTCAAGAAATCGCAGCTGCCAAAAATCCGCCGCGAGAAAATTGGGTTTGTATTTCAACACTTTAATTTGCTGCCGACGCTCACCGCGCTGGAAAATGTGATGCTGCCGCTCAAGTATGC
>JACQWQ010000186.1 GCA_016209205.1 Chloroflexota bacterium
GGTGTGGGTGTCATAGTATCCTCCAAAAAAAATAGATTTTAGTCGCAGTCATTATTGGCGCGGACTGTTGGTATGACTCATTCTACATCATTTTTAAATTTGCGCTAATCAAAAAGGAAATGAAGATTCAAGTCTCTTTGCCAAGCACCTGTTCCAAAACATTCGCCGAAAACCGACGGCGCCAATCGCCCCGCGATCCATTAACAGGCAAATTACACCTTCGGCGACAAGCAGATTGCCCCCTGCCCGTCGCAAACTAGAGGCACTTCTCCTGTCTGGCAAGGCTGTCGCCTCAAGCAAATTGGCAACCCATTGTATTTAAAACAAAAGACCTCGCTAGCAATCGCATTTCAACCGGTAGAAAGGACTTTCAGCGAGCAATCGTTGCCGCACGCCGCTTTGAATGGCTTCGCTTTATAAATTGTTGACAAGATCAAATGCGCCATTACAATCATACATGGAGAAGGCACAATGAATTTAATACGCCTATACCTACTTGACTCCTTCCGCATTGAACGCGATTCGAAGACGATTCATCTTCCGACTCGCAAAGTCGAATCGCTCCTCGCGTATCTCGCCCTCTTCCCTGGACAACATTCGTGCGAACAACTCGCCGCGCTCCTCTGGGGCGATTCCACCGACGAGCAAGCACGTCTTTCACTCCGCACCGCGCTCGCCGCAATCAGCAAGGCACTTGACGACGCATTAATCGCCGATCGCGAGAGTGTGCAATTGAATCCCGATGTGAACTTTTGGATTGATGTGAAAGAGATTGAGAGATTGGAAATTAGAGATTCAAGTAATCTCCAATCACTCATCTCTAATTACCACGATCTCCTTCCCAATTTCTACGACGAATGGATCGTGCGCGAGCGCGAACGGCTACGCGCGATTTACCTTGATGCACTGCTGCAACTCGCGCAACATAATCGCTCGACGAGCGATTATGCGCGCGCGATTGAGACCGCGCAGAGAGTTTTAGCAGCGGATCGCGCAAACGAGAAAGCGCATCAACACTTGATGTTTTGCTTCGCCGTGCAAGGAGATCGCATTGCGGCGTTGAAGCAGTACGATGAGTACACGAAAATTCTACGCGAAGATTTGAACACCCCGCCATCGTCCGAGACAACTGCGCTGCGCGATCAGATTATGCAAGAACTTACGGGTGCGCCGTCACGCGAAGCGGCAATGACGAATTTGCCTAATCCGCTGACGAGTTTCATCGGGAGGGAGAAGGAAATAAGGACATTGAAAGAATTATTGGCGACGACGCGGCTGTTGACTTTGAGCGGCGCGGGCGGCTGCGGCAAAACGCGACTGGCGATTGAGATTGCCTCTCGTTGCGCGCGGGGAGACGACTCGCCGAATCGTCTTTACAAGAACGGCGTGTGGTGGGTTGACTTGTCCACGCTGAGTGAGCCATCACTCGTGCCGCAATCTGTCGCCAACGTTTTTGATTTGCAAGAAACCCCTGACACGCCCTTGCTAAAGCTTCTTGCCAACTTTCTCCGCGAAAAAGAATTGTTGCTTGTCCTCGACAACTGTGAGCATTTGATCGACGCGAGCGCGCGGCTGGCAGAAACACTATTGAACGCATCGCCAAAACTGCAAATCCTCGCAACCAGCCGCGAAGCATTGAATGTCACGGGCGAAACGGTCTGGCACGTCCCGTCGCTCGCCGTGCCTAACGCCGAGCATTTGCCGCCGCTCAACCAACTGACGCAATACGATGCCATCAAACTTTTCGTACAGTGTGCGGCAGCCATCGCACCGAATTGGAAATTGGATGGCAACGCGCGCGCGGTCACGCAGATTTGCGCGCGGCTCGACGGCGTCCCGCTGGCCATCGAACTGGCGGCGGCGCGGTTGAAAACATTATCGGCAGAACAAATTGCTGAACGCTTGAATGATCGCTTTCACCTGCTCACGAGCGGGAGCCGTACCGCATTGCCGCGTCAGCAGACCCTGCGCGCTGCGATTGATTGGAGTTTTGATTTACTCTCCGAACCCGAGCGTGTGTTGTTATCGCGCTTATCGGTCTTTGCGGGCGGCTGGACATTTGACGCGGCTGAGTGTGTGTGGGCGGACTCGGTTCCGGCTAGTAAAGGGAGAATGAAGGGAGACGACATACTCGACCTCCTGTCTCACCTCATAGACAAATCTCTCGTCCTCGCGGAGGAGCATGACGGCGTGACGCGATACCGAATGCTGGAAACGATTCGACAGTATGCTAACGAGAAATTGTTGGAGTCTGGCGAAAGCGAGCGAGTGCGGGATAGGCATCTAGAGTATTTTTTGAAACTTGTTGAGGAAACTGAGCTGAAACTGCGCGGCGCAACCCACCTGACATGGCTCAACCATTTGGAAACCGAACATGACAATTTACGTGCGGCGCTGGATTGGAGTCAGGAATCGGAACGCGGCGCGGAGTGGGGATTGCAGTTGGCTGCCACGCTTTCGCGCTTTTGGGACTTGCGCGGATATCTTCGCGAAGGACGCGAACGAATTTCGTCTGCATTGGCGCATTCTCAACACTTGGGACGAACAGTGGCGCGGGGCAAGGCATTCTGCGGTGGGGCGGAGCTTGCCTATCGCCAAAGCGATTATCTTGTCGCGCGGCCCTTGGCGAATGAAGCGCTGGCGATATATCGCGAACTAAGCGACAAACAGGGAATCGCGGATACGCTAAGTGTATTGGGGTACATTGGAGAGGAAGAAGGCGATTATGACACTCCAGCGGGTTTGTACAAAGAAACGCTCGCACTGAATAGAGAGCTGGAAAACGAGCATGGCATCGCCACCGCACTACAGAATCTGGGCTGGGTGGCGCTGCGTCTAGGGCAAAACGCCCTCGCAAACTCACAGTTCGAAGAAGCATTGGCGATTAATCGAAGGCTTGAAGATAAACGTGAAACGACCTTTACGCTCTCAGGATTAGCAGAGGTCGCGGCTCGCCAAGGAAAACTCGAAGCGGCATCTCGACTGATCGAAGAATGTTTGGCGCTGAGGCGCGAGATTGGGCATAAATGGGGCATCGGCGGATCGCTCGGCACGTGGGCATGGATTGCGATGCATCAGCGCGATTGGGACACTGCACTCATACGATTGCGCGAAAGCATTGGAGTGCGAAAAGAGATTGGCGACAAAGGCGGAATCGCGTGGTGCCTAGAGCGATTGGCTGAAGTGGCCATGGAAAACAATGCGCTTGCAAGAGCGGTGCAAATTTTCGGTGCAGCTTCGGCATTGCGCGGGTCAATGGGTTCCGTGATTGATCCCGTAGATCAGCCCGAGCATGATCTCAGGATTGCAACGCTCCATAAAAAATTGAACGAGGAAAATTATTCCGCTGTGTGGAACGCAGGACGCACGATGACGATGGAGCAAGCGATTGAATACGCGCTTGCGGAACAAGTTGAAGTTCAACCCAGCGCGTCCGCGCAACCGCATGACCCGAACGCGTTGACGCCGCGTGAGATCGAAGTGCTGCGCCTCGCACAGGCGGGGTTGAGCGATGCCAAGATCGCGGAAAAACTTGTGATTAGCCGTCGCACCGTCAACACACACCTGAGTTCGATTTACAGTAAACTGGGCGTCAATTCACGCAGTGCGGCAACACGCTACGCCCTCGACCACAAACTCATCTAAACTCGCATCGATCATTCTTCAACTCAATTGCCCGATGGTTGTGACAGCCATCGGGTTTTTATTTCCCCTCCGCTACGTACTTGCTTCATTCCGAGATACGTACTGCTAACACGTCTTTTTACCGATGCGCCGCCACACTAACTTGGTTACACTACATTCGATCAATAAAAATTTCCCGGAGGAAAGAAGACATGAATACTCAAAAAACTTTGTTGAATGCTCGAAAAACTATATTGGTTGCCATGTTGTTCGTGTTGGCAATCAGCGCGGTCTCGTGCGCGCAGCCGACAGCAGAGCCAACCAAAGCACTGCCGACTGTCGCACCCAGAGCGACGGACGCGCCCAAGCCGACGGCAGCGCCAACTGTCGCGCCAACCACCGCGCCCGCCGTGTTCGATATCAAAACCGTGCTGGATAAGTACGTCACCGCTTTGCCCGACGGTTTTGGCGGTGTACAACCCGCCGCGTTAAAAGATCAATTGGCGGCAAAACCATTCATCCTCGATGTGCGCGAAGCCAGCGAGATCGCAACGAATGGCTTCATCGAGGGCTCGGTCAATATTCCGCTTCGCACACTGACCAAGAATCTCGACAAACTGCCCGCGAAGGATCAACCCATCGTCACCCTCTGCGCGAGCGGACAGCGTGGCGGGATCGCAATGTCGGTTCTGCAAATGTTGGGTTACACCAACGTCAAGAATCTCGTCGGCGGTTTCGGCGCGTGGAAAGCGGCGAATTTGCCGGTCGCCACTGGCACGCCCGCTGAAGCGAAAGCCGGCAAGGCACCCGAGTTCGACAAAGGCCTGTTTACCGCGCTGGACAAGTACGTGACGACTCTGCCAGATGGTTTCGGGGGCGCTCAGCCCGCCGCGCTGAAAGATCAGATGGTGGCAGCCAAAGTCTTTTTGCTCGATGTGCGCGAACCGAGTGAAATCACGCAGAACGGTTTCATCGAGGGCTCGGTGAATGTGCCGACGCGCACGTTGGTCAAGAATCTCGACAAACTTCCGAGGGACAAAGCCGCGCCCATCGTGACATACTGCCCGTCCGGTCAGCGCGGCGTGATCGCGATGACGACTTTGCAGTTGCTTGGCTACACCAACGTCAAGAATCTGGTTGGCGGTTTTGGTGCGTGGAAGAACGCAAACTTGCCAATCGTCAAATAACCGAAGACGACTCTCCTCTTCATCTTTAACAGCAACGCCCGGTGCACTGACGCTCCGGGCGTTATCATACTTGGCACGGCGAGCGAGGCGTTTTCATGATCCTCGATTTTCAAAGCCGCTCCCGCTCTTTTGGGTAGTCCAACCAATGTCAGCCGAGTGTGCGTTCTAACATCATCGTCATAATCACCGACGACATCAACAAGCCTTCGTCGGCGTCGCTGAAGTCGCCGCGCTTCTCAACCGTGA
>JACQWQ010000189.1:0-15151 GCA_016209205.1 Chloroflexota bacterium
CCTCCCGGTAAATCTTCCGTTCGATGATACCCTCATGCTCAAGAATTCGCAACTTCTGGGTCCACGTCTTGGGGCTGATCCCAGTCAGCGAAGCACGCAGTTCGCCAACGCGCTTGGTGCCGTCGAACAGGTCGCGTAAGATCAGCAGAGTCCACTTTCCCCCGATCACATTGACCGTGCGCTCTACCGTGCAATTTTTCTTTCCCATTTGCGCCTCCTTATAGTTCATAAAAGGTAACTATAGCACTTTATTGTAACTACTTTACAAAGTATACCAGAGTGTGATAGTATTGTCAACGATGACCGATGGGAGTCATCAAAACTCAAACTGTATGGAGGAAACGAAATGACTCGAAGACCGTTGCAGATTACCCTGGCGTTCATAGGCGTCGTTCAATTGGTGTTGGGGGTGGTGTTTGCGCTTGCTCCAGCCCAATTTAGCGCCATGATGGGACTCGCTCAAACTCCGACATGGGCGTATTGGATGTTCGGCATGTTCAGTGCACGCGCTCTGGGCTTCGCTTACGGCATGTTCCTCGCCGCGCGCGATCCGGCGCGACATATTCACTGGATTCAAGCGATGATTGGCGTGCAGGCAATTGACTGGCTGGCGACGATGTACTTTGTGCTGACCGGCGCCGTTACCCTGGCGCAGGTCTCCACAGCCTCATTCCTGCCGCTCATCTTCATCGGGATGCTGGTCATATTCTATCCTCGTCAGCAGTCAACTACGCTAACAACCCCCGGTCGCCCCAATAAGCAGAGGGCGTGAATATATTACGTTCAGGGTCAGCCGACACAATCGGCTGACCTTGCCTTCTAACTTGTAGATTAAGTAAAGCGATGATTGCATCAACACTCTTCACCTGGCTCCAAGGATCTGATTTCTATCACGATCTGCATCGGGAAGCCGTTGAAACATTGCCACCGGGCAAGGGAGAAATTTGGATGGACGTTGGCTGTGGCCCCGGCCTGGTGGCGCGGCTGGCCGCTGTGAGAGGATATCGTGTCATTGGAATTGACGCCGATCCGCAGATGATTCGGGCGGCAAAGCGACTCGCCAAGCATCAGTGTTCGTCGGCGAGCTTCAAAATTGGAGATGTTGCCGGTCTTCCAGTGGAAGCCGCCGAGGTCGTCTCTGCCGCCTCTTTACTGGCCGTGCTTGAAGATAAGGTGGGCGGACTCAATGCGCTTTGGAAAGGTGTGCGCCCGGGCGGGACATTGCTCGTCATTGAGCCGACTGAGCAAATGACGGTTGAGAACGCAAATCGAGTTATCGAGAATGGACTTCCCCGGAAACGGATCGACGGATTGAGACTATGGGCGGCGGCCCGTCAGGGGCGCACAGTTGATCCTGAGATGTATGACACGCTTGGGGCTGAATCGGTTCGATTTGTGCCGTTGCTCCACGGCCTCGTTGGAGCCTGGATCATACAGAAAAAAGGGATTCCCTACGCTGACATCTTCACCCCTGCCGCACAAGATGCCGGTGTCATTGGGGCGGCCTAACTCGCGATTAACCCGACCGCGTTCCGCATAATACCCCGCACAGGGATGTTATACGGATTCGTTCCGTATAACATCCTATATCTGGAAACCAAGTATATGCCGGCAGGGACTTCTTGTCAACGAGTTTTGAGTTGCGACGCACACACATCCGCACGACTCGCAGAATTATTCCGGCGCGGGCTGCGGTTTGACCCGCACCACCTTTTCCTCCTTCACCGTCACCAACCCCGGATGCGCGCCCGCGCCGCGCACGCGATGCACATTTTTGCGCGGGGCGTAAATCACATCAACCGCGCCTTCACGGCGCGCTTGCGAATAATACGCGGCGAGCGATGCAGCAAATTCCAACGTCGTTTCAGGCACCGGCGCGCCGTTCGATAAAATCACGACGTGCGAGCCCGCGTGCCCGCGTGCGTGCAGCCACACGTCGTCCGCTTTCGCGCGCTCGAAGGTCAAAGCATCGTTTTGCCGCGCGTTGCGTCCGACCAAAATTTGCAGCCCGTCCGGCGAAGTGAATTGACGCGCTTCCGAACGCGGCGCGCGTCCGCTGTTCCGCAGTTTCATCTCGATGAGCAGCTGCGCCTCACGCGCCTCGTCAAGCACCTGATCAATTTCCGCGCGCGACTCCGCGCCGTCGAGGTCGTTCAAAATTTGTTCTGCGTAGGCGATTTCGTTTTCCACCTCCGCAATGCGTTCGGGCACCCGCGCCCGCGCGTCACGCGCGCGTTTGTATTGGTCAAAATACCGGTTGGCATTTTCGAGGGGCGACAATTGCGGATCGAGCGCGATGTCCAGCGTCAATTCTTCCGTTACCTCGGCGCGCAGCTCCGTTTGCCCCGGCGCGAGCGCATACTGATAGCCGAGAATCATTTCGCCTTTGAGTTTCAGATTTTCAATTTCCTCGAGCGGGACCAACTCACGCTGCAAGCTCGCCAGTTTGCGACGCAATTTTTCAAGCGCGTTTTCCATTGGCGCGCGCAGCGGCGCTTTGACCGCTTCGTACGATTCCGCCGCGCCGTAAAATTTTTCCAGCGCCGCGCTCATCGTCGGAATGTTTTCGACATTCGGTAAATGCGTCAACAGAAACGCGGCGACGGCAGTCGGCTGCGTATCGCGCCACGCCAAGGAAGGTTCGGCAGGACCAAGCCATACGCGCGTCAATTCGGCATGGAGTTTGGTTACATAAGCAGAACTGTAGAGGGCGTCCGCTGCGCCCGCCACGCGAAATGCAAGTTCACGCGCCAACACCGGGCTGGCGCCCGCGACGCTTTGGACCAAACGTTCGGCAAGGGTTTCGCCGATAGCGCGTTCCAAAATTTTTTCCAATTCTGCGACCGACACCGCGAGTGGGTCGGCTTTGCCTTGTGGGGGAGGGGGAACATATTTCGCGCGCGGTTCCAACACACGCGCGCGATTGACCGTTGCGGGCACGCGATGAATCGCATCGAGAATGATGCCGCCCGCGTCGAGCAAAATCAAATTCGCGCGATTGCTTGCACGAGTGCTCATCAATTCGACCACGAGCGTCGAGACGCCTTGTTCGCGTGAATCGAATTCGATGCGCAGGATGCGTTCGCGCGGCACGACGACGACGCGCTGGATAAACGCGCCTTGCGCATATTTTTTTAGCAGCAGTAGAAAAGGCGTGAGGGGCACCGACGCGCTGCGCAATTTTTCGGCGACAAGCAAGAGGCGCGCCGTTTGCGGCTCCGCCGAGGCGAGCAGGTAATGGCGCGCGTGGTTGACATAGACTTCGACTCCAATCACCAGCGGCGCGACAAAATACACATTCTGCACGCGCCCCCCGGCAATCGTGCCATTCAATTCGGCGCCGAGCGCGCGTATGGTGAGAGCATCAATCATTTTACTCTGCCACTAAATGAATGGCATTCGGTTTTAGCGAGACGCGCCAGCGACGTTCGCGCGCGAGGTTCAGCCGTTCGTACACATACAGCGGCATGTCAATGCACAAATCAAATTCGCGTGTGGGCTGCAAGCGCGCGCCGTCTGCGCGAAAACGGAGCATGATCGTATTCCCGTCGCTTTCTTCGTGAACCAATTCGCCTTGGATCAAATTCACGCGCGCGCCCACCGCGTCGGGTCGCACCAACAAGACGCGTTCGGGACGCACGCACATTTGCACGCGCGCGCCCGGCGCGAACGGCGCAGTTTCGGCGCGCAAATTCATTTCGCCAACGCGTAACGTTTGCGCGTCCACAATCGTCGCGGGCAAGATATTTTTCACGCCGACAATCTGCGCGACGCGCGCGGTCCGGGGCGCGCGCAAAATTTCGTGCGGCGTGGCAAATTGCAGGATGCGCCCATTGTCAAGCACGGCCATTTCATCCGCCAGCAGCGCCGCTTCGCCGAGATCGTGCGTGACGAACAAGATGCTCGTTTTCAAGCGCCGCTGCAATGCTTTTAACTCGCGCCGGAGGGTGATGCGCGTTTGCAAATCGAGCGCCGAAAATGGTTCGTCCAGCAGCAAGAGCGCGGGTTCAATCGCCAGCGCGCGCGCCAGCGCGACGCGCTGCTGCTGCCCGCCCGAAAGTTCGGCGGGTTTGCGCGCGCCAAAATTTTCCAGCTGCACCAGCGCGGAAAGTTCGCGCACGCGTTTTGCCTTGGCCGCGCGCGTCCCTTGCAACCCATACGCGATATTATCCGCCGCGCAGAGATGCGGAAACAGCGCGAGGTCTTGGCGCACCATGCCGATGCGGCGCGCGTGCGGCGGCAGATTAATCCCGCGCGCGGAATCAAACAACACGCGCGCGCCAATCGCGATCCGTCCTGCGTCTGGCGTACTGAACCCGGCGATGGCGGCAAGCGTCAGCGATTTGCCCGCGCCGCTCGCGCCAAACAGGACGATGATTTTTTCCGACGGCGCGTCGAGCGCGAGGTCGAGCGCGAAATTGGCGAGTTGTTTGTGAATCGTTAGCGAGAGCATGACAAGCAGATGGCAGATGGCTGATAGCAAATGGCTGATAGCAATTGCAGATTGTACTTGAGATTTGCGAGAGGCGATATGCGAATTTTGAATTTCTAATTTCTAATTTCCAATTTTCTATGCGAGCGTCAACCCTTTCGGACTCACCGCGCGCACGGCGAACAAAATGCCGAACGAAACGACGACGAGGATGAGCGCGAGCGCGAGCGCGCTGTCGAGATTCGATTCCAGCCCGCTGTAAATCGCGAGCGGCATCGTTTGAGTGCGGCCCGGGAAGTTTCCGGCGAACATGATCGTCGCGCCAAATTCACCGAGCGCGCGCGCCCACGTCATCAACAGCCCGCTCACCAGCGACGGCGCGGCGAGCGGAACGGTGATGCGAAAAAAGGTTTTCAAATCGGAAACGCCGAGCAGCGCGGACATTTGCTCCAGTTTGCGATCCACCGCGCCGAATCCCGCTTTTGCGGAACGTACATAAAACGGCGCGGCGACGAACGTTTCGGCAAAAATCACGGCGGCGGTCGTAAAAGGCAATTCGATGCCCAAGCCGGAAAGTGTTGGGCCCAATAGACCGCGTCGTCCGTACGCCATCAATAGCGCAATTCCGGCGACGGCGGGCGGCAATACCATCGGCAGGTCAATCAGTGTGTCCACCAATTTTTTGCCGACAAATTCTTTGCGCGCCAACAAATACGCGACGGGCGTGCCAATCGCGAGCGCAACAAGTGTAGAAATGGTCGCGGTCGCCAGACTCAATTGCAGCGCGGCGAGAGTTGTTTGGCTCATCCACGCGTCGAGACCGAGCGGCAGCGCGCGCAGCGCGAGCGCGATCAGCGGCAGCGTTAGAAAAATGACGAGCAGACCGGCGAATACGAGAAAAAGAGTGCGCCCCGCGTTAAAGCGCACATCCGAGCGCGGCAAGGATTCGTTCGCGTTCATGGCAAAAAAAATCGCGTAGAGGGATTCGCGGTTTCCTGATTTGGTTTCGGCTTGTCCGAGTTGGGGAAACAGAATTTAACCGGGCGGCAAGAAACCGTATTTGTTCAAAACGGCTTGACTGGGCGGCGACAACACGAACGCGATCCATTCGTGCGCCAGTGACGGGTTGCCTGCGCCCTTGACCGTCGCCAGCGGATACAATGCCAGCACGTTGAACGCGTCGGGCACATCAAGGATGCGCACGCGATCCGCAGCCGTTTGCGCGTCGGTCGAGTACACCACGCCCGCGTCGCCTTCGCCCAAACTGATTTTGCTCGCCACCTGCTTGACGTTGTTTTCTTGCGAGACGACGTTTTGCAACACCGCGTCTTGAAAGCCCGCGCCATAGTTCGCGTCAGCCGCGAGTTTGGCGAGAACTTGGAGCGTGTAATTTCCGACTGGCACGCTCTGGTTGGCGACGACGAGTTTGATGCCGGGTTTGGCTAAATCTTGCAGCGCGTGGATTCCGGCTGGGTTGTCTTGGGGCGTAATGACGACGAGTTTGTTGCGCGCAAAAACTTGCGGCGTGTCTGCGACCAGCGCCTGCTTTTGCAGCGCGTC
Organism: Chloroflexota bacterium; assembly: GCA_016209205.1. Classification (GTDB taxonomy): domain Bacteria; phylum Chloroflexota; class Anaerolineae; order UBA4142; family SHND01; genus SHND01. Next base: position 5,993 of record JACQWQ010000189.1, read on the forward strand.
CATATTTTTCAAATCCGCGCTGGCGAATACATCCGCGTGCGCCCCTTGCGCCAGCTGCGTCACCAATTCCTGCGAACCGGCAAAATTAAATTCCACGCGCGTTCCGGGATGCGCTCGTTCGAATGCGGCGCCGAGTTCTGTGAATGCGCCGGTGAGCGATGCCGCCGCATAAACCGTGAGCGCGCCGCGCGGATTCGACGTCGGAGGCGTGTTGGATAGATCCACGCGCGGGGTAGGGGTTGCACATGCCGTTGTCAGCGCGAACGCGAGAATAAAAAACAGCCGTCTCATTTCATTCACCCGGTTCAAATCCATAATCGCGCCACAACGTTTGCGCTTGCGGCGAAGCAAGATATTCGAGAAAGGCTTGCGCGCGTGCCGGAGCATGGGCGGACTTGAGCAGGATGCCCCGATATTCGGCAGGCACATTCAAACCTTGTGGAATGTCGAGCGCGGTAACACGACGCGCTTCGAAATTCGCTTCGCTGGCATAGACGATGCCGACGTCGGCGCGGTTTTGCAGCAATACATCGAGCACACTACGTCCATTCGACAATTGCGCGATGACGTTTTCATAAAATGTCTGTGGCAAGTCTGGACCGAACGCGGCATCGTGGCGAAAATTTTCAACCAGCGCGCGGGTGGCTTGCCCGAGCGCAGTGTTTTCGGCGGCGATGACAATCCGCAAATCGCGGCGGTTCAAATCTTCGATGCGTTCGACATTGGCGGGATTGGTATTGGGGATCAAAACGGTCAGCGGGTCGCGCGCGATGCGCGTAGGCGCGCTTGCGCTTTCCAGCTGGCTCAGTACGTCCGCGTCGGCACTGATGAGGACGTCCGGCGGCGCAGCTTGCGCTAATTTCACACGCAGCGCGTCCGGCTGCGCAAAAGTCCATTCGAACGATGCGCCGGGATTTTGCTGAAGGAACGCCGTGCCAATGTCGCGCAGCACATTCGCCAACGCCGCATCCGCGTAGATGGCAAGGCGCGTGGGCGTCGGCGATGGCGGCGGCGTAGGGGTTGGCGCAAACGGCAGGGTAGCACACGCCGACAGCGTTGCGAGAATTGCCACGACCAAAAAAATTGCGCGCAACAATTCATTACCTGCCTTGCCACCAATCTTTGCGCGAACGCGGGTCGAGGAACGCGCCGCGATCACGAATCGCCACGCCCACTTCATTGCCCGACACGTAACCGATGGGCTGACCCGGGCGCAGCGCGGGCAGCGCGCCCCGTCCCCCTTGCTGACGCGCATTATACAAATTCAACAGACTGGCATACACGCAGATACCTTCGAGGTGCAGCGTGTACCCTTCGATCACATTGTCTTCGCCCGTATATTTCAACGTAATGCGATGCGGGTCGGCGTACAAGACCAACGCAACGTAGCCGTCGCCAATCTCGTGACCGAAATCGGGCGTATAAATACTTTCACCGTCCGAGACCACGAAACCGACCATCGTCACTTCAAAATCTTCGATCAAGTCCGCACGTGCATTGGGACCCCAATCCCAATCATACACCTGATACGTGTGCGCAATATCTGGTGTGCGGCGGTCGGCAAAGAGACCCCACAGCTGCGGCGCGTCGGCGTCGGTAGTGCCGTCATAATCCACCAGTCCGCGAAAACCATTGACGACCTTGTAGCCGCGTACGGCAAGATTCAAATCGGCGTGGGCTTCCGGCGGGCGTCCTTCCCTGCCGCCCGCGCCCAACAGACCGTAATCCCCCCCCCCTGACGTGTCGCATGCGGCGTCTAACGCGAGCGACGAATTTTCGATGGGCGCGTCCGTCGGCGTCGCGGTTGGTGGAGTTGCTTCCGTTGGCGCGGCAGTTGGTTCGCTGGTCGCGGGCGCGGTGCTTGCCGCCCCGGCGGAATCTGCGGCGGTCGTTGCGGTTGGGCGCGTCTTTTTCTTGATGGGTGTATTGGCGCGCGTGGGAGTGTGAACGCTGGTAGGAATGCGCGTCCGCGTCGGGCGCGGGGTGCGCGTGGGGTGCGGCGTATCCGTCGGGGCGATACGCGCGACTTTGGTTGGTCCGAGCGAGCGCGGGGTGCGGGTCGGATAACGGGTTGGCGTTGGTGCGGCCGGCGCGCAGGCGGCGAGCCATGCGAGCGAAACAATCAACGCCAACCCAACAACGCGTGAACGATAGTGTAGCGCACGTGCTTTCAAAGCGGCGCGATTGTATCAAAACGACGGGCGAATACAAAATTGGCGGCTGGGGAGACCCCAAGGGTTTTGGCACGCTAGTGTTCCTCGAGTCGCGTTCGCGCGTAAAACCCTTGGGGTCTTGCGTTGGGGTCTTGCGGGTGGCGCAAGTGGGGCTATAATGCGCGGTGCGACTTGCAAATTTACGTTCTGGCACGAGTTGGACTCGTGCGCCAACCAGAACGCGCAGCTCTCACACGGAGGATTCGACGATGAAACTCGATTACGGCAAGACCGCCCTGCTGGGTTTTGGATTTTTTGGTGTGAGTTTGATTTGGTCGCTATACAATTCGTACGTGCCGGTGTTTCTGGAACGCGATTTTTTGCTGAGCGCGACGATCGTGGGTTTCGTCATGACGTTCGACAATATCGCCGCGCTGTTTATTCAACCGTGGATCGGCGCGTTGAGCGATCGCACGCACTCGCGGTGGGGACGACGGATGCCGTACATTATGCTGGGCGCGCCCATCGGCGCGCTCGCGTTCATGGCGATTCCGTTTGCGGGAAGCTTGCCCGTGTTCATGGCGGTGATTATTGTGATGCTGCTCGCCATGTCCGCCTTTCGTACGCCGGTGATTGCTTTGATGCCGGACATTACGCCGTCGCCGCTGCGCAGCAAAGCGAATGGGGTCATCAATTTGATGGGCGGCATCGGCGCGATTCTCGCGTTCTTTGTCGGCGCGCGTTTGTATGACATTGGACGCGCGGTCCCGTTCATCGCGGCGGCGGTGGTATTGGTGCTCGCGGTCTTGATTGTCTTTTGGCGCATTCGCGAACCCACCGCGCCCGCCGAACCGCCGCCCGCCGAAGCCGGGGTGCTGGCGAATGTGCGTTTGATCGCGCGCGACCGCGACAAGAGCGCGCTGTATATTCTGCTCGCGATCTTTGCGTGGTTCGTCGGTTTCAACATCATCGAAACATTTTTTACTCTGTACGGGGTGAATGCGTTGGGCATTCGTGAAAGCACCGCGAGTTTGACGCTCGGTTTTCTCGCGGTGATGTTTGTTTTGTTTTCACTACCCAGCGCGTTCATTGCCACCAAGTTCGGACGCAAGCCGACAATCATTGCGGGGCTTGCTTTGATGCTGCTGCTCCTCGCCGTAGTACGCGTGCTGCCCGCGGCGACGCAAATCGCGGCGCTGGTGAGCATCGCCGGATTTCAAATCACGGTGCTGCAAGTGTTGTTAATGGCGGCGGGCCTTGCCTGGGCGATGGTAAACATCAACAGTTTGCCGATGGTGGTAGACATTGCGCCGCAAGATCGCATCGGCACCTATACGGGGCTGTACTATTTTGCTTCCACGCTCGCGGCAATTGGCGGACCGTGGTTGGGCGGCATCTTGATTGACGCGACGGGACGCGATTACACGGTCATCTTTACCGTCGCCCCGTTCGCGATGCTGTTGGCGATTGGTTTTATGCTGGGGGTGCGGCGCGGGGAACGCGCAGAGGAACTGCACCCGTCAGGGCAGGCGACCGAAACGGTGCGCGCATGAGGTCAATACCAGATGGGCAGCGGGTCTTGCGCGTCCGGCAGCGCGGGAACGTCTTGCGTGTCTTGTGACGTTGGAACATTTTTCGCGCCCGCATCGGTTTCGAGCGGCGCCACTTCGACCGGAAATTGTTCATGCCCGTCGCGCGGGGTGACGAATTCTGCGCTGACCCATCCGAGCGAACCAAAATCGGGATACGCAATTGCGAGCCATTGGCTGTCCTCGCTGCGTCCCAAAATGTCCAGCACAAAATCGCGCGGCAGTTTCCCTAACATTTCGTACGTCGTGCCGGGACCGGAACGCACACGCAGAATATCGGTGGTGCGATACGCGGCGAACGAAATGGGCGTCGCGGTGGGGGTGGGCGAGGGACCGCGCGTCGGTGAGGGGAACGATGCGGCGGGGGGAGGGAACGGTGCGGCGACCATTCCGTACGTGGGTGTGGGGCGCGGCGCAGCGGCGGCGGCGAGCGCGAGTTTTTCTTGCGCTGAAGGCGGGGCGGCGCTTTTGAACTGCGCCGCATACTCGCGCGTCAAATCGAGATACTGGTTGCCGTACGTGACACTCGGTTCAATCTGACTGGCTTCGACCCATTCATTGAAACTGGTGATGACAACCAGGTCGGGATGCGAGGCAATTGCCGCGTTCCAGGTGGCGCGATAAAAATTGCCGCCCTCACGGCTGCGCGCAAAAGTTACAGCCCGCGTGGTGCGCGTGTCGTCGTAACCGGGCATCGCCGTGGCGACCCATAATTTGTCCGCGCCCGCGCGGCGCACGCGTTTCGCCCAATCGTTCAACGTGGCATTCACATCCGGCGACCAGGCAATCGAATACAAATGATGCCCGTCGAACACGCGTTGATAGCCGATGTTCACGCCTTCGGCAATCCAGATTTGGTCGTGACGGGGATCCACCGCGTTGCGAATCTCCACCCACTCGTCCACCGAACGCACCTGTTCGCGCCAAAAAAACAAAATCGGTTTGCCGTTCACACGGGCAAACGCGCCGTGCGGCATCCATTGGTCGCGCACGTACGTCAACGCGTGGATGAGTGACTCGCGCGAGCCGTACTGCTGCGCTTCGAAATCCAAAGACATCGCAAACTGCTTTTCGTTTGCGATGTCAAGCATCGTTTTGAAACGTTCGTCGGTGAGATTGCCGGGCCCAAGCCACGAAACGACGAAGGCATCAATGCCCGCACTTTGCGCCTGGTCAATGTGACGCGCCATCGCGCTGGGATCGCGCGAAACGTATTTTTCGGCGGGAAGATCGGAAACGCGGTTGGGCGACCACGCCTGTTCGTCGAACCACGCGTAATAGAACGCGAAAACGCGGGGCGGTTGGTCGGCGTGGGAAAGCAAAGGCGGGAGCAGAAGCAGAGCAATGAGAAACGACAGCGCAATGAGCCGAATGAAACGGTGACGCAGCATGAGGACGGGCGAGATTCTAACACGGGGAGCTGTATCCAGCAATATCTGGGGCAAACTTCCGCCCACCGTAGTTTGGAAAACGACGGCAAAAAAAAGAAAAAAAGCCAACAAAGAAAGAGCATATCTAAAGAATACCTTGAATTCTGTTATAATACTTTCCGATACAAGTAACCCTTCCCCCAAAACCCGTTTTTGCGTTGGTTTGCAGGTTCGATGCGCCAGTCTCGATGGGAAAACGGGTCTTGGCAAGCACGTGCGCAACCGTCAAGCACAGAACTCTGGATTTCTACCATGGCTGTTTCCCTTGTTTTGCAGACCCAGGACGATGACCGTATCGTCGCCTCTCTTGACGGCCAAGTTCTTGCCGTCACCCCGCTTTCACTGCTTCCCGCATTGGAACGACTGCAAGCCGACCCGCATCATACGGGACGCGCGCTTTATGCGGCGCTCGGCGGAAATGACCTCCGCGCACGTTTGGACACGGACCCGGAGCGGCTTTTGCTGCTCGAGACCGATGCACGCGCGGATGTGCTTCCGTGGGAATTTGCCGCGCTGGGCGACAATCAATTCCTCGCGGCAGAATACGGGATGCTGCGTTTGGTAGACCGAACGGCGGCGGCGAATCAGGCGCCCGCGGACGCGCCGTTACAATTTGTGGCGCTGGCGGCGGACCCGCTGGTGGATGCGCAAGGCAACGCGCGCACGGGGTACCGACTCGACCTCGAAAACGAAATGCGCGCCATACGTCAAGTTTTGCAGCAGAGCAATGTGGCACTGCAAGCGCGGCGCGTGCCCCCGACCAAAGAGCAACTGGGACGCGCGCTGTGCAAGGGTCCGGCGATTCTGCACCTGACGTGCCACGGCGATTTGATGCAAACACCGGACGGTCCGCAAGCACTGCTGGTTCTTGAAGACCAGAACGGCAAGGAAGACCAACTGCTTGGGCGCGACCTGATGGTGATGCCGCCCGCGGGCGTCCTGCGACTCGTGCTGTTGAGCGCGTGCCGCAGCGCCGAGGGGACCGAAGCGCAATTGGCGCGCGCGCTCGTGCAGAACGGCGTCCCTTTTGCGATTGGGATGCAGGGACTGTTTAACGACAAATTGAGCGACGACATTGCCGTGGCGTTGTACGAAAGCGTGCTGGCGGGATTGACGCTGGCGGAGAGTTTGCGGCAGATGCGGCACGCGCTGCTTGCAAACGGCGACATGTTCGGCTTGCCGGTCGGCTATACGGCGCGAGAGGGATGGGGCGCGCTGCCCATTGCCGAAGGACGCCCTGCTGTCGGATGGCTTGGTTTGCCGGGGCAAGTGTCGGTCAACAGTCAAGTGCAGCCGCCGCGTCCTTTGCTCGGGCGCAACGGCGAGTTGTATGAACTGGCGCGCCTGTATGCGAACGGGCACAAGGTCGTCACGGTGAACGGCACGGGCGGGATGGGCAAGACCGCGCTCGCGGCGACGTTTGTCGAACGCTTTGCGTGGCGCTGGGCGGATGGCGTGCGCGTGGTCAGTTATGCGAACGAGACGGTGGATGCGCGCACGTTTCGCGTCGAACTCGTGCGCCTCCTGCAAGGCGAGCAAGCCGCGCGTGAGATTGCCGACGCAAGCGCCGAGCAGCAGGCGAATGTGATTTTGCAAACGTTGCGCGATTGGGACGGTCTGCTGGTGCTGGACAATTACGAGACGATTTTGCAGGGCACCTACGAGCACGATGTGGAAGCAGAGAAGGTGCATTGGTTGGTGGGGCAAATGGCAAACGGCGGCGATGGCTGCTGCTCACCAGCCGTGAGCAACCCGCGGGCTTGGCAGGCGAAGTGCTGTTTCCCGCGCCGAATGAGCCGCTGAGCGGACTGGACACGAAAGCGGGCGCGGAACTTTATATATTTCACAGCACCAAAGCCAAAGACAAGTCGGACGCGCATCGGAAACTGGCGCGGGACATTGCGCGCGTGACCGAGGGACATCCGCTGGCGCTGGCGCTGCTGGCGGGCGAATATGATACGAGTCAGGTCAGCGCCAAAGATTTTCTGGAACACTGGGAAACAGAACTGGCAAGCGCGGCGCGTCCCTCTCTGATGGGGCATCACCGCACGTTCACGCTGGCATTCGAGCGCAGTTACAACCATCTGAATGCGGACGACCAAGCGCGCTTGCGTGCGCTGAGCATTTTTCCGTTTCCGTTCTATGCCGAAGGCGCGGCATTATTGTGGGGGCTGACCTCACCCCAGCCCTCTCCTGCGGAAGGAGAGGGGGAAAGGGCTCTACAGCAAGCGCGCGACTTGTTGGGCGGACTCACGCGGCGCAACCTGTTGGAAATTGACGGTTGGTTCAAGGACAATACGCCGTCCGCCTATCGCTTTCAGCCCGCCCTCCGGCAGGAGGTAGCGCATCGTCTGGACGATGCCGAACGCGAACGATTGAAACCCGCGTTTGCGGCATACTCGGCGTGGTTTGTTGCTTTGGCGCGCGACAGCATGGGGCGCGAACCGGCAGTCGCGCGGCGCGCCCAAGGAGCGACACGCACCTTGATAGAGCAAATTGACGCACTGCCCGCCGAGAATGTCGCGCGCTACTGCTGGCTGCTCGGCACGGTGCTGTATCAATTTGGACAAATCACACAGGCAGAACAGGTTTTGCAGCGCGGCATGGCGGCGGCGCAAGCGCAGGGCGATACGGTGCGAGAGGAACGCATTCTCTTTGCGCTGGCGCGCAATGCCGTCCTGCGCGGCGAATTGGACCGCGCGCTTGCGGATTACAGGCGAGCGGCAGAGCTCGCCCAACAAGAAAAGAACGAGGGCGAGTACAGCGTCGTTATCAGTGAAATGGCGGGCATTTATGTGACGCGGGGCGACCTGAACGGGGCGATGCAGTGGTATCGTCAGTCGCTCCAGATTCAAGAGCAACTGGGCGACCTGCAAGGCAAATCTGCCACGCTATCTATGGTAGCTAACCTGTACATGGAAAATGAGGATTGGGATACAGCGGAAGGCATCTTGAACCAAGCGTTGGAAATCTCGCGGCAGATGGGGGATATGTCGGGCATTGCCTTCAAGACCGTCAAGCTGGGACAGGTTGCGCAAGCGCGCGGCGACTTTGAAACGGCATTAGCACGCTATCGTGAAGGTCTTGAAAACTTTGAACGGCTCGGGATGCCGCGTGAATCCGCGCAGGTACAAGAGATGATTGCGGCATTGGAAAATCCGAATGCGCCGCGCGCCGCGCAACCGAGCAACCCCTTGCAGCAAGCGAGTGCCCAAGCACGCGCCGCCGCGTCGCAGGGCGATATGGACGCGGCGATTCAGGCGCAGGCGCAAGCGGTAGAGATGGCACGCGCGCGCGGGAATGGGCGCGATGAACTGGTGGCGCTGAGCGTGATGCTCTATAACCTGAGCAATTATTACGCGCAGGCGGAACAGTTTGACAAAGCAGTAGACGCGCTGGAGCAGGTGGTGGCGCTGGACGAACAGACGGGACACCAAGATTTAGAGTCCGACCGTCAACAATTGGAGCAAATGCGCCAACTCGCTGCACTGTCGCCCGAGGAACGCGCGGCGCGTCGCGCACGCGCAAGGGAAACGGGAACAGAGAATGATGCCGATGCCCCGCAAGCGCAGTTGGATGCGCTGCCGCCGGAACAGCGCGCGCAGTTGGAAGCGGCGGCGCGTGAGGCGCAAGCGCGGCTGGCGCAAATGACGCCCGAAGAACGCGCAGCGTTGGCGGACCGCGCGCGACGCGAACAAATCCAAAACATTGCCGACCAGACGCGCGATGCCGCAATCCGCGCGCTGCGCGGCGAGATTCCGCGCGAACAGCTCGCGCCGCAAATCGAACGCGTGGCGGCGCAAGCGGCGGAAGGCGAAGCGCCGGATTCACCGTGGGCAGAGGTCGCGGTGTTTTTGCGCGCGGTCAGCGCGCTGCTGCAAGGGAATGCCAAGCCAGTGGTGCCGAGCGCGTACGCGGGGCACTGGGCGGCGATTCGCGATGCGCGTCCCAAGGAGATCCACGAAGGACACCAAGGGCACTAGCGCG
>JACQWQ010000189.1:15221-46990 GCA_016209205.1 Chloroflexota bacterium
GGAATCCGCTCTAAGAAACCCTTCGTGTTCTTCGTGTCCTTCGTGGATCACACGGTTGGCGCACACGCTAAACGCGCGCCGCCAACATCTGTATAGACCGACATGCCAAATTCCATTATCGAAATTACCTGCACGCGCTGCGGGCACACGTGGACTGAAAATGTGGAGGACCTGAAGGCGGGCAAGGGCGACGCCGAACGGGTCTTTTATCGCGGCGATGTTAAATTGTATCGCTTTCGGGTCAAGTGCCCCAAAGACGGAACGTGGAATATCGTAGATGTGCAGGAAGTGGACGATGAGTAAATATCGAGTCGTCGGCGTGCGCCCCGAAACCGATAAAGAACAGGCAGAGCGTGAGTGGTTCGACAAGCAGGTGCTCGAGTCGCCATCCAATCTGGAGGAAGCGGCGCGCCTCTTGATTGGTCTGATCACGGGCTTGATTGGCGTGCTGTTTACCGTGATTGCCATCGCCGACAATCCGCCGCCCGCGTATTTGCAAATCCCGCTCGTGCGCGTCTTGGGCGCGGTCGCCGTCGTTCTGCTGCTGCTCAGTTTGATTGCCTGTTTGGTAGTGGTGATTCCGACGCGCTGGAAGGCGAACGCGGCGGAACCCGCAACGGAGCGCGCGACGTTCTCGACAATCTTGCAGCGGAAAGCACGCGCGCTGTTTGTGGGCGCGATTCTCTTTGGCGCGGGGGTGATTGCGCTCGGCGTTGTTTTGATGATTGCGTTGTTTAGCTGAGGCGAGACCTTTGAGGTTTTCTAGAGCGGATTCCTAATTCGTATGTGGGCAAAAGACCTTTCGGGTTTCCGAAAACCCGAAAGGTCTGCCCACCAATCAGACTGGAATCCGCTCTAACCAGCCGCGTCGGTTGGGCATTTCGCGGAAAAACCTCGAAGGTCTTGGCCCGGGGTCGCAAAAACTGGACGGGAGAGGGAACGCCGACGGGGTTAGCTGACGGGTTCGGGTCCCTCGTTCTGACCCTATCGCAAGGGCGTCTGGAAAATCTTGACGCGGTGCGTCAAAAAATCCACTTGCGAATTCACCCCACAGAATGGTTCCCCCGCGCGATCGCTCGCTTGGGCGTCGGTCACACTCGCTTTTGAATGCAACCGCTTTCCCGGACGTTGGAGCTCAGCAATGCTCGCGCGTCGCCGCCCATTATACTTGCGAAACGGAAAAGCAAAAGAATAGGGTGTTGGCATAGGGCTGTCATTCTGAACGGAACGCAGTGGAGTGAAGAATCTCTGGTAGAGCAAGCCAGAGATTCTGCCGATGAACTGCATCGGACACTCCGTTCAGAATGACAATCGCTCCCACCGCCGCGACTCTTGATAGCACCCTAGAGCGGATTCCGAATTGATTGGTGGTGTCAGCGTAGGGGCGATGGCTTGTCCTCGCCCATTCCAGTCGGGCAACCACCAGCGCGGTCGGGCAACCACCAGCGCGGTCGGGCAACCACCAGCGCGGTCGGGCAACCACCAGCGCGGTCGGGCAACCACCAGCGCGGTCGGGCAACCACCAGCGCGGTCGGGCAACCACCAGCGCGGTCGGTAGCAAAAGAATCGGCAAGACCCGCGCTCAATGTGCGAGCGATTCGCCCGCAAAACGCGCCAGCGCGCTAAACACATTTTCGCTCTTGGCTTCCATCTCATCCTGCGGCAAATCCAGCGTTTCTTCCACGCGCACGGCGATGTCTTCCAATGCTTGAGGGTCGGCGCGCGGCGCAAGCGTTTGGAACAAAAGTTTGTGCGCGTTTTTGCGTTTCATCACTTCCAGCCCATCGAGGATTTGACGATGCGGCGCGCCTTCCCAAATCGCCAGAATCATGCTTTCGCGCAAGAGGCGTTCGACGGGAAATTCATCCAGCACACCCGCGCTGCCGTGTACCTCCATCGCCCATTTCGCCGTTTGCGCGGCAAATTCGGCGGTGTGATATTTTGCCAGATGCGCGACGAGGCGGAACAAATGATAGCGCTCTGAATACGGCGGTGTTTCGCGCCATACCTCGTTCAACAAACGCGCGGCGTACCACGCCAACGCGGACGCGGCGTGCAAATCGCGCACGCGTTGTTCGATTTGCGCGCGCATCAACGGCTGCTCGATCAACGGTTTGCCGAACGCGACGCGCTGCTGCGTAAAACAAATCGCTTCCGCCAGCGCGCGCTGCGCGACCGCGACACTGCCGATGCTGTTGGCAATGCGCGAAAGATTCAGCACTTCCAGGATGAGATAGATACCCCACTCGAGCTTGCCGAGCAAATACGCTTCACTGTCCTGCAATTCGACTTCGCCCGTCGGGACCGAACGCGTGGCGACTTTGGGTTTCAAACGCCGAATGTGATAGTTGAGCGAGCCGTCCGCGCGATATCTGGGCGCGAGAAATAGCGCGAGACCTTTGACATTTTGCGGCGCACGTTCGGGACGCGCGGCGGCGACGGCGAGTTCCGCGCCCGCGTTGCTCGCGAAAAATTTATCGCCCGTCAGCAACCACTGCCCGTTGACGCAGCGCGCCACTGTTTCCACGTTCGCGCCGAGATCGCTGCCGCCGCGCGCTTCGGTCATCCACGTTGCGCCTTGCCACACCGCATCGTCGCGGCGCAGCAGCGGCGGCAAAAATTTTTCGCGCACCGCGTCCGCGCCATATTTCGACAACGGCACGGCGGTAGACATCGAAACGGTGTACGGGCAATACAGTCCGGGATCGTAAAAGCAAGTGATGTAACCGAGCTGATACGACGACAACAGCGCCTGTTCCTCAAAGATGCGCCAGACGACGCCCTCGCGATACCCGCGCTTTAGCAGCGTCCAGTATTCGGGCGCGAAACCGATTTCGTCAATGCGCGCGCCGAAACGGTCAAACATGTCGAGGGGCGGCGTGCCCGCGCGATCCACCGCGCGCGAGATGTGTTTGCCTGCGCGTTCCCAATACGCTTCGTACGCGCGCAATTCGTTTTCGATGGGCAAGGTCTCAAATTGCGTTTTCAAAAACGCGACGGGCGACTGTAGTGTTTCATCCTTCATTCCTTCACTCCGTTCAGGACAGGCGCTTCATCCTTCCATAGACGTTTCACCGAAACGTCTCTACTTTATCCTTCCGCCTTTGCGTTTGGGCATTCCGCTGCGCGTTTCATCCGCTCTGGGCTTGCGCGTGCTGCGACGCGGTTTTTGCATTTGTTCGCGCAGCCAATCTACCGCGCCCGGCTGCCGCCGCCAATAATTCAAATGTTGTCCGGCATAGTACTGCGCTTCGCTTTCGCCGCCCCATTCGATGCGGTCGGGAATTTGTTTGGGCACGCGGATTTCTCCGGTCAGGTACGCCGGGACGTGGGAATTTTCCTCCAAGGCGTCCGCCAGCGCCTTGTTCGCTTTGACCGACGCGCCGTGTTTGCGAAATTCATTCAGCGCGGTCGTATAGCGCCAGACCACGCTCCAGTCCTCTTTATATTTTTCCAAGAGCGTGTCCAATTCCGCATACTTTTCCCTTTGCAAGAGCAAATCCACCATCACATCGCGCACGCCTTGATTGTCACTCGGATTCAATTCCAACATTTCGCGATACTGCGCGAGCGCCTCGTCTTGGCGATTCAATTGCCACAGCGTCCGCGCCACGCCTTCTTTGGCGCGCATGTACGGGCGCGTTTCCAACACGCCCCAAAAATGTCCGACCAAAGATTGAAATTCGTCGCCCAGCGCGCGTTCACCCGCCGCCACGCCTTGTGTGTAAAATTCCAACGCGCGCTGCACCGTATCCGCTTCCTCTTCCGCCAACATCACCCACGCATCCGCGCAATCCTGTGAAAGGTCCAACGCTTCGTGCGCCAGCGCGATGCGTTTCGCCGGGTTGTCGGTCTCGAACGCGTGATACATTAAACTTTGCGCGCGTTCCAAATCTGCATCCTGCGCCACCGGCGACGCGCCCATACTCTTGTGCAGGTCCGCCCACATGCCGTCCAACTGGCGTCGGTCAAAAGACACCGGCTCTTCGTCCGCTTCCTCCGCTTCGTCCTCGTCCCATTCTTCGACCACCGCCATTTCCCCGCGCGGCATCTCGCCCGCAGGATATTTCACCTCCATCCGCATCGTGCCGTCGCCCAGCGGGAGTTCGAGCGTCGTTTCCAGCGGCAGATAATCGCCCTTGCCGTCCGGTTTGAAATAATCTCTGACCAACAAAGGAATCGCGCGCAGCGCGCCAATGTACCATTCCAAATCGAGCGCGGACGGTCGCTGCGCCGTTTTGCCGTGCTCCACCACCAGCACGATTGGAAACGCTTTGGGCGCGGCAATGTCCCAATGATGCTCTTCCCACGCTTCGACGTCGGAAAACGGCAGCAGTGTGATCTCGTCAAAAAAGAGCGAGTGATAAATGCCGCGCGCGAATTTATCCGCTGCGGCGGTGCCGCTGGTGAAAAAATAAACCGTCTCGGCCCAACTCGGCAGCGTGGCGAGACCGTATTCCACACCACCCTGACCCATCACAATCGTGTAGCGATAATCGTGCTCGCGCGGATGCTTGAGCGCAATCACTTGATAATTGTTCAGACGCACCCACGGCGCGGCGCGATAAAACGCCGCGGCGGCGCTGAAAAATTCGCCGACTTGGGCGACGCTCACGCCGGGTGTCTCCATCAGACCCGGCAAATCGGGTTTGTCTTCTTGGCCGAAATTCTCAAACGCCGTAAAAATTTCTTCGACTTCGGGCGGCATTTCGCCGACCAGAATTTCCATCTGCAAATTGGCTTGTTTCAACAGCGGCGCTAGTCCTTCCGCCAATGCGGCATCGCTGAGGGCGATGCTTTCGGGACGCGCGGGCTTGCCCGCGCCGAGACCCGGCTCGCGCATCGCCTTGCCCAAGACTTGAAACAAGTCTTGCGCAGTCGGTTCCGCGGGACGCAAATCCATTGCGCGCACCGCACCCGTTTCCGTATCCAGGACCATGATGCCGTACGGCCGATAGGGCGGGTCCTGATCGGTGAGCCATATCCGCATGCGACGCGGAATGACCAGCCAGACTTCGGGGACGACCGGTAATTTGTCCAGAGAACGATTAAAAAGGCGTGCCATAAAACTCCTTGGAAAAGGTGACGAGTGACGAGTGACGGGGAAAATCATCCATGTCAGAGTACATCACAGTTCGCGTATTTGATTATAGCCGCGTTTGTGCCAGAAGAGTACATCCCCACGTCACCCATCACCCGTCACTTTTCTCCCATCACTTGCCACTTGTCACCTGCCCTTGCGGGTTGATTGCGCCGCGCGGTGTCCAATTCCGCGTGGCGGCTCTTGAGCAAAATGGTCAACGCGGTAAGAACGAGCATGATGGCGCCGACGACCAAAAACGCCGACGTCAGCCCGACCGCGCCGCTGCCCGTGGAAGCCGCAATCGCGCCGACCAACGCGCCGCCGACCAATTGCCCGATGCTGCTGTGCAGAGTGAGGATGCCTTGTGCAGCAGCGCGTTCCGCCGCCGGCGCTTCGTTCAACATGATGTATCGCAGCGGCGCGCCGAGCAATACCCCCAAGCCGGTTCCGGCAAACAACGCGCTCACGTAAAAGAAAACGACATTCGTCCCGAACAACGCGACGATAAACAGACCCACCGTAGACAAGGACGCGCCCAACAACACGACGACGCGCGAACCGTACCGATCCAACAAGCGTCCTGCCAACGGCGCACCCCCCGCCATCGCCAACACGGCGGGCAGTAACATGAAACTCGCGACGCTCCCGGTCACGCCGAACGCGAATACGACGAACTGCGGTACAAAAACAATCGTGGCTTCACTCAAGCCCGCGCCTGCGGCAAGCGCGCCCGCGACGACTACTTGACGCGAATGGAACAGTTCCAGGTGGACGACCGGGTTCGCCGCGCGTTGCTCTAGCCAGATAAACAACGGGACCAACGCGAAGGTCGCAACAAAAAACGGCAGCGTGTCGAACGCGAGAAAACTGCCCGCGATATTTTTCGTGTCGAGACGGTTGATGCCGACGACCAGCCCCGCGAGCAACAGCGCGAGGACGATCATGCCTTGCCAGTCGAATGTTTTTTGCTGCGCGGGACGCGTGGCGGGCAAGACGCGCATTGCCGACAAAATGACGACGGCCGCAATCGGAACGTTTAGGCTAAAGAGCCAATGCCAACTCGTGAACGACAGAATGACTCCCGCCAGCAGTGGTCCGACCAAGAACGCCAGCCCGAACACCGCGCCGATCATGCCCAACGCGCCGCCGCGTTTTTCCGGCGGAAACGTATCGCCAATCACCGCGCTGGCGACGGGAAACACGCCGCCTGCGCCCAGACCTTGCACCGCGCGCCCGAGAAGCATCACCGGCAAACCCTGCGATAGGGCGACGATGATGGACCCGCACGCAAAAAGCGAGACATCCAACACATAAATCGTGCGCCGCCCAAACACGTCCGACAGTTTCGCCATCAACGGCACGCCGATGAGATTGAACAGAACGTACGTTGTGAAAATCCACGACGCGGCGCGTTCGTCAATTCCAAAGGACGCGCGGATGGAGGGGAGCGCGGGACCGACAATCGCAATGTCGAGCGCGCCCATCAACACGCCGAGAAATAGAATCAACAGAATCCGATTCCGCTGCTTTTGTTCCATGCGCGCCTAGCCCAAACTCCAGCCGCCCACGACCGAAACGCCGAGGACGATGAGACCTAGTGTAACCACCGCAACGAGAAAGTTATTGCGCAAGACCGCATTGTTCTCGCGCTTGCGCCAGATGGAGGTCAGGTGTACGACGACCACGACGATGAACATGGTGATGACATGTTCGATTGCCGGAGTTGCAAGTGCGCCATTCATGAGTTCCCAGACGAGCACGATGAGACCGAGCAACACTTGAATGTCAATTACGGTGGTCAAAAGCATCGTCACGCGCCGATCCATCAAATCGGGCTGTTTGCGTTGCGCCCATCCCAGACCGAACTTGACCAACGCGACGAGCATAACCAAAACAACGGCCCAGCGCCACAAGACATGAATCATCAATACGATACCCACGTGAATCCTCCAGTATAGAATTTATGATTTGCCGATCAGTGCGATAGTGCGGTAGTGCAATAGTGCGATAGTGTGATAGTGCGATAGTGTGGTAGTGTGGTAGTGCGATAGTGTGGTAGTGCGATAGTGCGATAGTGCGGTAGTGCGATAGTGCGATACGCGATACGCGATGCGCGATTTGCGATACGCGATACGCGATGCGCGTTCTCCCGTCAACGCGGCGCAATTCCGGCGGCGACGTGGCGTTTCAGCAACGGCGACGGGCGATAGCGTTCCTCGCCGTAATCGTTTTGCAAACCTTCCATTACGCTCAACACCGTGTCGAGTCCGATGAGTGCGCCCCACTCGAAGGGACCGTGTGGATAGTTCGTGCCCAGTTTCATCGCCAGATCAATATCGCGCACCGAGCCAACTTGTTCCTGCAACGCGCTGAACGCTTCGTTAATGATACTGCACACGATACGTGCGCGAACCAACCCCGCGCTGTCCGCGACGACGACTGCATTTTGATTCAGCGCGCGCCAAAAGGTTTGCGCGCGCTCCCAAGTCGCGTCCGCTGTTTGTAATCCGCGCGCCAGTTCGATGGCGCCCTGTGCAGGAATGGGCGGCAGTACGCCAAAACCGACCACGCGTTCGGAATGCGGCACCCAACTCGCCGCAATCGTCGTGCTCGCTGCCAACGCGCACGTAAGGACTAACGCGTCCGCGCTGGCGCGTTCCAACACCGCGCGTTTTTTCGCGCGCGATGTGTTTTCCACATCCACGAAAATGTCGTGCGCCGCGATGTTTTGTGCGGCGAGAAATTCAGCGGTCGAAACGGACGCGACCGCGTGCCCGCCGTGTCGAAACATTTCCGCCAGCGGTGTTGTAAAGGGTGGTGTGCCGACGACAAGGACGTTCATTCGTACGAATAAAACCCGCGTCCCGTTTTGCGCCCGAGCCGTCCGCTTTCGACCATCTGCTGTTGAATCGGATGCGGGCGATATTTGGGGTCTTGAAAAAACGCATTGTAGACCGACTGCGTGACGGCGAAATTGACGTCGCAGCCGATGAGGTCAATCAGACGGAACGGACCCATTTTGAAACCGGCGGATTCCACCAACGCATCAATTGTCGCCACGTCCGCCGCGCCTTCGCCCAACAGGCGAAATGCCTCACCATAAAACGGACGCGCCACGCGATTCACAATGAACGCGGGTGTGTCCTTGCACTGCACGGGCGTTTTTCCGAGTCGCGTTATGACGTCCAATGCGACGCGCAACGTTTCGTCACTCGTCGCCTCGCCGCGAATGACTTCGACGAGCGGCATCAAGTGCGCGGGGTTGAAAAAATGGAGTCCAAGGAAACGGTCGGCGCGTTTCGTCGCGCTCGCGAGAACGTTGATGCTGAGCGATGACGTGTTGCTGGCAAAGATGGTGTGGGCCGGCGCGAGCGCGTCGAGTTGCCCGAACAGTTGCCGCTTGAGTTCGAGTTGTTCGGGCGCGGCTTCGACGATGAGTTCGGCGTTTGCCGCGTCGCCGAGCGTGTGGGTCGGCGTGATGCGTTGTCGCGCCGCTTGCGCCAACTGTACGTCCACTTTTTTCCGCGCCACACCTTCCGCCAAATTGGTGTGAATGCGTTCGATGCCGCGCTGTATAAATTCCGGCGCGACATCGTACAGCGCGACGCGATACCCGCCCAGCGCCGCCGCGTACGCAATTCCGCTCCCCATCGTCCCCGCGCCGATGACGGCGATTGTTTCTATGCTCACCATTCAGTTTTGGAACCGCGAATCTACGCGAATCTACGCGAATAAGGAGATTCCATTCGCGTAGATTCACGTAGATTCGCGGTTCCATCACGCTTGCCATTCCGCCGGGTCGTATTTCGGCAATTCACAGCGGAGCGCGCCGTCTTGGCGATAACCGAGCGCGTAGCCCGCTTGCATCAGTTGATGAATTTCGCTCGTGCCTTCGTAAATGATCGCGCCGCGCGAATTCCGCAAATAGCGTTCCACATCGTACTCGTCGCTGTAGCCGTACGCGCCGTGAATTTGAATCGCTTCGTTCGCCGCTTCAAACGACGCATCGGTGGCGAACCATTTCAGCAGCGATGTCTCTTTCGTATTGCGGATGCCTTGATTTTTCATCCAGCCGACTTTGAGCAGCATCAGTTTGCCGTATTCGTAATCCCGCGCCATGCGCGCAATTTTTTGCTGGACGAGTTGATGCTTGCCGATTTCGCGCCCGAACGTTTTGCGCGTGTTGGCGTAACTCACGCTCGCCTCTAACGCCGCGCGAATCAAGCCCACGGCGCCCGAACCGACGGTATAACGCCCGTTGTCGAGACACGACATCGCGATTTTGAATCCTTCGCCTTCTTCGCCCAAACGATTCGCGACAGGCACGTGCACGTCGCTGCAATTGACCCAGCCGGTCGAACCCGCGCGCACGCCGAGTTTGCCGTGGATGTCGCCGCGCGAAATGCCGGGGCGGTCGGTTTCGACAAGGAACGCGGAAAGTTGATCGTGCGGATCGGGACGTTCGGGATTCGTGCGCGCGACCCACAAAATGTGATGTGCTTTGGAGGCGAGCGAAATCCACATTTTTTCGCCGTTGAGCACATACACATCGCCGTCGCGTTTTGCGGTAGAAGACATGTTCGCCACATCGCTGCCGACGCCCGGCTCGGTCAAACCGAACATCGCATATTTTTTACCTTCGGCTTGCGGCTTGAGGAATTTTTGTTTTTGTTCCTCATTGCCCCACTGCAAAATGGCGAGCGAGTTCAAGCCGATGTGCACGGACATGACGACGCGCAAACTCGTGTCCAGCGCTTCGAGTTCTTCGCACACGAGCCCGAGCGTGATGTAATCGAAACCTTGTCCGCCGTATTTTTGCGGCAGGCAAATGCCGAGAATGCCGAGTTCGCCCATGCGCGGCAGAATGCTCGGGTGCATTTCTTGTGCGCGGTCGGCTTGTTTGATAATGGGCGCGACTTCTTTTTTGCAAAAATCGCGCACCATTTGTTGGGCTTGCAGATGTTCTTCGGTGAGGGTGAAATCCATGGGTATGCTCCGTGAAATGGGATGTGAAACGTGAAACGTCAAACGTGAAACGTCAAACGTGAAACGTCAAACGTGAAACGTCAAACGTCAAACGTGAAACGTGAAACGTCAATTGTCAATCGTCAAATGCTTTATCGCTCCATCGCTCCATCTCTCCGTCTCTCCATCGCTCTATCGCTCTGTCTCTCCATCACTGCGACTGTATGCGAATAAATCCCAGAATCCGCGTCCACGCGTCCGCCGATTCGCTCTCGAATTTTGGTTGATGGCGGTCAAAGAAACTGTGCGGCGCGCCGGGATAAATAACAATTTCGTGCGTGACGTTTGCCTGGTCCAATTCCGCGTCGAGTTGATGCACCATTTCGACGGGAATGCCTTGGTCCGCGCCGCCGTATAAACCGAGTACGGGATAATGAATCTTGTGCGCGTTTTCCAATGCCGTGCCGTCCGCACCGGGAAATTTGCGCGTCATGCCCGAATAAAATGGAATCAGTCCGGCGAGGTTGAAATTTTGTGTGCCGGTGAACAACGTAAACGTGCCGCCGATGCAAAAGCCCGTGACGAATGTTTTCGCCTCTGAATCTTTTTGTAAAAATTCTAACGCGGCAGCAACATCCGCATAAAACGTCGGTAGCGTCATTTGCGCGACGTGCGTTTGCCAATCGAATTCGTCGTTGCGCGCGGTCAGTCCCGCCGTGCGTCCGAAATAATCCATGCTCAGCGCGCCGATGCCCACTTCGGCAAAACGCATCGCAAGGTCTTGATAAAATTGGTGCAACCCGCGAATGTCGGGATAGATCAATACTTGCGCGCGGGCTGGCGATTCGGACTGCGCGTAATACGCGGCAAACTGGTTGCCGTCGCTGGCAGTCAAAACCAAATCTTGAGCGGTTGCCTTACCGCGTTCGCCCGGCGGATCGGGCGGTTGTGATTTGCTGTCGTAACACATATCTCGCTCCTCGTGCATCGCGTATCGCGTATCGCAAATCGCGTATCGCGTATCGCAAATTCACTAACGCACTATCGCACTAACGCACTATCGCACCATCGCACCATCGCACTATCGCACTTGCTAAAACATCACCATCCCGCCATCTACGTTGATGGCTTGCCCTGTAATTCCGCGCGCTTCGTCGTCAATCAGCATCAGCGCCACGTGCGCGACTTCTTCCGATGTAATGAGCCGGTTTTGCGGTGAGAGTTTTGCCAGATACGCGCGCGCGTCGGTTTCGGACATTTTGGAGCGCGTCATCATATTGACGACAGTGGCATCGGTCATGGGCGTGTCCACGTACGCGGGGCAAATGGCGTTGACCGTGATGTTGTTGCCGACAAATTCTGCAGCCAGCGCGCGTGTGAGACCGAGCACGCCGTGTTTGGACGCGGTGTACGCCGCCGTGTATTTCGCGCCGACTTTGCTCGCGACCGAAGCGATGTTGATAATGCGCCCCCAATTCGCTTCGACCATCATCGGCGCAACGGCTTTGGTCACGTAATAGACGGAATTCAAATTCGTGTCCAAGATTTTGTGCCACAGCGCGTCGTCGTGCCCCAAGAATTTGTGTGAACCGGCGACGCCCGCGTTATTGACCAAAATCGTCACGGCGCCGCACTGCGCGCGCATTTGTGCGACGGCGTTGGCAATCGCGTCGGGCTGCGTCACGTCGCACGCGACCGCGCACGCTTCACCCCCCCCCGCGCGGATTTCTTGCGCGACGTTTTCGATATCCGACGCGGTGCGCGCGGAAACGGCGACCCGGATGCCGCGTGCGGCGATTGCCAGCGCGATGGCTTTGCCGATGCCTTTACCCGCGCCGGTGACCCAAGCTGTTTTCATGGCAAAAATCCTTTGTGATAATGTATCGGAGGGGAGGGGAATCTTGTTGCAGCACAGCGCCTCGTGTATATGGTATGCCGATTATACAGGATTCTGCGGCGAGGGTGAACTCGCTGAAAATTCCAAATTCTGCGCTATACTTGCGTGCGACACCGCACAAGACAATCCCTTTGTCAAACGCATCGGCATGAACTGGCTGCACACGCGCAAAGCGGCGCTGCTGCTTGGGGTTGGCGAAGACGCAGCGTACGTTGCCGAGGACATTGCAGCGCGCAACGCTTCGGCATAAAGTGAAATTTTCCCGGAGGATTGTTATGTGTCGCAGTATCAAACAATTGCGGCGCGCGGACGCGCCGCCGACGGAGCAAGAAATTCATTCCGCCGCGCTCCAATTTGTACGCAAGGTGAGCGGCTATCGCGCGCCGTCCAAACGTAATCAAATTGCCTTCGACCGCGCGGTGGACGAAATTGCCCAAGTGACAGAAAAATTATTGCAAGAGTTGGAGACATTAGCCAAGGAGCCGCATCATGCGTAAGGTGCGTTGGCTACGCGTAGTAACGAATTTATTCGTTTTGCCGAACGAACAAGTTCGTCACTACGCGCCAGACCCAAGGGAGGCATACAATGCGTCAAGTGCGTTGGGGACAAATCAGTACGGCAAACATCGGGTTGAAAAAAGTGCTGCCCGCGATGCAGCGCGGTAAATACTGCGCGGTCGTCGGCATCGCGTCGCGTAATCTTGACGCGGCGCGTCACGCCGCAAAACAATTGGGCATTCCGAAAGCGTACGGGTCGTACGAGGAATTGTTGGCGGACCCGGACATTGACGCGGTCTACATTCCGCTGCCGAATCATTTGCACGTGCCGTGGTCGCTCAAGGCGCTCGAAGCGGGCAAGCACGTCTTGTGCGAAAAACCGATTGCGTTGACGGCCGCCGAAGCGCAGACGTTGTTAGATGCCGCGCGCAATTATCCGCACTTGAAGGTGATGGAAGCGTTCATGTATCGCCATCACCCGCAGTGGCAGCGCGCGAAAAAGATGGTGGACGCGGGAAAAATCGGGACGCTGCGCACGATTCAATCTTTTTTCTCGTACTTTAACGCCGATCCTCGCAACATTCGCAATCAAGCCGAAATTGGCGGCGGCGGGTTGATGGACATTGGCTGCTATAACGTTTCCTTGTCGCGCTTTATTTTCAACGCGGAACCGCAGCGCGTCATCGGCGTGGTCGAATACGACCCGCAATTCCGCACCGACCGGCTCGCAGCGGGGATGCTGGATTTTGGGAATGGGACGGCGACCTTTACCTGTGCGACGCAGCTTGCGCCGTATCAACGCGTCAACATTTTTGGAACGGCAGGGCGCGTCGAGATCGAAATCCCGTTCAACGCGCCGCCGGATCGCCCGTGTAAAATGTGGTACGAGACGAAAGGGAAAACTCAAGAAATTGTTTTGCCGACCACTGACCAGTACACCGTGCAGGGCGATTTGATGTCGCAAGCGATTCTCAAAAATACGCCCGCGCCGACGCCATTGGCGGATGCGGTGGCAAACATGCGCATCGTCGAAGCGCTTGTCGCCAGCGGACGCGATAGCAAGTGGGTGAAAATATAACCTTTGGCGGGGTAATGAAATGCCCTGCGGCGAGACCAATGGGTGCAAGGTATTTTCATTTCTGACGGAGTTGTTTTTATGGCAAACCCAGAAATCGTCGTGTACGGCACCTACTGGTGCCCCGATTGTAAACGCGCGAAAAAATTTCTCGGCGAGCAGCGCATTCCGTACACGTGGATTGACATTGAAAAAGATGACGCGGCGCGCGAGTATGTCGAACAAATCAATCACGGCAAGCGCATCATTCCCACCATTCGTTTTGCCGACGGCAGCATTTTGGTTGAGCCGACGAATGCGGAACTGGCGGCGCAATTAAAAATCGAAACGAAAGCGACGCGCCCGTATTATGACCTCATCATCGTCGGCGCGGGCGTGACGGGCCTGACGGCGGCGTTGTATGCGGCGCGGGAAGGCATGGAAACGCTGATCGTCGAAAAAAGCGGCATTGGCGGACAGGCGGGCCTCACCGAAAAAGTGGAAAACTATCCCGGCTTTCCCGACGGCATCCGCGGCAGTGAATTGGTGGACCGCATCTGGAGACAGGTGCTGCGCTATCACGTCGAAATTTTGCAGGCGCAGAACGTGACCGAGATTGGCATGAATCTACCGTTTCGCCACGTGCATGTCGGCGATGGGGAAATGTATTCCGCGAATGCGATTCTGGTCGCAACCGGCGCAGATTACCGCCGCTTGAATGTGCGCGGGGAAGACGAATATATCGGTGCGGGCATTCATTTTTGCGCGACGTGCGACGGACCGTTTTACAAGGGCGCGGACGAACTGGTCGTCGTGGGGGGGGGGAACAGCGCGGTCGAAGAGGGGTTGTTTCTGACCAAGTTTGCGAAAAAGGTAACGCTGCTCGTGCGCGGCAGCCAACTTTCGGCTAACAAAATCGCGGTGGACAAGGCGCTGACGACGCCGCAAATGGACGTCCGTTTCAATACGACCATCCAAGAATTTCGCGGCAACGGCAAACTCCATACGATTGTCGTCAAAGACTCACAGACGAACGCCGTCGCAGAGCTGCACCCTGCGGGCGCATTTATTTTCATCGGGCAAACGCCCAACACACAAATTTTCAAGGATTATCTCGAACTGGACGAATACGGCTATATTCGCACCGGACACGATCTGCTGCACGTGCGCGATCTGGAATCCTATTCGCCGGAATGGAGCAAGCGTCACCCCTACGATATGGAAACGTGTCGCCCGGGGATTTTTGCGGCGGGGGATGTCCGCTCCGGCGCGACGAACCAAATTGCCGCCGCGACCGGCGAAGGCGCGAGCGCGGCGATTTCGATTCGGGCGTACATGAAAGAGATGTAGTGAAAAAAAATTCCGCGCCCAACGGCGCGGAATTTTTTTATGGCGCAATGCTCAAGCGCACTTGCTGATTACGGCAATTGATCGGAAACGCGTTCCGGTTCGGCAATGTGGCCGTTCCCGTCGTCGCTCGAGTTTGGTGCACCGCCGGACGCCGGTTCGATTTCATACCGCGCGGTGATGCGTGCGCTGTGACGCAGCATTGCATTGACGCCGCAGTACTTGGTCTCGGACAATTCGATCGCGCGTTCCACCGCTTGCGGCGAAACATTGCCGCGCACGCGATAGACGATTTCGATGTCGGTATAAATTTTGGGATGTTCGGACGCGCGTGCCCCTTCGACAAAAACTTCCAGTCCCTCTATCGGCTCGCGTTTCTTTTGCAGAACCGCCAAGACATCCATTGCCGTACACCCGGCTAATGCGGTCAGCAGCAGCTCGATCGGTTTTGGACCGTTGTCATTCCCATTCGGGGGGACGGCGTCAATGACGAGGTGATGCCCCGTCGTCGTCTGCGCATCAAAGGTCATACCCTCGCGCCAAACCATGCGTGTAAATTGTTTTTCTGTCATCCCTGGCTCCTCTGTTGCATTTCAATCCGTTAGAGTTTGTAATAGATCAAGCTCCTGCTCGCGTGGATGGCGGATGCTCCGATGAACTGCATCGGCGTTCATCCGCCATCCAGTGCGAGCAGGCGGGAAGCTATACTTTTACACAAATCCAACGCAAGCAGGCGGGAAGCTATACTTTTACGAACCCTTAGATGCGCGTTCCGACGAAAAGTTACATTCGCGCCTCCGAAACATCCAAAAAAAAGCAGAGTGTAGACCTCTGCTACACCCTGCTCATTCACCGCCGGTTCACCACTTGGGATTGAAAAAGGTAGAACGTCCCGAATGTGATTGCGAGACAAAGCAAAAAAACTCAAGTCGGGAAGTTGTTCACTTACGGACCCCTAGCTTGACTTGTGCTTTGCTTGTTCGTATTCGCGTTCGATTCGTCGAATGTCTTGTCCGTGCGGCGGTTGAATTTCGAACGCTTCAAGCGGAAAATCCGCAAACTTCATATACCCGTCGTAAATTACCTCTTCGCGGATGTCATCCGTGATGACCAATTCGCGCGTAAACGAACCCGAAGTGATTACGGCGGTGACTTCGGGTTTGCCGTCGTCAATCACGTCCAGCATACAGCTGCGGTCGGCATAGGCGCCCGTGCGCAAAAATTCACCAAAACACTGTTCGCACGCAAAGGGTGGATGCCCGCAAAGGTTTCGGTTGATGATGACTCTCATAGTCCCAACTCCTCTTGTCAGCTCTCTCGCGCATTTTCAGCTTACGCCCGTTTGGGCGAGGAACAAGGGGCAAATGTCCCGCGTGCAAGGGGACACGTTATTTGGCGCGCCAGAGACGCAATCCGTTCAGCACCACGATTAACGTGCTGCCTTCATGTCCGAGGACGCCCAGCGGCAAGGGCAACGTAATCGCAAACACCGACAAAATCAGCGGGTTATTCTGCTTGGCGCGGCTCGAGTACGAGTTTGATTCCGTTTAGAATCTCACGGACGCGTTTGGCAGAAAGCGTGCCTACATATTCGTCCAATTGTGACTTGTCAACTGTGAATATTTGTGACACATTGACCACGCTATCTTTAGGGAGCTTGCTTTCTTTTTTGTCAAGGAGAATGTTTCCGGGCGCGCTGGCGCGTTTGAGATTAGAGGTCAGCGCGCAAGTGACGACTGTCTTGATGGCGCTGTGGTTGAACAAGTTGTTTTGCACCACAACGTGCGGATGCCTATACCCGGGCGCGGACCCTGACGGTGCTTCCACGTCAATCCAATAAATATCGCCCTGATGGATTACCACGTGCCCTCCACGATGCGGCGATGTTGACGGCGCGCCTTGCGTCGTAGATCTTTTTCTGCAGAGTCCGGTTCGCCCGCGTAGGCGGCGTTGATGCGCGCCAATAGCTCTCGATTTTGTTGACGTTGGATATAGTCTTCCAGCGCCAGCACGAACAGGCGACTGCGTGAAATTTTCATCTGGCGCGCGAGGTTCTCGGCTTGCTCAAAGAGTGATTTTTGAAGAGAGATTGCGGTTTTTACGTTCTGCATTTGGTTATACCATCCTTTCTACAAACAGTATAACCACGGGGCAACTTCTTGTCAACTATTTTCGCGATTCTTCCGCCAACTCTATCGCCGGCGCTGAGACGCGCTCGACAATATCATTCGCGCCGAAAATTTTGACCTGCTGATTGTCCATACGGCGGGCGGCAGGATGCGTGAACGTCATCTGGTCGCGGAAATCGTACGTGGACACCGGCTCGATTTTACGATACAGCGCGCCATCGGACGTCTTGAAAAATTCGCCGACACCCAGTTTGTAAAACGGCATCAACGACGGCATGTACTCAAAGCGATAACCCTGCGCCGCCATTTGTGCTTTGAGCGCGGCGACAAAATCGGCGTAATACTTTTGGCTCGGCAGCGCGTCGAGAATGAATTTGAGCAAGCGCGCCGTAGTTGCCGCCGCGTATTTTGCGTCATTGCGCGTGATTTCGTTCGCGATTTGTTGCAAGTTTATATTCATCGTTGATTCCCGCGTCCGCTGCAGCTCGGCAAAACACACTCGAGTGGGAGGTTGTGCGGGAAGCAGAGTGGCTACGCGCTGGTCTCTGGTTCATACAATGCCGCATCGCGCAATTCCAGCGCGCTCAATACGGCGATGAGGGTCACGATGATCGCGGACAACACGCACCACGGACAAACTTCGTACAGCACATAGAGTTCGATGTACGTGAGATACGCCGAAAACGCGACGCCAATCGCCGCGACGGCGAACAAGCCGCGCCGCGCCCATTCGGCGAAAATGTTGCGCATAATGGCGACGCTCAGGGCAAAGAGCGTGAGGTATGCACCTATGCCCCACAGCGCGACAGGGAGACCCAAAAATTCAGAAAAGCGACTGGTGTTGACGGCTTCGCAATCCCCAACGCCGAGACACACCGCGCTCCACAGCCCCAGATGAACGGTGAGCAAATAGATCGAAACGGCGAGTCCGAGCAGCGCGAGGAGCGCAATTACCAGCGGACGTGAGAATTTCATAAATGCGCGAGGCGAACGACAGACGACGGCCGACGAAAAAACCTGTTGTCGTCATCCCGACGCATCATCACTCGCAAGTCGTCGCACCATACGCGTCGAGTCAACGTCAGGTGCGACGACTTGCGAACGCACCGCGCGTATCCCAAGCACTATGCGTGATGATGCGCCGCCGTTATCCGTCGAACGTCAATTTACTGTTTCGGAATGAACGATTCGATGACCGCGGCGAATTGGTCCGGCGACAAAAGCCCTTCGACAAATTGTCCGTTGATGAAAAAGGACGGTGTGGCTTTGATGCCCAACGCCTTGCCTTCGTTCAATTCTTGCTGAATCAACGCGGCATGTTTGCTGCTGTCGAAACACGCGTTAAACGTGGTAGTGTCGAGTTTCAATTCTTCCGCAAAGCGTTTCAGATTCGCGTCGGCGAACGCGCCTTTGTTTTCACCGGCTTGATGGTCGAACACATACGTGGCATAGTCCCAAAACTTGCCCTGCTCGTTCGCGCATTCGGCGGCGAGCGCGGCGCGCGTGGATTCGTTTCCGATGAACGCGAAATTGTGATACACCACTCGAGCTTTGCCCGTGTCAATGTATTTGGACGCTAGCCCTTTGATGGTCAGTTCTGCGCGCCGACAAACCGGACATTGAAAATCCGAATACATATCAATCGTTACCGGCGCGTTGGCATTGCCGAGAACGCGCCCCGCGCTGGTCTGGGCGGGCGCGCCGGGCGTGCGCGGCGCTGCCATTAAATTGATCAAGACCAAGCCCAGCACCACGACGGCCGCGGCAATCACGCCGCCGATAATCCAATACGTGCTGTTTGATGATGGTTGTGCGCGACGTTTGCGCGCGGTTGATTTAGACATACACTTTCCTCAGTGTGAATTTGATAGAGTCTAGAGCAAATTCCTGATTGATGCAAGGGAAAGACCTTTGCGGTTTTTATGACGAAATTGGAATCTACTCTAACGCAATCAGATTAAATCGAAATGAGTCTGAACTGCGTGGCAATCGCGTTCGGATGCGGTCAAAATCACTGCCCGCGCGCCAACGCGATGCACGCGTCGAAACCGCAAAGGTCAAATGTCATGCGCCGCCGGTGACATTTGCCATTCGTTGCTCGAAAATCAAAGTGCGTATAATGGAGCAGAGGATATGACAACATCACACGATTTCGCGCGTTATCGCGCCAACATTCAAGATGAAATAGACAGCGCCCATTTGTATCGCGCGCTTGCCGACGCAGAAAAATCGCCGCAACTCGCGCAAGTATATCGTAAATTGGCGGCGACGGAAGAAAAACACGCCCAGTTTTGGCAAGCCCAATTGCGGCAGACGACTCGAGTCGTCACTACAGTTCAACCCTCGTGGCGCGCGCAAACACTCGCGTTCTTGGCGCGGCGTTTCGGCGCAAGTTTCGTCTTGCCGACGCTGACCGGTCTGGAACGCGACGACAGCAGGGGGTATGCGGCGCAGCCCGAAGCGACAGGCACGGGCATGTCCGCCGAAGAAACATCGCACGCGGTTATTTTGCACACCATCGCGGCGCACACGCGCGGCGGGATGGAAGGCGGCGCGCTCGCGCAGCTCGAGGGGCGACATCGCGCGGCGGGCGGCAACGCGCTGCGCGCGGCGGTGTTGGGCGCGAACGATGGGTTGGTTTCCAACCTTTCGCTCATCATGGGCGTCGCGGGCGCGGTGACCGAAGGCAACGCGATTGTGATTGCCGGACTTGCCGGGCTGCTTGCAGGCGCGGCTTCGATGGCGATGGGTGAATGGATTTCGGTCCAGTCGTCGCGCGAATTGTACGAACGGCAAATCAAAATCGAGCAAACCGAAATCGAGCAAGCGCCGCAGGAAGAGCAGGAAGAGCTCGCGCTGATTTATCAAGCCAAAGGGCTGAGTGCAACGCAAGCGGAGGAATTTGCCGCGCGCTTGATGAGCAACCACGATACCGCGCTCGACGCCCTATCGCGCGAGGAACTCGGCATTGACCCGCAAGAGTTGGGCGGTTCAGCGCTGGAAGCCGCGGGCGCTTCGTTCGTTTTGTTCGCCATTGGCGCGATTATTCCGCTGTTTCCGTTTTTCCTGTTCGGCGGCATCCCTGCTATCATTGCCAGTGTCGTGGTCAGCACGCTGGGCTTGTTCGTGATTGGCGCGGGGATTACGCTCATGACCGGGCGCAGTGTCTGGTATTCGGGCATGCGACAGGTGATTTTCGGTTTGGGCGCGGCGGCGGTCACGTTTGCGATTGGCAGATTGATCGGCGTGTCGGTGACGGGATGAGGTTGAAGGATGAAGGCGGAAGGATGAAGGATGAAGAGGGAGAGAGGGAGAGATAGAGAGATGGAGTGAGGAAAAGACGGCGCGATAGGTCCGTATTGATGTATCAAAGGGGGCAGGATGAGTAACCTGACAGACACGGCAAATCAAGCAACCTCAAACAAGCGAAAAAGTACCGTTGCTATTGGGGGCGAAGCAGAGGTTAGCACTGAAGGCGATATCTTTGGCGGCGACAAAACTATTTATGGACCAGAAAGTAGCGCGACAGGAGGTGGTGGTGGCAGAGCATCTTCAACTACAAATGTGAATGTCACAAATGTGTCTGCAGTTCCTTATTTGATAGGAGGACTCGTATTTTTGGTCATTGGAATATTCGTGGGCCTCATGTTGTCAAATTTTTTCTCCAACAATTCATTGATTTTACAGGCTACGCCAAGTCCGACTGTGCTGGAATCGGTTCTCGTACCAACCAGTACACCAACAATTTCCACTGGAATGTCAGCATCGAACCGCTACTTTAAGGTCTCTTTTGATAATACTTTGGAAAAAGGCAGCTATACGTATGAGATCACCGACCACTTGCAGTCTGCCAAACCACAAGGATTAGACACGAACGTAAAAATTCGTGTTGAGCCAACCTATAAGGACAGCGAAAATTGGGGGCAGGTGAATATATTCGTCAAAGATAAGGAAAATCAAATTCTCGCGCGCGCAGGTTGGGAAAACTTTGACAAGAATGCCCAACCCATTGAAATCTCTATTGACCCGTACAAACTTGCGCCGCAGGTTCAAAGCGCCTTTCCCTTGAAAGCAAACGTTTTGGATTCTTATGAACCGTCCGAAGAGACATTTTTGATTGAAGCGGTGGCTGTGGATCGTAAGCCGACTTATTCCGAAGTAATCGGAACACTGGCTTTGCGTAATACACCATGGTATCACGTTTCCAAATTGTCGGCATATGCCGTGGTTGATGGCAAGCCGCCAACGCTCTACATCGCCGGCATGAATCAAGGTGAAACATCTCTCTTTGATGTTGGCGTTGAAATCTTCAAAGTCAAAGACATTGCAGGGAATTGGTGGCGTCCTTCCCCGGACGCTCAGTCGTGGGACCGCAAAGCGATCATTATCGTTCCCATTGGTCGTGTCGAAGGGGGAAGCAAATTTTTCAAGACAATTGATTTGCCTGCGGATGCCTTTCAAGATTCCGATGCGCGGGGTTATGTGCTCAACTCATGGGTGGTCAAGCGGCAAAAGTATGTACCATGGAGCGACGCAGATTGGCTAGATACGAAAAATCCGCAGTGGCAATTTGCGGATGATGGTGAACTGCTTTTAATTCAAAAATGAATTAGGCGGAGTTGAGCATTAGAGTGAGACGTGCAAGCAGAATGAAGGATGAAACACAAAGATGAAGATTTTGTTAGTGTCCCCCGAAGCGCGGGTGTGGAATTCGCGCACGCATATTCATAACGGCTTGGGCTATCTCGCGGGCGCGCTGCTCGCCGCGGGGTACGCAACGGATATTTACGACGGCGCGGTGGAAGATGAGTCGCTCGACGCGCGTTTGACGCGCGAGCATTTCGACGTTGTCGGTATCTCATCGCCGACGCCATTGATCAACGAAGCGTGGCAATACGCGCGCATCGCGAAACAACACGGCGCAGTTACCATTCTCGGCGGTCCGCATCTCACGCTCATGCCCGATGAATCTATGCAAAAAGACGAGGTAGATTTCGTCGCGCGCGGAGAAGCGGAGGGGACGCTGGTCGAATTTGTGCGCGCGCTAGAGCACCTCACCCCTGACCCCTCTCCTAATGGGAGAGGGGAGCAAGACCTCACCCCTGACCCCTCTCCTATGAGGAGAGGGGAGAATCTCCCCCTCTCCCATTGGGAGAGGGGGCTGGGGGGTGAGGTGTGGGCGCGAATTAAAGGACTCTCGTGGAAAGACGCGCAAGCCAAAATTCAGCACAACCCGGATCGCCCGCTCAATCCCGATTTGGATGCACTGCCGTTGCCCGCGTATCATCTTTTCAAAATTGACCGCTACACCAATTTGCAGCCGCTGACGGACGGACTCGATCCGCACGCGCGCTCGTACACGATTGTCACTTCGCGCGGCTGCCCGTACAAATGCACGTACTGTTCCAAACCGATCACGGGCGACACGTGGCGCGCGCGCGCGGTGGAAAACGTGGTACGCGAATGGAAAATGCTCGTCGAAGATTTGGGCGCGACCGAAATCGGCGTGACGGACGATATATGGAATTTGAATCTGAAACGCGCCAAAGAATTGTGCCAGGCATTGCTGGACCACGGCTTGAACAAGGCGCCGTGGGTGACGGTGCATGGCATGAAAGTGAATCACACCGACGCGGAACTGTTTACGCTGATGAAACGCGCGGGGTGCAAGCGCGTCGGCTTTGGCGTCGAAAGCGGCGATGAAGATATTTTGAAACGCGTAGTGAAAAAAGCGCAGACGTTCGACCAAGTGCGCGCGGCGTTCAAAAATGCCAAAGCGGCGGGCTTGCAGACGATGGGCTTTTTCATTTACGGAATGCCGGGCGAAACCGCCGAAACGATGGACAAGACGACGCAGCTCGCGCTGGAGCTCGACCCCGACCTCGCGCATTTTATGATTGCCGCGCCGTACCCCGGCACGGTGTTGTGGGATACGGTGCAGCGCGAAGGCAAATTGTACGCGCAAAACTGGCACGATCTGGCGATTCAATCCGATCACGCGCATTTTGATTTTCCGGGGATGGACCCGCAGCTCGTCGAGCAAAAATGGCACGAAGCATACCGCCGTTTCTATTTCCGTCCCAAGCGGTTGTTCAAACGGCTGACCAGCGCGGATACCTGGCGCAATCTGCCCGAACGGATGCGCGACGCACAACGTTTTTTTGTGGCAAAGTAATACAGACCTGACAGGTTTCTTTCGCGTGCGCGTCATAAATGACATTCGCGATGTACACCCCGTTCGCGACATAATCAACAGCTGTTTTGAAAACCTATCAGGTCTTGCTCTACGAGTAACCTGTGAGGACTCCCTCGCAGGTTTTTTTGTCCTCGCCAAGCTGGGACAAACGACCAATGCTATTCTGCTGGAAAAGTGCGATAGTGATGCGATACGATTCTTTGACCCGTCGTAGACCCAACTCGTACTGGGCGAGGGTACGCTGGTATAGAGCCAAAGCATTTTGTGGCAAAGGACGCCGCGCGAATGCTGGGAAACTCTAGCGCAAGAGGAGTGCGCGCCATGTACAAAAAAATCCTTGTTCCGCTTGACGGTTCTGAATTGGCAGAACAAGTGCTCCCGCACGTCAGCCAATTGGCAGGCTGTACGGGCGCAGAGATTGTTTTGCTGCGCGTGCCGAGTGAACCGGTGTATGACTATCTCGTTCCCGATCCCGACCTCACGGCAGAAGTGCGGCGTGATATTGAAATGGGCGCGCAAGTCTATCTCGACGAAATCGCGTCCGAGTTGCGTGCAATGAATTTGAATACATCAACCGTAGTAGTATGGGGCGCGCCGGTACACGATACGATTGTGCAAGCCGCGCGTGAACTGAAAGCCGACTTGATTGCCATGTCCACACACGGGCGCAGCGGTTTGGCGCGCATGGTGATTGGCAGTGTCGCTGATGAGATTGTGCGGCACGCGCCGGCGCCTGTGCTGTTGGTGCGTCCCGAAATTCCGCGTGTCGAACACGCCAAAGGATACAAGAAAAGTGAGGCCTATCAT
Organism: Chloroflexota bacterium; assembly: GCA_016209205.1. Classification (GTDB taxonomy): domain Bacteria; phylum Chloroflexota; class Anaerolineae; order UBA4142; family SHND01; genus SHND01. The sequence goes on from JACQWQ010000189.1 coordinate 39,198, forward strand.
GTATAAAAAAATCTTGGCGCCCCTCGATGGTTCCGAAACATCCGAAGCCGTATTGGCGCATGTCCGCGCGCTCGCGCAATACACGGGCGCGGAGGTCGTGCTGCTGCGCGTCGTGACGCAGCCCGCGTACGAAAGTGTGTTTGGCGATACGGTCTTGCTTCCTACCGCGCCCCCGCCAGAGGAATCCGGCAATCGCGCCCACGCCGAAGGATATTTGCAGCGCGTCGCGTTCGATCATTTTCCCCAAGAGGTCCAAGTGACATGTGAAGTGAGCAGCGGGCCCATTGCCGAAACGATTTTGGATTACGCATCCGCGATCGAAGCGGACTTGATTGCCATGTCCACGCACGGGCGGAGTGGTCTGGCGCGGATGGTGATTGGCAGTGTCGCGGATGAAATCGTGCGGCGTTCGCACTTGCCCGTCCTTTTGGTGCGCCCTGAGGAGTAGAAATTCGGCGCACGTATCGTCTCCATTGTCGTTTCCAGCATGCCCACACTCGTTTTTTGCGGGTGTGGGCATGTTGATACATTTGACGCTTGAACCAAAGAAAGCGGAGAGGTGCAAAATGAATTTTGGTGTCCCGAAAGAAGTACGCGAATTTGAACAGCGCGTGGGCTTGACGCCGGCGGGCGCGTATGCCCTGACCCAAGCGGGGCATACCGTTTTCGTCGAACATGACGCGGGCGCGGCTGCCAGTTTTGACGACAATGAATATCGTGCGGTGGGCGCACACGTCGTCTATTCCGCCGAAGAAGTGTGGGGACGCGCGACGGTGATTGCCAAAGTGGCGCGGCTCAGCGAACGCGAATATCCTTTCTTGCACTCTGGACAGACGCTCTTGTCCTTTTTGCATTTTGCCGTCGCTTCGCGCGATCTTGCCGAAGCGCTGCGCGCGGCAGAAATGACTACGATTGCGTACGAGATGATTCAAACCGACGAAGGCACCTTGCCCGTGCTCACGCCGCTGAGTCAAGTGGCAGGTCGCCATTCGCCGGTCATCGCGGGCGAATTGTTGGAAAGTTCGCACGGCGGACGCGGCATTTTGCTTTCGGGGCTGACCGGCGTGCCGCCTGCGGCGGTCGTCATTTTGGGCGCGGGCAGTCTCGGCTCGAACGCGCTGCGCGCCTTTGTCGGCATGGGCGCACAGGTTACGATTTTGGATACGCGGGCTGACCGGCTCGAACCGTTGACGGAACAATTCAACGGGCGCATCACCACGCTGCTTTCGACGCCGTACAATCTACAGCGCGTCCTCAAGTTCGCGGACGTGGTGATTGGCGCAGTGTTGGTGCCGGGGCAGCGCGCGCCGGTCTTGATTACGCGCGAGATGCTGCGCACGATGCGGCGGCGCGCGGTGTTGATTGATTTCGCGATTGATCAAGGCGGGTGCGCTGAAACGAGCCGTCCAACCACGCACGACAATCCGACGTACGTGGTCGAGAATGTAGTTCATTACTGTGTGCCAAATGTGACAGCCCGAATCGCGCGCACGGCGAGTCACGCGTTGACGAACGCGGCGCTGCCCTATTTGCTCGCCATCGGCGCGCACGGCGTCGCGATGGCGTTGGAATTGGATGCTTCGCTGCGGCGCGGCGTACAAGTCTTGAATGGGGCGGTAGCGCGATGAATGTCTCTGCACTGTATCAGCAAAAATTGGTCTCGCCGCAAGCGGCGGCGTGTTTGATTGCGTCGGATTCGCGCATTTATTTGGGCGGCGGCGCGGGCATGCCGCAAGTGCTGGAACGCGCGCTCGTCGAACGCGCCAAAGAATTGCGCAACGTCGAGGTGGTGTCCGTTTTGACGTTCTCGGGCGGCGAATATATGGCGCGCGAATATGCCGCGAGTTTTCGCCATCGCGCGTTGTTCATGGGCGAGAATGCGCGCGCGGCGGTCAAAGAAGGGCGCGCGGATTTCATGCCTATCTTTTTATCGGAAATTCCCGATTTGTTTCGCGCGGCGCCGGGACGGGAAGCCATTCTGCCGCTCGATGCGGCGCTGATTCAAGTGTCGCCGCCCGACGAGCATGGATTTTGTTCGTTCGGCGTCGAAGTGGGCGTGACGAAACCGGCGGCGCAAGCAGCCAAGCGCGTGATTGCCGAAGTGAACGCGAAAATGCCGCGCGTGCTCGGCGATTCCTTTATCCATGTGAACAAACTGGATGCGATTGTCGAAACCGATTATGCCCTGCCGCAGGTGCCGCAAGGAAAATTTGGCGAGGTGCAGGATCGCATCGGACAACGCGTTGCGGAACTGATTCCCGACGGCGCGACGCTGCAATTGGGCATCGGCTCGATTCCCGACGCGGTGTTGTTTTATCTGAAAAGCAAACACGACCTCGGCATTCACACGGAATTGTTTTCCGACGGCGTGATTGATTTGGTCGAGCGCGGCGTGATCACCAACGACAAGAAAACACTGCATCCCGGCAAAATGGTCGCGGGCTTTTTGTTTGGTTCGCAGCGGTTGTACGATTTTGCGAATGACAATGCGTTGATCGAACTGCATCCGAGCGATTACGTGAACGATCCGTTCATCATTGCGCAAAACGACGATATGATTGCGATCAATTCCGCGCTCGAAGTGGATTTGACGGGACAGGTGTGCGCCGATTCGGTGGGCCCGAGTTTTTACAGCGGCATCGGCGGGCAAGTGGATTTTGTGCGCGGCGCGGCGCGTTCGCGCGGCGGCAAACCGATCATTGCGCTGCCCGCGACCGCGAAAAATGACGAGCTCTCGCGCATCGTGCCGCAATTGAAACTGGGCGCGGGCGTCGTCACCTCGCGCGGCGATGTGCATTACGTCGTCACCGAATTCGGCGTCGCGTCGCTGCACGGCAAATCTATTCGCGAACGCGCGCAAGCGTTAATCCAGATCGCGCACCCGAAATTCCGCGACGAGTTGGAAGCGTACGCAAGGGGACAGAGGTGGTGGTAGGAAGTGCGATAGTGCGATAGTGCGATAGTGCGATAGTGCGATAGTGCGATTTGCTATCTGCTATCAGCCATCTGCTATCCGCGATTTGCGATACGCGATACGCGCTCTGTTCCGGTAAAAGTGTGATAGAATTTTTGGCGCGGGGAAAATATCAATGCCGACGATCAGCCGCTTTTATGGGATTGACATTAAAATGTATTTTGATGATAAGCATGGACCTCACTTTCACGCCGAGTGCGCCGAGGATGAGGTAGTCGTCAGTATACTTGATGGGAGCATATTGGGGGGTCACTTGCCAAATCGCCGCTTGAAGTTGGTGCACCAATGGCGAAGACTACACACTGTGGAACTCTTGGAGAATTGGAATCGCGCGCGTCATAGCCAACCATTCATCCAGATCGAGGGTTTGAAATGAACAGCCAGACAAATCACACCAAGAATGCCGTCTATCGCACAAAATATACCAAGCTGATTCGTGTTCAATCCGTTCGTCCGTTGGAAAAGTTCAAAGTGCATTTCACTTTTACCGACGGCACGGAACGCGACATTGACTTGGACAAATATCTTTGGGGACCGGTCTTTGAACCCGTACGCAACGACCCCGACTTGTTTCGCGCGATGTACGTAGAAGGCGGAACAATTACCTGGCCCGGCGAAGTGGATATTGACCCGGATACGCTCTACTATGGCGACAAACCTGTGCCATGGATGGTCGAGTACGAAGAATGGCAGAAAGAGCAAAAGGCACGCCAAGTTCGCGAGCGCCGCCTAAAAGCCAAGCGCGCCTCTCCAAACGGTCGCCGCAAAACGACGAAAGCGCCCGCGCCGAAAAAACGAACGCCGAAATCACGCGCACGTCGAGTGGTTGGAACGAAAAGCGCGGCGGAACACAAGTAATCCATAAAGGAATTGCTTTGCAGAGGAACGCAGATGCCGACGATCAGCCGATTTTATGGAATCGTGATTCAAATGTATTTTGACGAGGAGCATGGTCCCCATTTTCACGCGATTTATTCCGGGCAAAAGGCACAAATTTCCGCGCTGGATGGGACTGTGATGGGAGGCAAATTGCCGCCGCGCGTCCTGCGTCATACAGACCAATGGTACAAATTACATCGAGCAGAATTGCTTGAGAATTGGGAACGTGCGCGCAGGCGCGAAAAGCTAAAGCGGATTGAGGGGCTGCCATGAAGGACAAAAATCTCGTTTATACCAAGGACTTGGTCTATCACAAGAAATATCCGGAATTGCCAACGGTCATTCATGTTGAACCGCTTGATGGATTTCGCGTGCGTATCTGGTTCAAGGATGGACTGATTGTTGAAAGAGATTTAGAGCCACACCTCTGGGGACCTGTATTCGAGCCGATTCGCAACGACCCAATTTTATTTCGCCAAGTGTTTGTTGACCCAATCGGTGGGACGATTGCCTGGCCCGGTGAAGTTGACCTCGCGCCCGAAACACTCTATTACTGGGACGAACCAGTGCCGTGGATGGTCGAGTACGAAGAGCAGCAAAAAAAGAAAAAGGCGCGGGCGCTGCGCGAACGCAAAGCAAAAATGACCACTCCAGCGCGACGCAAGACGAGAAAAGTAAAATCGAACAAGAAACGCATTGTGCGCAAAACAACGCGGCAAAAAACGGCTGCGGCAAAAAAATAAACGCGGCGCCGATGTAGTAACGAATTCATTCGTTCCGATGTAGTAACGAATTCATTCGTTCTCCCCGGCGCCGCGTTTTTTCTGCCCCATTTGTTGTAAAATCAATCAAGCTCGTAGTAACGAATTGATTCGTTCGCTCGGATTTTTGCGAGGAACGCATGGCTGACTCTCCCGGCGACCACAACACCGTCACCATCGGCGCGGGCGCGCAAGTAGGCAGCGTGGCAGTCGGCAGGAATATCACCGTCGCCGACTTGACGCGTGCCGAAGCATTGTTGAGCGAGATTTTGAACGCGCTCCGTGATTTGTCTGCGCGTGTCTATACCGAGTCCGGCGCGCATGTCATTGACGCGCCCGCGGGCAAACGCCGCGTCACGCGTGACGAGGTGGCGCTGCTCGGCGGTGTGCTGGGGCAAATTCATTCCGACCAGCGCGAAGCGTTGTATTTACTCACGCATTTTGTTTTGGACGACAAGTATTTGCGCTGGGACCGCGAATACGTGCGCTTGAAAGGGACCATGCCCGGCACGCCGCTGCGCTACACCGACCGCGAGACCATCAGCGCGGCGGGCATTATCGTCCAGGACGTGCGCGAGGCGTTGGACTATACCGAGCGCAAGCGGCTCGTCATTCTCGGCAACCCCGGCGCGGGCAAAACGGTCACGCTGGAACGGCTCGCGTATGACCTTGCGCTGCGCGGTTTGCGCGACCCGCACGGCGCAAAAATCCCCGTACGCGTTGACCTCGTGAAATTCGAGCAAGACCACCAATCCGCCGCCGCGTTCATCGAGGATGAATGGAAACAGCTCGGCTTACACGACACGTACGGCGAAGCCATCAATCGTCGCCGCGTCTGCTTTTTGCTGGACGGCGTGAATGAAATGCCGTCTGACGACCGCGGGGCGCGCGTGGAAAAATGGAAGCACTGGGTCGAGCGCGATTTGCCGGACGGCAATTGGGCGGTGTTTACTTCGCGCTTTGGATACGCCGACGCTTTGCGCGTGCCGCAAGTGATCGTCCAGAACCTTGACCGCGCGCGCATGCGCGAGTATTTTACCTTGCGCTTTGCGGAACACGCGGACGCGCTGTGGGACGGTTTTGAAAAACGCTTGCGCGCGGGCGACGACCGCTTTGAAAATCTCGCGCAAAACCCGTTGTTCCTTTCGTTGTTGGCAGACCGCTGCGGGCAGGGCAAAAGCGTCAATGTTTCGCGTGCGCAATTGCTCGACGATTTGGCGCAGGAACGGCTGGCGCACGAATTGACGCTCGGACGCGTGTCGAACAACGCGTGGCTCAATGCGCCAAAGAAATTTCAGGATGCGGTGATTGACGCGTTAGCACACGCGGCGTTCACATTGCGCGCACAGGGCAGGAGCAAAACATTCAACCGCGCGCTGCTGGAGCAAACGCTTCCGCGGAATGCGCCATTATCCGCCGACGAAATTTTGCAATTGGCGGCGCAAGCCGATTTGGTTCAAGAAACCACGGCGTCCGACGGATCCAAGACCTACAAGTTTTGGCATCATCTGTTGCAAGAATATTTTGCCGCGCGCCAAGTCGCGGCGCAATTTCGCGCGGGTAAAAATTTGTCCGCGTACTGGCGCGTGCCATGGCGGGTATGGCAGTTTATACCGAAACGGTTAGCGCACGGCGCGCCGCTCGACGCGCCGCCGCTGACGGGCTGGGAAGAATCGGTCGTGTTGGCGGCGGGACTGGCGGGCAAAGACGCGGCGCGGTTTGTGTCTGCCGTGCGCGCCGACAATTTGCTGCGCGGCGATAATCTGCCGCTGGCGGGACGCGCGCTGGCAGAAGCCCTGATGGAACATGCCGACCTCGAATCACTGGCGCAAACGCTGCGCGCAGAATTGTTGAAACGCCAGCGCGACAAGGGCGCGCACCTCAACGCGCGTTTGTCCGCCGGACGGGCGCTGGGTGAACTGGGACATCCCGAATTTATCGCGCAAGATTTTTCATGCGAGGGACGCGTCGTGCGCGCGATTGTGCCGCCGCTCGAACGCGTGCCCGCCGGAGAATTTATTTTTGGCAGCGACCCGCGTGACAAGGACGCGACGAGCGACGAATTCACCACCGAACGGCGCATTACGCTCCCCGCGTTTGAAATCGGTCGCTATCCCGTGACCAATGCCGAGTATGCGTTGTTTATTCAAGACGGCGGCTATCACGACGAACGCTGGTGGAGCGACGCAGGCAAACTCTGGAAACAAGGCAAACCCGACGCGCATGATAGGGCGATTGAGGATTACTTGAAACAGCGCGAAATCGTGCGCAAGCAGGGTCTGGCGCAAATCGCGAAAGCATATAATTGGCCCGACTATAGAACACGCTATTGGCGCGAATTAATTGCGATGGACGACGAAGCGGCGAAACGCCGCGCCGCGCAAATTTTCGAGCGTCCGTTTGATCGTCCCGGTTTTTGGGAAGACCCCGAAAAAAATAATCCTGCACAGCCCGTCGTCGGCGTGAATTGGTACGAGGCAGAAGCATACTGCAATTGGTTGTCGGCGGTGACGGGGCGCGCGTTTCGTTTGGCGCACGAGCAAGAATGGGAAAAGGCGGCGCGGGGAACGAATGGGCAATTTTATCCGTGGGGAAATACGTTTGACCGCGCGCGCTGCAACTCTATCGAGAGTCATATCTTGAATACAAGCCCGGTTGGAATGTTTGCTGCGATGCAGTCCATCGCCGGCATCTCCCCTTTTCATGGGCATGATTTTTCTGGGAATGTTTGGGAATGGACAAACGATTGGTATCAAGTGTATGCTGGCGGCAATGCTGTCTCGGATGACTTTGGAGAAAAATATCGCGTCGTGCGCGGCGGGTCGTTCTATAATGCTCGGCGTGAACTCCGCTGTGGTTGGCGTTTCAGGTATACTCCCGATAATTGGGTCGTCAATGGCGGTTTTCGGTTGTTGTCGCCTGGCTCATAGTCCTGAATTCTGATTGCTGGATTCTGGTTTCTGCCGTTCTGTAATTCTGTGGGGTGGGTTTGGGAGGGGCGTAAGCCCCTCCCAAAAAAAATTTTTTTGTGCGCGTAGGTGTCGTGTCCAACGACATCGTGAACATGAAAGTCCAACGACATCGTAGACATTGTTGATCAACTTATCGAACCGCGATGTCGGGTTAACAATCGCATATCGGCTGGTTTTCGTCCATACTCCTTCTCAAAGGAGGCGCTA
>JACQWQ010000190.1 GCA_016209205.1 Chloroflexota bacterium
TTCGGTGCAGGCGGCGGAATCTTGGGCGTTCCGTGTGTTAAAAACCACACGGCAAAAGAAGGAAAGAAAGCTCACAAAGAAAGGACGTTTCACGTTTCATCCTTCACGCTGTTCAGGACAGGCAGTTTGACGATCCGCGATACGCGATTTGCCATACGTGATTAGCTATCCGCTAAAACTGAAACTGCCCTTTGTACGGCACGATGCGCTTGCTGTAATTTTTTACAAAGCGTACGAGTTTGCGTTCGAGACGCTGGAATTTTTCACTGCACAGGGCTTCGGTGCAGGCGGCGGAATCTTGGGCGACGAACACGATGAGGCGGCGCGGGTAATCACCATACACAGTTTCCCAGACTTCGGCAAGTTCCAGTCCGATGCGATTGACTTGGGGCACGAATTCGCCGGTGACGAAACGATAATACGTTTCTTGTACCTCGTCGGGGATGTCATATTCAAGCAAGAGTTTTACGGGTTGAGTGTCCACAGATAGTTCCAATCGTAAATGCCAAAGGTGTGCCCGTCCGCCCAATGGAATTGGAGCGCGTAACTGCCGACGGGTTGAATATCTCGAAGCGACCCGAGTTCGCCGACGGCGTTGCGCGTAGCTTCGGGAACCTCGTGCGGCGTATCGTGTTTGACCAAATCGTGAATCCACGGGCGACATTCCGCGCATGGGCAGGCGCGGCGCAGGGTGTCAAAATCAAAGATGCTCTGTGCGCCGTCGCTCCAATTGATTTGCAAAAGACGCTGTGCCATGTCTACCACGATGCCGTTCGGTTTGACGTTAATTGCCGCGCTCACTTTTTTTTGAATTAGACAGGACTAACAGGATGAACAGGATTAGAGCCAAAGTCAGGTCGGAAAATCCTGTTCGTCCTGTCAATCCTGTCAAGACCTCTTGCGCGATGGCTATTTGGAATAGAGGCGCAGCTGCAAATCGTCCACGCGCTGTTCGAGCATTTCGATTTCGGCGTCGAGACGATTGTGCTTGGTAATTTGCGCGGGCGTATAGTCACGTGGATATTTGTCCGGCGCGCCGAGTGGGTCGGTGTTGGGGGGATAGAGACGCGCTTTTTCGGCTTTGGCGGCGGCGAGTTGGGCTTTTGCTTCATCCAGTAATTTTTGGATCGTCGGGTTAGGTGCAGCCATTTTCGTGACCTCCACTTGGACCTGCCAGACCTGTGAGGTTTCTCGGAATCGCCCGCGATTCCACAAACCATCACAGGTCTCAAGTTTGACATTCTAGGACGGGTCGCGCAAATCGTCAACAAAATACCAGCTGTCAACGGATACAGAAAGCGGTGATGTGTCATCACACATAACGCGTCGTATGAGCAGTGTGTGTGATGACACGTCAGCATAAACGGATGCGCGCGTTCTATCCGCTCATCCGCTTTACCATCCGCTGGCAGCGTCCCACACAGTAACAAATTGTTGTTTTCTTGACAATATCTGCTAAAATAGTCGGGGTAGAAAACTAGATTGTTATACTTTTGTTACTTGGATCCGAGATTTTCGGCAGCGGGCTGGAAATCTCGTTGCACTTGGTCGTAACACAGGCACTCTGCGCTCCACTCGAAGGGACCAAGCAAGATCAAGATCCTTCGGCGAGCAACAAGCAAGTTGCTCGCTTGTGTTTTATTTGGCAGCGCACGTTTACATCACCTACAGGGGGAGGATTCCATGAAGCACTTGTCTCATTTCCGTTGGTTCGCTCTGCTCGCAATCCTGCTCGGTTTGGCGCTGCTGCTCGCGCCGCAGTGGGCCAAGCCGGTGAAGGCGGCGACGGTCACGATTGACGCTTTCTCTACCAACACTGGCATAGTGACTGCAGATTCGACTACAAATCCCAATGAAGCCAGTACGAGTGATGGTAGTGTGGCAGGTACGTACCGCACCATCTATGTTTCTAGAAATTCGTCGGACGGCAGTCTGGCAGCAGACAGTAACCGCAATGTAACAGGTTGGTTCAGTTCGTCGCTTACCTCAACAGCTAGCGGGACCACGATTCTGCAGTATGACGGTAATAGTGCATACAGCAGCACCCCCGGAACGTTTTCTTCTGTGCTTGACCTGACTGGAGGAGGAACAAACGCCGGTATTGATATTGGCATCACTTACAACGACAAGAGCACTGTGCCCGTGATTGTTCGATACTATAGCACAAGTAGTTCAGTACGCTATTGCTCAGAACTATCGGTCACGCCTCCCATGTGGACATCTGGTGGTATATGGCATGCGTTTTATGCCTTTGCTTCTTTTACGACATGTAGTGGTTATCCCGGCACAGCAACTGCCTCCAGTGTTGATGCAATCGAAGTGGTAGTGGACTCTAGTGGCGTTGCTGCCACTGACATGAGTTTTGACTTTGTCGAGGCAAGGGATACACCCACCGCGCTCGATCTCGCGTCGTTCGGCGGCAAAGCACAAGGTTCGCAAGTTGTGCTCAAGTGGGAAACCGCTTCGGAATTGAACACGCTCGGTTTCAATGTTTGGCGCAAGCAAGGCAAAGCCGGTTGGCGCCAGTTGAACGCCGAGACGATTGCGGCAAAGAATCCGGGCAACGTTTCCGGCAACAAGTACAGTTATGCCGATGCCAATACGAAAGCGGGCAAGACGTACAAATACAAGCTGCAAGTATTGAGCGCAGACGGCTCGAGCAGTTGGACCAAGGTGGTCAAAGTTAAAGTGTCCAAGTAATTGCGCGGTCCAAGTGGGCGGGGCTGTAGCACGCACCCATGATACCGATTGACAAAAGCGCGGATTGCGTCATAATCCCCAACAATAGCAAGTGCATTCTGTTTGTTCGGTTGTGTGCGCGGCCTTGCCGAATCCGGTATCGGGATTCACCGTTCTCAATTTATCAGCTGATGTTACGTAGAGTTTGTCATTCTGAACGGAGTGAAGAATGACAGGTGTAACATGAGCTATCAGATTCGGTCTCAAGTTCCTGCAAAGCACAGTCCTTTGCAAGGGGCTTTATAATCGCCGGGGAGGGGAATCATCATGTCATCATTATATCCCGCGGGTCGCCGCGATCAGTTGGTCGTCGAACACGTAAAGGACGAAGTGCTGGTTTACGATTTGGAACGCGATCAGGCGAGCTGCTTGAACACAACCGCCGCGCTCGTCTGGAAATATGCCGACGGTAAAACGAGTGTCAGCGAAATCGCCGACAAAATGTCGCGTGAGTTGGGCATGCTCGTAGACGTGCGCGTGGTCTGGTACGCGCTCGAGCAGTTGGGCAAAAAGCATTTGCTTCAGGAACGCATTGCAATCCCGGTGGAATACAGCCGCATGACGCGCCGCGATTTTTTGACGAAAGCGGGCATTGTGGGCGCGGCGGTTGCGATTCCGGTGGTGATTGCGTTGGCGGCACCGACGCCGGCGATGGCAGCGACGTGTACCGGCGCTTGCACGGGTGGTCCCGGTGTCCAAGGGACTTGCGTAGCGGGTTGTATTTGCAACGGGGATCCCGGTGTCTGTGTTTAGAACCCGATGACGTTTCAGTCCGGTTGACGCCGAATCAGGTTTATGGAATTCCAACTGGGATGAAAGTAGGGTGTCAAACGACCTATAGACCTGATCCTTTCTTTTTGTAATACTTTTCTCGACAGGATGTGTGCGCGTGCTAAATCCTGTCGAGAATTTTTTTCGTACGGATACGAGACCATTCTCGTCCGTTGCCAAAATGATAGTAAGAAAAGACAGCCCAATTGGCACAAAGCTAAAGTGTGTGCAAATGATTGGCTGTCAACCCAATTTGTCGCGCAATCCGCCGGACTAGTCCAAGAGGGCTTATGAAAGCAATTCCTATAATTCTGATCCTTGTTTTTTTTAGCGCCGTCGTCGTGATCGGTCTGGCGCCTTCAGTAGATGCGGCACAATCCGGGACGCCGGGCGTCATTCAAGTCGTCGAGTCAAATTCGCAACACGTTGTCTTGGATTTGACCGCGCCACAGGTCACACAGACCACGCGTACTGTCAGTGGTAAGTCGTATCTTGAACTCACTGCCTCGCGCGCCGGACATACCGATGCTGTCGGAAAACCGCAGCTGCCGGTCTATGGCGCAATGGTCGCTGTTCCGCAGCAAGCGCGCGTGCGTCTGAATATCCTCAAGGATCAATCGCACAAGGAAACTCTCGCCCATTCCGTTCTGCCTGCCCCCGCGTCCCGTATTGTCGGGGACGCGCCCGATCAACTTCCAACCTATCAAGGCAAAGACTATGTTCCGGATAGCGCCACGTACGGTTCCGCCGTGGTGTATCCTTCGAAAATTGCAGCCGTGAGCGATTCCGCGTTGTGGCGCAGTCAGCGCTATGTGCGCGTCCAAATCTTGCCCTATCAATTTAATCCCGTCTCGCGCGAATTGGTTACGCATCAACGCATTCGAATCGAATTGGATTTTGGATTGGGCTCAAGCCCTGCGCCCGAGAGCGTTGGGTCCCAAGTCAATGAAGGCGGCTTTGAGGCGATTCTCAAACAAGCGCTTGTAAATTACGATTCGGCGCGTGCATGGCGCAGCTCCAGGCGGAATCCGCCGGGTGTGCCGAAAACAGAAAGCGCGACTGCGAGTAGTGATTCATTCAAGCTTTCCATTACCAGCGATGGCATGGTCAAGGTAACGTGTGATGCACTTCAAACCGCCGGGATGAATCTTGCCGCGGTGAATTTGGACACCTTGCAGCTCTCTTTTAACGGGACCCAGGTTGCAATTGAGATATTTGAAGACGGCGACAAACAATGTGAAAGCGGCGAGTATTTTGTTTTCTTTGGACAGGGACCGACAAACGCCTCAATTCCCGCGAATGTGTACTGGCTGACCGATGGCGGTACGAATGGCAAGCGCATGAGTTTTCGTAGTTCGACCGGCGCCAGCACGGCGACGACATATCAAAGAACCATTCACTTTGAGCAGAACAATTCGTACACGACATACATTCCCTGGAACGAAAACGCGGACCATTGGGGCGGGCAGATTGTAAATTTCCCGAACGATTATACGGACGTAATCTTGAATTTGAGTGATCTCGCGCCGGGCGCGACGAACGGCGCCTTGCGCGTTTTTGTGCAATCGGGCGGCTATGCCAATCCTTATGGCGCACTGACCAACACACTTTATTCCAACGGTGTCCAAGTATTTCAACAAAACTGGACGCTCGGCTCGACGCTTTTGGGCACAGCAAATGTGACGAATCTGGTCAGCGGCAATAACACTTTTCGCATACAAGATATCAAATACGGCACTGTCCCCGGGTTCGTCGTGTTGAACTATTTAGAACTGGATTACACGGCGCAATTTCAGGCGGCGAGTGATATGCTCCGATTTCGCTATAGCGACAACGGGAGCTGGCAGTATCAAATTCCCGGATTCAGCAACTCAAATCTCGTTGGCTATGATATTACCGATCCAAACAATGTCGCACGCCTGAATGTCTCTGCGCTGGCAAACGGCGGGACTTTTTCCGCAAGCTTTGGGGATACGCTGAATGCGCCCACCGAATATTTTGTCCTTGCCGACTCTCAATTCATCTCTCCATCTGGCATCACCAAGGATACGCCGTCTGCGCTTGCCAATACATCGAACGGGGCTGACTATATCATCATTACGTATGGCGCGTGGCAGAACAATGTCCAACCGCTCGCCAATCAGCGTGCGCCAATGGGGCGTGTCATGGTCGTGGATGTGGAAGATGTCTATGATGAATTCAGTTATGGCGTGCAAACACCCCAAGCCATTCGGGATTTTTTGAATTACGCCTATACCGCATGGCAGCCGCCAAAACCTTCGTATGTATTACTCGTCGGCACCGGTAATTTTGACAAGGCGCTGGGCGAGCCGAGCTACATTCCAGTCTACATGAAACTAGCGGATCCGTGGATTGGAATGGTTGCCAGTGACAACGCGTTTGTGGCGTTGGATGCGGGCAGTCCTCTACCCAGCATGGCGATCGGGCGCTTGCCTGCCCTCAACGCGACGGATGTGACCAACATGGTCAACAAGCTCGTCAATTACGAGACCAGCAGTGCGACAACCGCCTGGCGCAGGCGCGTTATGTTCGTGACCGACAATGCGTTTGACAGTAACGGTAACCTCGATCCTGCCGGAAATTTTTTCAACTATTCGGAAGAGGTCGCGGGCGATCCATACTATCTTCCATCGCCAATGATCGCCAATCGGATCTATTACAATCCCTGTACGAATGTGGCGGCTTATCCGTGGTGTGATATTTCGGCGTATGCTCCACCCTATCCAACCAGCGGCAGTGCCCGCACCGACATTCTCGATGGAATGAACAACGGTCAATTGATTGTCAACTATGTCGGACACGGCGCGACGCTGAAATGGGCAGAGAACATGTTCAAGAACACCGATGCTGGCAGCATCACGCCGACCAACTATAAATATCCCTTCATGATGCCGATGACGTGTCTGGAAGGATATTTTCAAGGTGGTGGAGTAGACAGTATCAGTGAAGCGATGGTGAAACAAGGGAACGGCGGCGCGATTGGCAGTTTTGCTCCCGCCGGGCTGGGAGTTTCGACCGGTCACGATTTTTTGGATCGTGGTTTCTTTGAAGCGTTGATGCAAGGCGGCAAACCGCGGGCGGGGCAAGCGACGATTGCCGCCAAAGTGAAATTGTATGCCGAGAGCGGCGGCAGCAGTTTGGATTTGCTCGATACGTTCAACTTGCTCGGCGACCCCGGCATGCTTTTCGCGCTGCCCGACGCACTCATGCCCACGCCGACACATACGCCGACTAATACACCGACGCCATCAAATACGCCGACGCCGACCAACATGCCGACGAATACTGCGACATTCACGCCGACGCCAACCAATACCAACACGCCGACCGATACCGCCACGCCGACATTGACGCCCACGCCGACGAACACACCCACCGCGTCCAACACACCCACGCCGACGAATACGTGGGATCCGGGTTTGCCGACTTGGACGCCGACCAATACACCGACAGATACTGCCACGCCGACCAATACGCCGACGTTCACGCATACGCCAACGCCGACTTTTACGGCGACGTGGACGCCCACACCGACGGCGACTTTTACCCCGCCCGTGACCGATACGCCGACACCTACCGCGACGGTAGACGCGTGTACCGTCAGACCGACGGGACCCGAATTGGTTGCCCCGGACGATCATGCAAACCTGTCGCAGCAACGCGTCCTGCTGGATTGGAACGCCGGGGTTTGCGTAACAAAATACAAGGTTGTCGTCAAACAGGGCGCCAAGAATGGACCGCGGGTGCAGCGCGCCACCGTCAAGGGGAAAACCGAGTTCAAGACCAAAATGCTGATGCGTCGGCAGACCTTTTATTGGCGCATCAAGGCGTGCAATGCCGGCGGCTGTCGCTGGAGTCCGTGGCGCGAGTTTCGAATTCAATAGGCTGCAAAAAAATCGCCCGCATCACGCGGGCGATTTTTTTGCAACAAGCCTCATCCGTGCTTACGTCATCTTTACCACATGAACAATCGCACCAGACCTGCCTCTGCGAATAGGTTTGGCACACCCAGTCCCATTCGCACGTACACGCCGCGCGGCACACTGATGTCGGCAAGAAAGAATTCGCCAACGACAGACTGTGCGTTTGCCGTATACACCCCGACATTGCGCAATGCGAGCGTGAGCGTCGCGGTAGAATGCACGGCTCAAACACCTCTCCTCAAAGCAGGGCACGCTAAATGGCGCGTTGAGGAATTCGCCAATTCGCGGTGGTGCACGGACGCGAGGCGTGGTAGGTTGAGACGGGGACTATGTGCAGGCTTCACACCGCCACGGGTGATAACTTTTCCCAGTCCCGTCGCGATGAGGAAACCAATTGTCGGTAATGAACAAGACGCGTATCGCTTTGCTCGGCGCACTCGCCGATTTGCACACGCAGCCGATTCGCTATGATCTCGCGGAACTCGAGCGCATCGTACTGCAAGTGCAGCCCGATTTACTCGGCGTCGAAATCGAACGCGATGAATTTGAGCGCGAGGATTTGACCCGCGCGCCGTTCAAACGACCGCCAACGACCCGCGGACGATCAATTCGGCGCTCGTGTGCCACACCTGCGGCTGGCTCTGTGATCTGGAAGCGATGGCGCGCGGCGAAGCGGGGCAGCGGGACTGGCCGACGACGAACGAAAAAATCTTGGCGCAAATTGTCGGCGCAGCGCGGCGCGATGCGAACACGCGCTTTCTGGTCGCGGTGCAGTGCCGCCGCAAGCACGCACTCGAACGACGACTCAAGCAAGTGCGCGAAATAGAACTCGTCAATTATTGGGAATTGTGAGGGATGCGCAATGGGGATTGCACGGCGCAACTTGTTTCAAGACAAAACGCGGCTCACGTTGAGCATCGGCGGCGTCGCGCTCGCGGTGATGTTAACGCTTTTGCTCAATGGATTTCTCACGGGCATGTTCGCGCAAATTTCCGCGTATTTGGAAAACGCACCGGGTTCGATTGTCGTCGCGCAAGATGGCGTCAACAACCTGCTCGGCGCAACCTCGATTTTGCCCGGCGGCGCGGCGGCGTCTGTCAAAGCGCAAGGCGCGGCGAAGGTCGTGCCCATTCTTTCCCAATTCATCATCCTGGATTTGCACGAGAAAAAACAGCCCGCCTATCTCATCGGCTATGACCCAAAACTGGGCGGCGGTCCGTGGAAGATGGCGGGAGGACGCGAACCGCGCACGGACAAAGAAGTTGTCTTTGACCGGGTGCTCGCACAGCGGCACGAGATCGCCCTCGGCGAAACGGTGGAGATTCTGGATCGTGATTTCACCGTCGTCGGTTTGTCCGAGGAAACAAATTCGTGGATGACCAGTTTCATTTTCATTCGCAAGAGCGCCGCCGAGAAGCTTTTGCGCGCGCGCGACGCAACCAGTTTCCTGCTCGTTACCGCGTCTGCGCGCTTGAGCGACGATGAAATGTTGGGTCGTTTGCGCGAAATTCGCGACGTGGAAGTTTTACCGAAACGCGAGGTGATGGCGAACGATGTCAAACTCTTTGGGAAATTTTTCAGCGCGCCGCTGCAACTGATGTCAGGGATTGCGTTTCTGGTGGGCACGCTCGTGGTGGGCTTGGTGATTTACACCGCAACCGTGGAGCGCCAACGCGAATACGGCGTGCTGAAAGCGATCGGCGCGCGCAACGGCGTGTTGTACCGCGTCGTCGCACTGCAAGCATTGATTGCGACAATGGCCGGATCTGTGCTGGGCGTCGCAGCGGCGCTTGGCGCGGCGCAGTTGATCATGGGGGTGTATCCGCAATTTCTCGTCGTGCTGGAACCGCGCGCTGTGATTCAAGCACTGGCGATTGGATTGGGTATGGCGCTGCTCGCCGCGCTCTTTCCTGCGCGCGTGGTCGCGCGGCTTGCGCCCGCCGACGTGTTTCGAAAATGAGACCTCACCCTAACTCGCTCCTTGTAGGAGAGGGAAGGAAAAGGATATGCTCCGCTTAGCCTTTCGCAATCTTTTTCAAAACAAGACGCGGTTCGTCATTTCGATTGGCGGCGTCGCGCTCGCGTTGCTGTTGATCTTGGTGCTCGACGCCGTGTTGACGGGCGTGCAGACCCAAGTTACGGCGTATATTCTCAACTCGAACGCCGATATTATTGTTTCGCAAGAAAACGTCCGCAATTTGCACATGGCATACTCGGCGCTGCCCGCGGCGTACGAGACGCAGGTCCGGAATGTCGCGGGTGTCGCATCGGTCACGCCCATCCATTATTTGACGAACCTGATTGAGGTCGGCGAGACACGCAATCTGGCGTACGTCATTGGCTTGCCCCGCGAGGTAGACGCTGGCGGACCGTGGCGCATCATTGCAGGCAATTCGCTCCCCGGTGATGGCGAGACCATTATTGATCGCGGTGTGGCGGTGAATTCGGGTGTGGGGCTTGGGGACACGGTGAAAATTCTGGGCGAGGAATTCAAGATCGCCGGTTTGAGTGACGGAACCTCAACCATCAGCGGCGGCTCGGTAGCATTCATTACGCAAAAAGACTTTGTCGAGACGCGTAAAGATGTAGGCAGCGTGAGTTTCTTTTTTGTGCGCATCGCGCCGGGCGAATCAGCAGAACAAGTCGCCGCGCGCATCGAACAGCGCGTGGACAAAGTGACCGCGCAGACGCGTGCGCAATTCGCCGAACGTGAACGTCAAGTCGTCAACGACATGAGCACCGACATTGTGACGATCATGAATTTGGTCGGGTTTCTCATTGGCGTCGCGGTGATGGCACTGACGGTGTACACGGCGACGCTCGCGCGGCGCGCCGAGTACGGCGTGCTCAAGGCAGTCGGCGCGCGTAATGCGCATCTGTATCGCGTCGTGTTGGCGCAAGCGTTCATCAGCGTCGTATTTGGATTCGGCGTCGGCTTGGGAATCACGCTGCTGCTCGTCGTACTTGTCCCGCGACTGGATTTGCCGCTTGCATTGGAGGTCAGCGCCGCGTCGCTGGTCAAAGTGGCGAGCGTTTCGCTGGTATTTGCGACCGTGTCCGCGCTCTTGCCGATCAAACAGATTGCGGGGCTGGATCCCGCACGGGTGTTTCGGGGAAAATAGAGACTGGAGATTGGAGATATGGCGGCGGCTACATTGCAAGTCAATCATGTAACGAAAAGATTCGGCGCGGGGGCGACCGAAGTGATGGCGGTGCGCGATGTTTCGCTCTCCGTCGCGCCGGGCGAGATCGTGTTGATTATGGGTCCGTCAGGTTCAGGCAAGACGACGTTACTTTCCATGCTCGGCGCGTTATTGAAACCAAGCGAAGGCACCATCGCGTTGAATGGCACGACGATCAGCGCGCTGGCGGAAAATCGTCTGCCCGACATTCGCTTGCGCCAATTCGGTTTCGTCTTTCAAGATTTCAATTTGCTCTCGGCGCTCACCGCGCTGGAAAATGTCGCGCTCGTCGCCGAACTCGCAGGGCTTAAACACGGCAACGCGCGGAAAAAAGCGGCGGCGCTCTTGACCGAACTGGGTCTCGGCGCGCGGTTGCATTTTCTTCCCGAAAAACTATCCGGCGGCGAAAAGCAGCGCGTGGCGATTGCGCGTGCGTTGGTGAATGATCCCGCGTTGATTCTCGCCGACGAACCGACCGCGAATCTTGATTCCAAAATCGGGCATGAGATTATGCGCTTGCTGCGCGCGATTGCGAAAGAGCAGGGACGCAGTGTGATTATTGTCTCACATGACCAGCGCATCAAAGACATCGCGGATCGCGTGCTGTGGTTGGAAGATGGACAGTTCAAGGAAATGCGAACGATGGCGGTTGATCCCGTGTGCGGCATGAGCATCGAACGCGAAAATGGCGCGGTGACGTTCGAGTATGCGGGAACAACCTATTACTTTTGCGCGCGGGGTTGCCAAATGGAATTTTCGCAAGAACCGCCCAAGTACCTAACCGCCAGCTCAACCGCTTCTGACCGCCGCGATTGATGGCTTGCACTCGTTTTTTATTCTTTATTCTCCATTCTTCCGCCGCCCGTGTCCTGTGCGCGATGATCCGTTCTTCCTCGCCACCACGCGATACCGCTCATTGCCAAAGCGACGCCAATCGTGACGGCAGGAACTTTCTCTATCACCTGCAGAGTAAGTTCGGGCATGGGCGTTTTCGGCAAGTCCACCTTAAATCCGAGCTGATCGAATGGGACGTTTGCCAAATAAATGACTGAGGTCCCGCCTACTTCGCTTAACCCATAAATATATGGCACATATTTATCCGGCGATGCGCTTGATCACAGCCAGAAGAGCCCGCTGTGTTTCCGTTGTTTTTCTTTTATCCCAGCAAAAGCGTTCGGGCTGCGTTGTCTTATCCTCTTGTTCTAGTTTCTTTTGCATCCACATGCCGGCGAGGAGGATAATGATCAGCGGCGCTCCGATCCGCAACACGACCATAAATGTCAGGACAACGCATGCCGCCAACTCAACCACAGTGCAAGCGGAATCGCGAGCGCTATTACTGCCAGCGCACTGATCTGTGCTTGCCGCAAATTCGCAAAATACACGTTGTCCTCGCGCACGAACGAAATAAAAAAGCGTCCGAATGAATACAGCGCGGCATAGATCATACAGAGGTTGGCGACGTGCGTTCAGCATGTCCGCCAACCGAGTGTTCCACGAAGGACACAAAGCACACGAAGAATCTTGGTGCCCTTCGTGTCCTTCGTGGATCAAGAACAGCACGCCATCGGTTTTGACGCGCCTGCGCAGACGCCAGATGATGCCGAATACGCCAAGTCCCACAGCCCTTCGTACAACTGCGCGGGTTGATATGCTACGGAACGGTCAGGCAGCATCGCGTTGGGATTCGTTGTTTCGATTACGAAACGACATCACCGACCAAGGCAGCGGCGGATTCGTTGGCACGCCGTAATTGTCGCCATTGATAAAACAGCCAATGCGCGCGATGGCTTGCGCGAGCGGAATCGCGGGTTAGGTCTGCCCTTTGTATTCGGATTTCTCGGCAGTCTTGGGGCCCACCGTCATCCCACAAACAATATCCTTGGCCATTTTGTCTTCTCCTTCTGAAATCTGTGTGCGCTCACAATTCGAGCGCGACCCGCGTCTCTTGCCAGCGTGCACGCCACACTTCGCGCGAGGTCCAATATTGATCGAGTGCCTGAAGAATCTCTTTATCCTCCGTCAAGCGATAAAAGGTCATACCCAAACTGTCGCGACGGTCAATTACGCCGAGGTCTGCGAGCAGGTTCAAATCTTGGATGACCTCTTCCGTGGGCTGTTGCAAGTGGTATGCAATATCCGCCGTCTCATTCCACGTGCGCGGACGATTCTGAAACAGGTCAAGCGCCGCGCAGCCGCACCCACAACTCAAGATGTGTGCGACCAGCGGACGAACGCGCGGGCAAAGGTCATCCAAAAAATCCTCAGCCAGCATGTGATTCATTGGCTTGATTTATGTGCCATAGATTTTGCCAAGTGGTTTGCCGATATAGACCTGCCCGTCCTTGACGGCAAGCTCATAGAGCGGTAACGGGCGCGGGGGAGGACCGGCGACGACATTGCCTGTAACCGGGTTGAACAAGCCATCGTGACAGGGTGAATGGATGACGTTCTTGGCTTGGTTCCACGTGACAATGCACCCAAGGTGCGTGCAGACCGCTGAGAACACTTTGATGCCACCCACCTTGGTGTTGACGACGATCACCGGTTTGTCATTCACGCTCACCACCTTGCCCGTGCCCAGAGGAAAATCCTCTACCTTGCCCACCGAAATGGGACCCCCGTAAATGTCGCTCTTTTTGGAAGATGGAATGAGATAGGCGAGGATCGGGGCGACGACGCCAGTAGCGGTGGTGATGATCGAGAAAGTGAGCAACCATTTCAGCGCCTCGCGGCGGGTGGGAGAAATGGTTTGGAGTCCAGATTGCGCAGTCATAGTCTTTTCCCTTTCCAAAACCGGAAGCGCCGTTAGTGGCACTCGTCACGCGGCGGCGCGGCGTTCGTCTGGATTACATCGGGCGGGAGGTCTTTGATTCGCGGAGTCGGCGCAACGATTTGTTGAGTTGGTGCAACATTCCGCGTGTTGACATGGTGCGTGTCGTCAGTGCCATGGTCGTGTCCCATTCCGCGCATCATAAAGAACATCATCAACGGGCAAATCAGCACCATGGCAAAAGGCAGATACGGCGTTAACGCGCCAAGTGAAAAGCCAAAAATCGCGACGGCGGCAATCAGCGCGAGCGGAATGAGACAGCACAACAACATGAGTACAAGATGACGGGTGTATCCGCCGTTCGAAGAATGATCGTGATTCATTTTTTTCCTTTCATTCAAATGATTCATCCTCGACAGAAATTTTTGGGAAATAGCAGAGCGCGTAGCAGACGACAAGCGCGAGAAAGAACGCGCTGGCAGCGGCGAGAATGCCCCGTTGCCAGCCAAAAAACGGAATAGTGAGGAGCAGAATGAACGGCAGTGCGCACAGCCAGATGACAAGCGTCAGCAGCATTGTGGTGTCATGAACATTGCTCCACAAACTTGATACACGCGCTTTCATTTCACACCCCTTTGCCTCCTCAATTTTTGCGCAAAAATTGAGGAGCACGCTTTCATTCGCTTTTTCACCGCCGAGATTACGAACGGCATGGTAACGATGAACGACAAAAGTAGCACCCACGCTGCGCCGCCAAAACGCGCCACGTTGGTGTAGGTCCCTGCCAGCGTCGCCGCGGTGAAAAAGAGTAACGCCGCCGCAATAGAGATCGTCCCATAGATTGCCGCGCTCGTCACGGCGATTCTGCGTTCGAGATTCATCTTACCCTCCTCTATCTACTCCCCGCACCCAGCGGTTGCGTCAGCGTTGGTGCTTGCCTTTGGGCGCTCGGTTCCTCCGCGCGGCGGCTCCCACCACCGCCGCGTTTCAGCGACGGCACAAAGCCGCGCAAAAGCAGCGTGTTCAATGTCACCGTCAGCGAACTCACCGCCATCAATGCCGCTGCCAGTTCGGGGCTGATGACGAGCTGGA
Organism: Chloroflexota bacterium; assembly: GCA_016209205.1. Classification (GTDB taxonomy): domain Bacteria; phylum Chloroflexota; class Anaerolineae; order UBA4142; family SHND01; genus SHND01. Next base: position 14,502 of record JACQWQ010000190.1, read on the forward strand.
AGAATGGATACAGCAGCCCCGCCGCAATTGGAATTCCGAGCGTGTTATAGATGAACGCCCAGAACAAATTCTGTTTGACTTTGCGCATCGTCGCTTGTGCCACTTCAATTGCGAACACGACATCGCGCAAGTCATCTTTGATGAGAATGACGTGACCCGTTTCTTTGGCAATGTCCGTGCCCGAGCCAATCGCCATGCCGACGCGTGTGGCGACGAACTTGAACGCGCCCGTTTTGTTCATCGTCCCACCGATGACGTTGTCCCCTGCTTTTTTCTCGACGGGCAGCGATTCACCCGTAAGCATAGATTCGTCCACCGCGCTATAGATTCGTCCACCGCGCTATAGCCCTCGCTCACGCGTCCATCCACAGGAATCCGCTCACCAGGACGCACCTGGATTGCAGCTTGGATTTCAACCTCTTCGGCGGGAATTTCAATTTCTTGCCCATTGCGAATCACACGCGCCAATTTCGGCTGGAGGCTCATCAATTTGCGAATCGCCTCACTCGTCCGCCCGCGCGTCACCGCCTCCAGAAAACGTCCGAGCACGATGAACCACGTGAGTAGCGCGGCAGATTCAAAGGAGGTCGCGCCTTTGCCGCCAAAGCCCGCTTGCGGAAACAGAACGTTGATCACCGCGATGCCGTACGCTGCGCCGATACCTGTCGCATACAACAAATTCATGTCGGTGACGCCATGTTTGAGCCCGCGCCAACTGTTGACAAAAAATTGGCGTCCGGGTCCAAAGACAAGCGGCGTGGTCAAGAGTCCGAGAAACCATTTTTGCGCGATGAGTTCCGGGATGAATTGTTGGATGCCGGGCGGCAGCATGTCGCGAAACGTACCAATCATCACGACGAGTGCAAGTGGCGTTGCGATGAGAAGATTGCGCCGCTGGTGATTCAATTCTTGTTGCCGCGCCTCGCGTTCGCGATCCAGCGCCGACGCGCTGCTGCCCGTCTGTTCGCTCACGTCATAACCGACATCACGGATCGCGTGTTTCATTTGCGCAACTGTGACCATCGTTGGCACATATTCGACCTTTGCTGTGTTTGTCGCTAAACTCACCGTCGCCTTGGTCACGCCATCCAGCTCGTTCAGTGCGCCCTCGATGTGGGCAACGCAGCTCGCGCAGGTCATGCCTGTCACATGCAGCGTCGTTTCCCCTGTGCCTACTTGATAGCCGGTATCTACAATCGTTTCGAACATCTGCTGCGCAGAAACGCGCGCGGGATCGTATGCCACACTCGCTTTGCCCGCGCCGAGATTCACTATTGCCTTTTCGACACCCTGCAAGTTATTCAAACCACCTTCAATGTGAGCGACACAGCTCGCGCAAGTCATGCCCACAACAGGAATTGTGATTTGTTTTGTACTCATCGTAAATCTCTGAAAAAGGAACGCAGGGAACCAGGGGAACTCACTGTTGTTACAGATCCCTCAGTTCCTTGTGTTTCCTCTGCGGCAAAGAATTTTTTTCGTTCTTGCACTAAAGTTGCCATCGCGAATTCCTTGCTCAATTTTCACTTACGAGATTGTCTTCCACTCCACGTCGGGTGTCGGCGTCTCGGGGTGCGTCTCGCCTTCGAGCGTCGAGACGTTGTCGGGTTGCTCAGCTTGCTCGGACACAAATTGCTCCGGGGTCGCATCAAAAATCTTTTTGCAGACCGCATGACAAAAATAGTACGTGCGGTTTTGATATACCGACTTGGACCCCGCAGTGCGCTTGTCGAACTCCATGCCACACACAGGATCAATGACGAGAGCCATCGGAAATTACTCCCATTGAGACACTGGCGCTCGAGTCAATCGCCAGAGCGTTCGAGTCTCAACGCATGCCTCATGCTGGCGCCAATGCGACTGTCGCTGCAGCTCCGCAATGGGGGCAGAATTTGTCGCTCGCATCGAGCGCGCTGCCACACGCGGAGCAGCGCGTGGTCAACGCATTGCCGCAATTGGCGCAAAATTTGTCGTGTGAGGCGACCGGTTCGCCGCAGCGTGGACAACCGTTATTGGGCAAGTGCAGCGGACGCGAGTCTTCCTTGACGATAGGTTTACCCAGCGTCTCCAATTGCGCCAGAATGTTCAGAGCTTTGGTCTCATATTTTTCACGCAGCGTCGCGTAATCCGCATCCGAAATTTTCCCCTGCGCGTGGTCGAATTCCAAATCCTTGATCGCGTTGTATGTTGCTTCACGCTGCGACAATAGATTTTCATGCGCCGCGTCGGGACCTGTCGCGTGTCTCGGGTGGGATTCGTTTTTAAACAAGGGATACAGCGCAAAGGCGATTGCCACAACCGCCAGCCCCGCGATTAAAATCGCACTCATAAGTTTCCTTCTTTCGTCAACTCATTCCCCATACCTCGCCAGGTCTTGCTGCATGCGCGCGCGCAATGCGTCCAGCGAGACGATGCCAGCGTTGTGCGCGGCTGTCGGTTCGGGCGTTAGCGCGGGAGCCACCGGCGGCGCTTTGCGACTATGAATGACCCACTGCCGCACCACGAGAAAAATCGCGCCGCCTGCGATCAATATCGCCGCGAACGGAGTGATATACGCGGTCAGATTGAATCCCTGCTTGGTTGGGGCAGAAAGGACTTTTTCGCCGTACTTGGCCACGTAAAAATCCAGGATCTGCTGCTGCGTTTTGCCTTCGGCAAACAGGGTCGTGATCTCACTGCGCATTTGTTCTGCCGTGCCGCATTCGCACGTGCTCAGCACCATCGTGCAGCCGCACTGACACATCAAGTTTTGCGCCACGGCATCCACTCCCGCATCTGCAAACGCGGGTGCGATGGTCAAAATGAAAAGAAACACCGCGGCGAGAAATATTCTCAAGAATCGCATTGTGACCTCTGTGCAAGCGTAAGGTAGAGAGGTAGACGGGTAAACATGTAAACAAGTGCCGCGAATTGCATCTCTACCTGTATACTTGTCTACTTTTTCCCTGTTTACTTCACCCCGTCGCTGCCGCCGTCTGCGGCGCGCGCACGCGCGCCAGCGCGCGTTCTTCGCGCGGATCGGGATAGAGCGCAATCAGCGAACCGAGGACCAATACTCCAAAGCCGATCCACAACCACATCACCAGTGGGTTGACGATGACTTTTACCGATGCGGCGCCGTCATCTTCCCAGCCCGCCAGAATGATGTACAAATCTTCAATGAGCGTCGAGCGCACCGCCATTTCGGTGCTGGGCTGCTCTTGCCCCGGATAAAAATCCTTTTCCGGGAACAACATGCCAATGGGCTGTCCCGCCTGGGTAATGGTCATTTGGGCAATCACCGCGTCGAAATTACCGCGCGGCATTTCTTTCAGACCGTCAAAGCGCACCACGTAATCCTTGAGCGTAACGCTTTGGCCCTTGACGAGCGTGGTCTGCGTTTCGATTTTGTAAAACGTCGAACCCGCGATGCCGATCACCATCAGTACGACGCCGATGTGAACGACGTAACCTCCATAGCGCCGCCGATTGCGCTCGATGAGATTGAACAGCGAGAGCAGCGGATTCTCGTGATATTGCCGTATCCGCGCCCGCATCCCGCGATAAAATTCCATCACAATCGTCGCGAGCACGAACGCCGAGATGCTGAACGCAACGATTCCGCTCGCGTCGCGAATTCCGAGCACAAACAAAATCGCAACCGTCGCAAGACCCACCGCGAGCGGCGCGGCAAAGTTGCGAATCAAGTTTTCACTGGAAGCGCGCCGCCAACTGATGAGGGGACAGATTCCCATCAGAATGACCAGCCCGAGAAATATCGGACCGTTCACTTGATTGTAGAATGGCGGACCGACAGTAATTTTCTTGCCCGTCACCGCTTCGCTAATCATGGGAAAAATCGTGCCCCACAGTGTAGCGAACGCCGCGCCGACGAGAATTAAATTGTTGAGCAGAAAAGACGATTCGCGTGATACGAGCGAGTCCAATTCATTCTCTTCCTTCAAGGTGTCCACTCGCGCCAGCAAGAGGTACAAGAACGCGAGCACCGTCACGCCCATGAACGCGAGAAAGTACGGGCCCATCGCGCTCACGCCAAAGGCGTGCACGCTTTGAATAATGCCGCTGCGTGTGATGAACGTGCCTAGAATGGAAAAGAGAAACGTCAGCGTCACCAACACCAGATTCCATACTTTGAGCATCCCGCGCTTTTCCTGGATCATGACGCTGTGCAAGTACGCGGTCGCGGTGAGCCATGGCATCAGACTGGCATTCTCGACGGGATCCCAGCCCCAATAACCGCCCCAACCGAGTTCGACATACGCCCACTGCCCGCCGAACAAAATGCCCAGCGACAGCATCAACCACGCAAAGAGCGTCCAACGCCGCGTCGTCCGAATCCATACGTCGTTCAAGCGTCCACTCAGCAATGCCGCAATGGCGAACGCGAAGGGGACGGTGAATCCAACATAACCGAGATATTGTGTGACGGGATGGAAAAACATCCCGATGTTTTGCAGCAATGGATTCAAGCCGCTGCCATCGGCGGGAAGTTTGTCCAGCAATTTAAACGGGCTGGTCACTAGCGTCATCAAAACCAGAAAAAAGGATGCCGTGACCATCATGACGCTGAGGACGTACGGGATTAGTTCTTGGTGCTGGTTTCGATTCTGAATCAAAACAATGACCGCGAACATCACGAGCACCCAGCCCCAAAAGAGCAGCGAACCTTCCTGCCCGCCCCACAGCGCGGACAGGTTGTAAAGGAGCGGCTGTGTGCTGCTCGTGTAATGCGCGACGTATTCGACCTGAAACGCGCCCGTGAGCAAAAAGTATTCCAGGATTGCGACCGCGAGCGTAAGCAAGCCAAAGACGACGAACGTCGCGCGCTTGGCGCTTTCGATCACGTTATCAATCTTGCGTCGCCCGCCAAAAAACGCCGCCACCGCGGCATACAGCGCGAGCGCGAGCGCCAACAACAGCGCGGCGCTGCCAACATCGGATAAAGTAATGGTCATTCGTAACACTCCTACGGACAGTGCAGAGTGCTGAGGACTGAGGACTGAGGCGCGGTACTTTCACTCGGTCCTCAGTCCTCAGTCCTCATTGCTCCGTCTCATACTTGGACGGACATTTCACCAAGAGCGTCGTCGCTTCAAAAACACCTGCGCGCGTGTATTTGCCTTCGGCGACGACCGTTTCACTGTGATGGAATGTATCGGGCATGACACCCGTGTATTCGACAGGAAACATCTCTGCGCCATCGGCGAGATGAAATTTCAAATTCATCGTTTTCGGTTCCCAGTCAATGCTCTCTTTGTGCAGCGCGCCGCTGATGCGCACTTGACGGGCGTAAAACGCGTCCCCTTCCGCTGCCGCTTGCGCTTTGAGTTCGGGCACGGTGAGGTAAAACATCGCAGACGATTGAAATGCTTGTGCGCCCAGCACGACCATCGCCGCCGCGATCACTCCAAACGCGAGGATGAATTTCCACGACGATTGACGTTTCTTGGGCGCCACTGGCTTGTTCGCCAAGACCGAGTTCTCCATATCGCACCCCGCTTCACTTTCGAAATATCCTTAGATTGTCATTCTGAGCAGAGCGAAGAATCTCTGGCTGACCGAACTAGAGATTCTTCGCTCTGCTGCACAGGACTTGTCATATCGAGCGGGTTTCGAGCGCAGTCGAGAAAGATATCTCACTCCGTTCGATATGACAGTCCTGAGCCCATACAGCCCCTGCGGGCTGACCATCTCAGAATGACAGGTGCAATCTAACTTGAACCATGCTGAAATTCACAATCACATCATCCCGGCACGTATGCGTGCGGGCATTTCACCAGCACATCGTAGGCGATAAACGTTCCCGCCGCGTTCAATTCGCCTTCGACAATTGCCGTCGCGCCATCGCGCAACGTCTCGGGCGCGAAACCGCGATACGTGACGGGGAGATGCGCCGCGTCTCCTTGCAAGTGAAAGCTCAGCGCCCGCGTATTCCTGTCCCAATTGATCGAACCGGGCACGACTGCTGCGCCGACGCGTAGGCGATTCCCTTGCTCGGCGCGCGCGCGCAGTTCGTCAACCGTGATGTAGTAATTCGTGAGCGGCGAGCGCGAGACTGCGAAAAACAGGTGTGCGACGACGGGCACTAGGATGATGAGCGCAATCAAATAACGCCACCGAAACTTGAACGGCGTGCCTTCCGCTTTCTGGTCTAAACTCAATTCCGCCATTCTGAATCCACCTCGCTTGCGCAGTTCAAAACCTGTGAGGTCTTCAAGACCTCACAGGTTTTGAACACGGGTACTCACCACTTCCGCGTCACTTGACCGCGCCCCACAACGAATGCAGCGCGTCGGGCGCATAAGCGGAATCAATCGCCAGCCATACCACCTTGTCGCCGGTCGCGTAAAAGAAATGCTGCTGTCCCTGCCCATTCACCGAATACATGCGCCGACTGCCGATTTCCAATTCCTGCAAATCCGTAAACATCCGATTGTCCGCGCCGATTTTGCCGGCCATCGTCTTGGTCATTTGTTCTGCTGAAGCCGCATCTTTCGCTTGCCCGACCCACAGCGTCGCACTCTTGTCGCCGCTCACATAGTCAGCGCGATAACCCCCGACGAGATCGAATCCTTGGCCGTGCAATTTCTCGAACTCGGCGAGCGCATCTTTGCCAAGGACTGAATTGGTGAGAGCAAAGACGGCGAGCTTTTCGGGGATGCCGTCTTTATTTACTTGCGCGGGAATAATCGTCGGATTGGGTGTCATCGCGGGCGCGGTGGAAACGCTCTGGGTTGTCGTCGTGCTCGTCTCGTTCACCGTCGGGCGCGGACTAATCCACGTGCTCCACGCGAGATATGCGCCGACAAAGAGCGCGCTGGCAAATAATACCGTGATGATAAATTTCTTGGATGTCCAACTGGCTCTGCCGCTTGCGCCTACCATGATTTGCCTCCATCGTCAGTGCGATACACGCGCCCGTCTCGGTCCACGGCGATGATACGCTGCGGGTTCGTGCGGCTCAGCGCGACAGCCATCAAGTTCTTGCCGTTCAAACCAACTTGCTCCCAACGCGTGCCTGCGCCATTCGTCGGTCCGCTGTTGCGGAACAAAAACAATCCTTTTTCTGTGCCCGCGTAAATCACGCGCGGGTCACGCGGGTCATTTGTCAGGGTCATTGCCATTTGCAAATTCAGATTTGTGCTTGCCCACGTCGTACCGCCGTCCATGCTCTTGAGCACGCCTTGATCCATCGTCCCCGCGTACAGCGTAAGGGGTTCACCCGGAACGACTGCGAGTGCCATCGTCGTATCCGGCAATCCTTTCGAGACCAATGACCAGTGCGCGCCTGCATCCTGCGAACGGAACAAGCCATTGCCGATGACAAAGGCAAACCAGTCGCGCGAGTTTTGTGGATTGATTGCAAAGCCGTGAATGTCGGTGTGAGGCAGGTCGTTGGCGATTTCGTTCCACGTCGCGGCGCGATCATCGCTGCGCAACAGGAGCAAATGTCCCGCAGCAATGATTGTATTCGGCGCATCGGCAGTCGTCGCGAGACTCATCGCGTCGCCCGCCTGCAACACGCGCGTCCAGTCCACTCCGGCATTGCGGCTCTGCATCACACCGTTGTGATGTCCGAAATAGATCACGTTCGCGTCATTGGGGTCAAAGGCAAACGCATGAAAATCCGCGGTGGTGAGGAGCGAAATCGGTTGAATGCGCGGCGCGGTCAGTGCGAGGATTTGATCGCGCTGCGTGAGCGCATAGGTCGCCAGCGCGAAGAGCAGCAGCGCAATAGCAAGGAGCGCCAGATCGCGCGGCGACCAGCGCCCGGCTTTCGGATCGTCCAAGACGGTGAGCCGAGACATATCCCTCTGCGTTGAATCGCTACGGCAGTTGCCACTTGAAAACGCGTTCGGGCACGCCCGCGATATTTTTGACGAACAGCGTCACCGCTTTCGTATTCCCTTTGAGCGCGGGGAATTTGAGCGTTCCCGAACGGTGATGCCCACCGCCGCTTGGTCCATCCCAAGCTGTTGGCGTGTACTCATTGCCCGCATCGTCGCTCAAGACCGCGGATTTGGTCATGTCGGCATCGAGATCTACCGAATGCGTATTCATCGCAATTTCAAATTCGAGCGGCGCGCCAAGTTTGAGGACGCGCGGCACGACCTCAACGGTGACGGAGCCGCCCTCGACGGTCTGTGCTTCGAAAAAAGAATTGGACGTCTTCGCAGGTGGATTTGTGATCGGCACCACGGTTTGAATCGGCAAAGATGTCGGTCGTGGTTCCGGCGCCGCACTGCCACAAGCCACTAGGATTGCGGCGCCGATGATAACAAGAGCGGAGAATAAAACTTTGTGTTGCATATTCACCAATGGCTGACACAGTACACCATTGTCATTTCGAGATACCCATCACGCGCGGGCGTGATGTTTAATGCTTGTCCCGAAGAATTGAGGGAACAGAAACTTTTCCAACGCGAATCCCTCAATTCTTCGGGACAGGTTCCACGCGAATCTAAACCAATCCCTCAGTGCTTCGGGACAGGTTCTACGCGAACATCTTTTGGGATTCGTCAAGATTCGTCGTCACGAACTGCGTGACAATTCGCGTTTTCCGTCCGATAACTCAATCGGTGCGCTGGAAGTTCGGGACAGGTTCTACGCGAACATCTTTTGGGATTCGTCAAGATTCGTCGTCACGAACTGCGTGACAATTCGCGTTTTCCGTCCGATAACTCAATCGGTGCGCTGGAAGTTTCTGAGCAGGCGGAGTGCGATGTAATCATCGCCGAAATCTCGGTTTTGCCGAGAGAGATTTCGCGCCTTCGCTGCACAGGACTTGGCATATCGAGCGGGTTTCGAGCGCAGTCGAGAAAGATATCTCACGCCGTTCGATATGACAGTCCTCGGCTTATGCCCCACGCGGGCTGACCATCTCGAAATGACAGTGAATCTGTGATGTACTGTGACAGTTTTGCGTTCCTCACGTTCGCGCAAACCTATCAGGCGAGAGAAAATCTCAAATATTCGGCATCACGCGTAGGGTAAACGTCATCTGCGTCTGCTGCGAACCCTTGAACAAAGTGACGCGCACTTGCCAGTCGCCCACGCTGTCCAGTTCCGCGATGGCTTGGAAGGTGCTGCCATCGCTCGATTCTCCTGTGAGCGTTAGGGGCGCGCGTTCTTCCTTCCAGTATTCGTATTTGACTTGATCCACGGCAACGGCTTGACCGCTCGCGTCGGTGATGTGCAGGATCAACGGAATGCCGCCGGTTTTCGGTGGGTCGGGCTGCGTTTGTAAATGCACGTTCACGTCGCCGAACGGATCGAGCCGCGCGCTGAGCATACGCGGCGGCGCGCTGTTCAATTGGACGATAAAACTGATTGCAATAAACAGGGTCAAGCCCAACAGACCCAAACCACCGACTTTGGTCGTCATGCCTACCTCATGTTTGACATCAGAATTTATCCGAAATAGACAGGATTACTGCGAAAAACAAGTTTGGAAATCCTGTTAATCCTGTAAATCCTGTCTAATCCTTTTTGGTTTCGACTTGTTTCCGCTTTGTGCCGCAACGCGTACAGAAATTATCTTCTGGGGCCATCGGCTTGCCACACTCGGGACAAAAGCCGCCCAGCGAGATACGCTGACTCGAATTCACGGACACGGCGGGCGCGCTCGCAAGGGCAAGCGGCACGCGCTGTCGCACGACAAAAAACCCGGTCAAGCCGAGTATCGCCCCAAGCACAAAAACGATGACGACGACATTCGGATTGATTCCCTCCGCTGTTTGCGTGGTTGTTTCGGCGGCTGTCGTTTTTTCGCCCGTTACCGAAGGACCCGGATCGGTTTTGGTGTACGCAATCTTGGCGGCAAGCGTCTGGTCTGAGGCAACCTGTTTATAGTTGTAGGTGTGATAGGTAAAGCCATCGTTGCCCTTGTACGACTCGGCGCCATCGGGTGCGAGGACGAAATTAGTTGCCTTGAGCGGATGCTGAATATCCACCACGACGCTGTCTGCGACTGCAGCGGCTTTGTACACAAAGTCCATGCGCTTGTCGGTCGCGCCGACGAGCGGGTTGTAGTAATACTCGACGTGGAATTGTGGCTGTGCCAATTCGTACGTGACGCGCGTGAATCCATTACCCTTATCAGATTCTTTCCACGTTTCGCTGGTGTGTTTGCCGTCGGCTTGAATGCCGCACGCGGCGGCGACCCCCGCGCCTTTCGGCGCGAGGAAACTCACCTCACGCGGCAGCGCGGTCTGATCGGATTTGGCGAGTTCGCCTTGATATTGCACAAGCACGCCCGGTTGATCGTACTCGGGCCAGACGGAGATATAGAGGTTGGCGATGCGTGATGTTTCTTGAGCGGACGCGGGAGAAACGAGGACGAGCGCAAGGATCAGCAGCAATCCAAATGCGAAAAAGGTTTTCGGCATGACGACGCCTCCTTGACCCGCCGTCTCGTCAAATCGCAATGGAATGATTTACAAGGCAGCGGGCGCCTCACGACATGCCGCACATGGCATGTTTCACAGCCATTGTACGATTGCGTCCTCCGTCACAATAGCGCTGTTCAGCGCATCAAGGTGTAGGCAAAATGGCGCGGAGCTGCCAGACAAAATTCTGACGGGGCTTGGACCGCAGTTTGACTCGCGCATGATTCATTACTTTATCGTCCGCAAAACTCCCCATATCTTTTTCCGCTGTCCCGCGTCATACAATTGAGACATCGTCATGGCTGATTTTTCCTTGTCAGGACTCGGCGAGATTTACGACCTATATGCTCCGAAAATCAGCCGCTACATTTATCATCGCCTCGGCGATCAGGCGCTCGCCGAAGATTTGACGAGCGAAGTCTTTGTCCATTTCTTATGCTCCCGCACCTCCCCGGATAATCTCAGCGCGTTTCTCTATCGCATTGCGCACAATCTCATCGTGGGTTATCTGCGCCGTCATCCGGCTTGTCTGCCGTTGGACGAGCAGCTGATCGCGGAGCAGGGAGACCCGGAACGTCACGCCGAGATGGAATTGGAGCGGACGCGTTTGCGCCGCTTGCTGACAAGATTGACGCCCGAACAGCAACAGGTAATCGTACTCAAGTTCCTCGGGGGATTGTCGAATGCAGAGGTCGGCGAAGTGCTCGGGAAACCGGAAAGCGCAGTGAAGGCGCTGCAGCATCGCGCGTTGGAAAATTTACGCGGGATGCTCGCGGCTGAAGCGCCGCGCAGCAGGCAGTTGGAACTGGTGGGGCAGATGAAATGATGACGCGCGATTTCAACACGCAACTGGACGAGGCGCTTGAGCTGGTACGGCAGGGCGCGTCCACCGAGACTGTGGTCCGCGCTTTTCCCGACGCGGCAGAATTGATTGGCGTGGCGCAGCGCTTGCAGATTCTGGCGCCAACACCGGCGCTGTCGCTGGCGGATGGGCGGCGCCGCTTTCTAAATGAAGCCGCGCGCCTGGACGCACGCCGCGTGTCGACGGTGAATTTGTTCGGGCGTTGGCTGTCGCGTTCTGCGTTCGCCGCCCTCGCCATTGCGCTGCTCGTCTTGGTTGTCGGAGCAACAATCACCCTCGCCGCGGGCGGAGTGTTTCCAATTCTTGCCCCTGCGCCCACCGCGACGATCACGCCCACCGCAGTCCCGACCAGTTCGCCAACGCCTCAAGCGACACTCACACCCGAACCTTCCATCACACCAGAGCCATCGCAAACGCCCGTGCTAACAAAGCGTCTTTCGACCCCACTCGCGCCTGCAATGTTACCGACGGACAAGCCGACAATGGCGCCGACGATGACGCCGAGCGCAATGCCTGCGATGATGCCCACCGCGATGCCGACCGCGATGCCATCAATGGCGCCAACGCGTCAAGCGACGATGATGCCGACACATCAGCCGACGATGATGCCGACAAGGCGTCCCGCCATGCAGCCAACGACGATGTCAACCAGGCATCCGACGATGCCGCACCCATAAAATCGTTTCACAATAAAGGAGCCCCTATGCCGCGCACTCAAGTCCTCCGCAGAATCACAATCGTCACCCTCGTGGCGATCGTCGTCTTGGTTTCCATTCTTGCCTTTCAAGCGCCGCTGGCGGATGCAGCCGCTTCGGCGCGCAGGCGACCACGCATGACGCGCACGCCGCGCATGACGCGCACGATGACCCCAATGATGACGGGCACCATGATGCCCATGATGACAGGCACGATGATGCCACACATGACCCCCGGCGCCTCGATGACGCCGATGGCGACGATGACCCCGATGCATCCGTGAAACTTGCGCTTCAGACAAGAAAGCGGTGAGCACAGTCACCGCTTTCTTTCTTTGATTCATCCATTTGCGCCCTTGTTCGGGCGCGCGCGGATCAATTTGACCATTCCCATCGGACCCAGATGCTCGACCTGTTCGATGCACAAGCCCGCGCGCTGCACATTCTCGATTGTGCGACGGTTGATGTTCGCGCCCCACAGCCGCACGATGAGCGGATTCAGCCCATCCATAATGCGTCCAAGGATGGGACGGTCAATGCGCACGTGCTCGAGCAAAAGAATTTTGCCGCCGCGTTTCACCACGCGGTTCAATTCGCGCAAACCACGCACAGGATCGGGCACCGAGCAAAAGACAAACGTTGCGACCGCCGTGTCGAAAGAGTTGTCGGGGACCCCTAATTGCTGCACATCGCCTTCCGCCAATTCTACCGACGCATCGAGTTGACGCGCCCGTTCGCGCGCGCACTAACATTTGGTCGGCGAGATCAATGCCTATCACCTGCGCATTGATATTGGGCGGTTGACTGCTGGCAGGCGCTTGTTTTCGATACGTGTGTTTGCGATTTCGTTTCTGAGTCATGGCAAACCTCTTCAAGAAGTGTTGCCATGAGTGTATCACTCAAAGTCTCGTAGTAACGCGAAGTCTCGTAGTAATACTAATTCGACAGATTTCGCAGCGCCCAAAGAGTGAGCGCATTGCGGTCAAAGTGCCAGCGATAGTTTCGCGTGGGTGGTGGAATGCCGCACAACGACGTTTCACCAAGAACCGCGAGCAGTGGACGGGTCGCCCTTCCGACGCAGGGTACTTGCTCCGTGGTCTTGTGTTTTGTAAATATGGGAGGAGGATGGGTGCAACTGGGATTCAAAAAGCCAAGCGCTTGAACAAGAACGAATGGCGATATTTCATCTGCACGTCGGCACAAAGAGTAATTGGAGAAAAGCGGTGTCTCAACCGCAAGTCACTCAAGCTGGATATCGTAGAGCAGGCAGTGTGGGATACTATCCAACGCCTGTTGCTCTCTCCCAAGTCTCTGCTTGAGGGGTACGGGTCGCGTCGCGGGGATGTTTTGAATGATACCCAAGTCATCCGCGCACAAATTGCCGCTCTCACAAAGGAGCTGGCTTCTCTCGAGCAGAAACAGAATCTATTGCTTGAGCTTTACCTACAGGGTGATTTAAACCCAATACGGTTTAGTTAAGGATCCTCGCAGAGACCTTTCGTGGTTTGTGCGATGGTTACATCGCGAGAAACCCGAAAGATACCGTCTTGAATGTCAAGGGGTCACGGGATGAATTTTTGCATAATTTGGATCGAACGGTTT
>JACQWQ010000191.1:0-45177 GCA_016209205.1 Chloroflexota bacterium
ATCTAAAGAAAGGTAAACCTTTCGCGTGGATTCGCATGGATTCGCGTAGGACCTGTCCCGAAGAATTGAGGGATTAGCGTTGGGCAAGTTTCTGCCCTCAAACATCACGCCCGTGCGTGATGAGTATCTCGAAATGACACTGCGTAAGGTGAGTTAAGATTTGCGATTTGCGATTTGCGATTTGCGATTTGCGATTTGCGATACGCGATACGCGATACGTGATACGCGACTAATGAATCGGCAGCACATGTGATGGCAACTTGGGAAAAAGAATGTTGAGCAGCGCTTTATCGCGTTCGTTTGCCGTTGTGCAGTCGGGAAACATGGCTTCCAGTTCACTCAGCGCGCGATAGCCGAACAGCAATTTCAAAAATGTTAGTTCGGGAAACATCGCGTCGCCGAAACCGCTTTGTCCGTAATCACCGGCGGTCGCGCGCCACGGCTGGACGGCGCGCAGTTTGCCGTTTTCAAAAATCATTTCGACGCCGCCGGTGTAAAAATTCAAGCGCAACACGCCCATATAGTTTTTCAATGGGGACGCGCCGAGACGCTTTTCCAACACAGGCGCGATCCGTTCCAGAAACGCGGGCAGATCGGGCACGCGCAAGTACCACGCATAACCGCCATGCGCTCCGCCGAGATTTTCGTGAAATAATTCCACCAACGGGTGATTGTCGTCCACGTACCAGCTGAGCTGCGAAAACGGTTTGCCGTCCGTCACTTGGAGTTTGGATGCAGTATGCGCCAAACCGCGCAAAACGCTCGGCGTCGCCGCTTGCCACGCCACTCCCGGCAGCAAATCATAAAAATAACAATTGACGCGTCGTTGAAACACAAACAGGCGGTGCAGCAGTGCGCCTACGCGTTCGCCCGTGCGCGATTCGATCACACACCACTGCGCGCGATGACCGTTGAACTTGTCGGTTTCAAAAAACTGTTGATACGCGAGCTGCGCGATATTGTGCTCACAGTGCACGAGCGAACGCCGCGCGCCGTGTTGATACACTTGAGCGACAAACGGTAAATCCTTGCGCGTGGCGCGACGCAAGCGGCACGCCTCACGTTCACCCTTTTTCAATTCGGGAATTTGCTGCGGCACGAACGTTTGGCGCGCCGGCGCGAGGTTCAACGCGAATTCGTAACCGAACTGGCGATAATAGTATGGAATCCCCGTAATCGCCTGTACCAATTCCCCGCGCTGCGCCGACCACTCATGCAGCAAGCGAAATTGTTCGCGCACCAGACCGCGGCGGCGATACGCGGCATCGGTCGCCACGATTTCGATGCGTCCCACCCCGAACGGAATTTCGTCATAGCACCACGTTTGCGAAATCAAACAGGTGCTGGAAACGATAGTATTCGTTTTGGTGTCCTGGACGACGAGAAAATCCCCCGGCTTGAAATTCGGGTGCCTGCCCCGCATCAAGTCGCGCGTCCAACCGCCAAGGTAATGATCCAATTCGCCCGTGTCAGGATTCGCGAACGCGTGGATTTGAAATTTCACCAACGCGTCGGTGTCACGTTTCGTCGCCGGGCGCAGAATGAGACCATCGCCTAAATCTTTTACGCTCTCCATTCTCTAGTCTCCGCTCTCAAATCATTCGTACGCGCGCAGTGTTTGTTTTTCAATCGCCCAAATCCCCGAAGCAAACCGCTCAATAAACGCACGGTCGTGAACGGCAACGAGAATCGTGCCGGGAAACGCGTCGAGCGCGGCTTGAAAACGTTCGCGCGAAGGAATGTCCAGATGATTGATCGGTTCATCCAGAATCAAGACGTTGGATCTTTCCGCCACGAGTTTTGCCAAAATCAGGCGCGCGCGTTCGCCATAACTCAACTTGCCGATGGGCGTAAACACTTCATCCCGCTCAAACATAAAAAAATGCAAAAAATGACGCGCGTCGGTTTCGCCCACCGGCATCAATGCGCGCACCATCGCGAGCGGCGTAGTGCTCACGTCGAGCGTTTCTTGTTCCTGTGGCATGTAACCAAGGCGCACGTTCGCGCCCAAACGCACCCTGCCCGCCGTCGGCTGCAATTCGCCCACAATAATTTTCAGCAGCGTGGACTTGCCCGTCCCATTCGCGCCGACGAGGGCAATGCGTTCGCCGTGGCGTAACATCGCATTCACATTTCGAAAAAGCCAGTTGACGTTTGACACTTGACGTTTGACGTTTGACGTTTCACGCCTCTCGTCATTCGTCAAACGTAAAACGTCAAACGAGTGTCCAACCTCTTCCAGTTGCAACACCATTTGTCCACTGCGCGGCATTTCGCCAAAGTCCAATTTCAACGCGTAACCCGCTTTGGGTTTGTCAATCTTTTCATCGGTCTGCAAACGCTCGATGCGTTTTTCGATATTCTTTGCGCGCCCCACTGTGGCTTTACCGCGATTGGCAAAAAACGCTTTGGCAAATTTGTCATTCGTATCTGCTTTGCCGCCCTTGCGAAATTTGGCGATGCCGCGCAAATGCCGCGCCGCGTCGGTCAAGCGCGCGAGTTCTGCTTGTTGATCCTGATATGCCGACCATTGCTGTTCCAATTCGCGCGCTTTCGCGCCTTCATAGTCCGAATAATTGCCGTGGTAGATTGTGACGCGATGCGTCACGTCGTCGAGTTCGAGGATTTGCGAAACGGTATGATCGAGAAACACGCGGTCGTGTGAAACAATCAATGCCGCGCCCGCGTACGCGTGAATAAATTCTTCCAGCCATTCCAACGCCGCCACATCCAGATGATTCGTCGGTTCGTCGAGCAGCAGAACGCTCGGCTCGGAAACGAGCAGACGCGCTAGCTCGGCGCGCGTGCGCTGTCCACCGCTCAATTTTCCAATCGGCAAATCACGCGCCACGTTCTCCAAGCCCAGGCCGCGCAGCACGTCCTCAATGCGCGTCTCGACGTCGTACCCGCCCAATGCTTCAAAACGCGCGACCGCCGCGCCATATTCCGCGAGCGATTTGACAGTTGACCCCTCGTTAGCGTCAGGGCGGGCAGCATCACGTTCCAAACGCGCGGCGAGTTCATTCATCGCACAGCGCGCCGTTTCCCACATGGCAACGCCTTGGCGAATCAACGCGTCGAGCGCGAGTTCATCGTCCAACACAAGCCCTTGCGGCAAATAGCCGAGCGTCGCGTGCGCGTCGAGGCGCGCAAAACCCGCGTCGGGTGGTTCGAGTCCGGCAATGATGCGGAGCAGCGTCGTTTTCCCCGCGCCGTTCACGCCAACCAAACCCGCGTGCTCGCCGCGATTCAGCACGAACGAAACATCGTCGAGAATCGTCGCGATGCCGTAGGATTTTGAGAGGTGCGAAACGTGTAACATCGAGTGAGATAGTGCGATGGTGCGATAGTAACTATCGCACCATCGCACTACTGCACTATTGCACTTTTTTCTCTAAAACTACCCGCGTCCTGATCGCATGAAAGCCGATGCGTTCGTACAGGGCAAGCGCACCGGTGAGATTTTCCGCGTCCACGCCCAGCCCAACGGAATCGAATCCTTCGGCTTTGAAACGCTGCATGGACTCGGCAAGGAGATAGGTGGCGAGACCGCGCTTGCGCCATTGCCGCCGCGTGCCGAGCGTGCCAATCCAACCGCGCCGAATACCGAGCCGTTCGTTCTCTTCCGCTTTGACGCGATAGATACTGAACGCGGCAATCGCGTCGCCGTCCATCACGATGAGCGTGAGGTCCCGCCGAAAGTCGGAAACATCAATGAAGAACGGGCGCCATTCTTCCGCCGTGATGTCTTGATGACCCCAGTGGTCGCGGAACGCTTCGTTCATCGCCTCGCGCAATTTGTCGTCAATGTCCTCGCCGTACATGCGCAGCGTCAAACCCTGCGGCAGAGTATGCGCGGGAATTGGCTCGCACAAATCGAGCTCCATTTTGTAAAAGGAACGTACGTACGTGTACCCGTACGCGTTGTACAAAGCAATGGGTTCTTGCAGTGATTCCGGGAAACTGACGCGAATGCTGCGCGGCAGCTTGGACGCCTCGGGAGCCTGCGCTGCCTCCGCTAAGCGTTCCCTCGCGCGTTGTTCCATCCATTCGAGCGTTTCTTGTTCCAAACCCTGCCCGCGCGCGTCGGGCGCGACTTCGCCGAAAAGAAACGCGACATTTTCGTGCTCCGGTTGTGGATTGACAAAGACGCGTACGAATGCGGCAAGTTTGCCTTGCACGGTGCGAATGATACGCGCATCCGTCAACGGATTGCTCCACGGATCGTCGTGCTGTTGTTCCATGTCCGCGATGGTTTCGTTGTAATCATTATCGTCCACACGGTTCACGGTTTGATACAGTTCATACACTTTGGGAATATCCTCCCGCGTAAAACTTTTCCACAGGAATTTTTCCTGTTCGAGTAATGTTGGTGCCGTAATAGAGAAAGGCATGGTAAACCTCGTTTCATTGCAGATTTCAGATTTGAGATGGCAGATGGCAGATAGCGAATCGTGAAACGTCAAACGTCAAACGAAAATCGCATGTCCTCATCGCGCATCGTAAGACAAGATTGCAGTGCGATACGCGATGAGCACATGCGTCTGACGTTTCATCCTTCACCCCGTTCAGGACAGGCCGTTTCACGTTTCACGTTTCACGTTTCACGTTTCACGTTTCACGAATTGCGACACGCGATCCGCGTTCCGCGTTCCGCCACCCGCTACATCCTTTTGCGATACACGACAGTCGTTTCTGTCGTTTCATAGCCGACGCTTTGATACAAGCGCAATGCTCCGGTTGGGTTGTCAATGTCAACGCCGAGCGTGGTGCTGTCGAAACCCATGTCGCGAAACATTTCCATCGAGCGCACGAGTAATGCTTTGGCAATCCCGCGCCCGCGCCACGCTTTGCGCACACAGATCTCTTCGGTGTGACCACGCTTGCGACGATATTTGGCATTCTCCTCATCGTCCACATAATTCAACACCATCCCCACGACCTCCGCGCCATCCCACGCGATTTGCCAGTGCGCGGGCTGAATGTCGGGACGTTTGAGAAAACGCGCATAGTCCGCTTCATCGTAAATCTGCTCGCCCCAGTGTTCGGCAAATGCTTCCACGTTGGCTTGCCAAACTTGGCGATACTGTTCGGGCTGCGCGGGTCGCACTTGAATCCCCGGCGACAGCGGCGCATCGGGCAGCTGCCCGAGCTGCGCGCACACCATTTCGTAGAAATAACGCACCGGCGCAAAGCCGCGGACGCGCAAGAGTTCGCCGATCCAGATTGTCTTGTCGGACGCAAACGATTGGAACCAAACCTGCGCGTCTGGCGCGTGGGCTTGCGCCATTGTGCGCGCGTGCCCCGAAAGGCGTTCGAGCAAAAATTCCGGGATGCCTCTATCACGCCATTCCGGCAGGACAAACCACCAAATCGCGTGCACAAAATTCCCGTCGGTCTCCTGCCACCAGCGCGAACCGCCGTAGCCGATGAGTTGTTGATTGTATTCGACCAAAAAGAGATCGCGCTCGAGCACGAAATTTTTCATTGTGCCGTACAAGTCTTGTAGTTGCGACGCGTGGCGCGACTCTTCCAATCCATCGGCGACGCGGCTGGCGCACAGCACCCGCGCCATCGCTTCCCAGTCGGAAGGACTGCGATAATTACGCAGCGTCAGACCTTCAAGCCCCAACAGGTTTGATGTATCCTGCACTGCGATTGTCATATTCATCATTGTTTTCTCCTCTGTTCTTTGGCGCGGCAGATTGTCTTTCCCAATCGCTACGCGTAATGCCCATCCACACCTCGTCCCATCGCTGTCCCATGCGATTCAGCGCGTTCCGTACTCGACCTTCGTGAACATAACCGACTTTTTCATAAGACCGAATCGCGCGCGTGTTAAAGGCAAAGACGCGCAACACAACGCGGTGCAAATTTAATTCTCGAAACGCATAGCGCAGTAGGACGCGCATGGCGTCTGTTCCGAACCCTCTGCCCCAATAGTCGCGCTCGCCGATGAGAATCCAGACGAAACCTTCTACCTGTGATGGTTCGATCCATAAACCGATTTGTCCAATCAGTTTGTCGTCGGCAAGGGTGCGAATCGCAAACACCGGTTCATTCACTTCGCCGCCGTGATTCTCAATCCGCTTTTTGATGTGTTCTACCGACCATGGCTGTGCGATGCGTCCGTAGGCGAGCCGAAAAAATTCCGTGTCGCGATGCCAGACCTCCATGATTTTTGCATCGCTCTCGGGATTGCACGCCGTGAGTTTGGTAAGTTCACCTGTAAAAAGACGATTGTCCATAGTTGGCTGATGGTGCGATAGTGCCATAGTGCAATAGTGCGATAGTGCAATAGCGCGATTCGCGATTGGCGATCTGCTATCCGCTATCCGCTATTCGCCATTCGCGATCTGCTCTTCGCAATTTGCAATTTGCTCTTCGCAATCTGCTATCTGCTATTCGCACGCTCCCACTCGCTGCGCAGGATGCCCATGCTGATCACGTCTCGACGAATTCGATCGCGATAATCGGCGCCGCGCGTGACGCCTTCACGGACGAACCCGCATTTTTCGTACGAACGAATCGCCCGCGCATTCGTCGCCAGTACCATCAACGCTACGCGGTGCATATTCAATTCCCGAAACGCAAAGCGCAGCGCGAGGCGCAGCGCGTCCGTGCCGTATCCTTTACCGCGAAATTCCGGTTCGCCCATGCCAATGCCAACCATGCAATCGCCGTGTTGTTGCCGCACCATAAAGATGCCGACAAAGCCAATGAGTTTGTCCTCTGCGAGCGCAAAGACACTAAACCAAAATTGACGTTCGTCGGGCGCCTCTTCGAGGCGTTCCCGCCATTTCTTTTGCCCTGAAGGAAATACCGGTTTATGTGAGAGCACGCGTTCAAATTCCGTATCGCGTTCCCAACGCGCGAGACTCGCCGCGTCCGTTTCAGGATTTTCTATGGCGAGCCGCACCAATGTGCCGTTGAATAATTGATTGTCCATAGTTGGCGTGTCGCGTATCGCCTATCGCGTATCGCCTATCGCGTATCGCCTATCGCGTATCGCCTATCGCGTATCGCCTATCGCGTATCGCCTATCGCACTGCAATCTCGTTTTACGATGTGCGATAAGGACATGCGTTTGACGTTCCACATTTCACGTTTCACGTTTGACGTTTCACGTTTCACGATTTGCGATCTGCGCTTAGCGACTAACGATTTGCGCTCTCCCATTCGTCGCGCAGGATGCCCATGAAAACGATTGCCCAGCGTTGGTGGCTGCGCCGCATCCCGCCGCGTATTTTGCCTTCATGTACGAAACCGAGTTTTTCGTAGGCGCGAATCGCGCGCCGGTTATATTCGAACGTGACCAGATTGACGCGATGCAAATTCAATTCGCGGAACGCAAAGCGCAGCATTACGTTCAGCGCGTCCGAGCCATAACCCTTACCCCACAGTTCGCGTTCGCCGATGCCGATGGAAACCCACGCATCGCGATTCGACGAGAGCGCGTTCCACAAGCCACCTTCGCCGATGAGGCGTTCGTCCTCCAGCGTTTGAACGAGAAAGGGAAACGCGCCGGGGCGTTCCTTTTCCGCGCGTTCGCGAAAAAATTGACCCGACCGTTTGGCATCGCGCACCATCACCGGGTCGCTATCAAACAACATGAAAAATTCTGAATCATGCGACCATTTCGCATTCAATTCCCCGAACTTGTCGGGGTCGCCTGCGACAAGTCGTGTCAGTTTTCCGGTTAAAAGTTGATTGTCCATAGTTGGCGTGTCGCGTATCGCGTATGGCAAATCGCAAATCGCGCATATCACGTTTGACGTTTGACGTTTGACGTTTCACGATTTGCGATACGCGATACGCGATTAGCGATTCGCATTTGCCCATTCATCCGCTAATATCCCGTACGTCAACCCGTCCCAATAACGCCCCTCACGTTGAAGCGCTTCGCGGCGGCGCACTTCGAGTTGAAAACCGTGCTTGAGCAAAAATTTCTGCGCACCCGTGTTGTATTCCATCGTATGCCCGGTCAGGCGATACAAATTCAATTCCTCGAACGCATATCGGAAAAGCATCTGCAATGCCTCGCTGCCATATCCCTTGCCGCGATCTGACGCGGAACCGATGCCCATGTCAAAATGCGCGTTGCCGTGATTCCACTCGATCCAACGCAGATGCGTAAACCCAAGCGCGCGATCATCTTCTCTGGCGCGAATCACAAAATAATAGAAATCGCGCCCCGCCTCTTTTTCCATTTCTTCAAAACGCTTTTTAATGTGAAAGGGCGCGAGCGGACGCGCCGGATCGGGCGACAACAATCGCATGTATTCGGGGTCATGCGTCCATTTGGAAAGTGCTTCGGCGTCTTTGTCGGCGTCGAATGCCGCAAAGCGAATTTTTTCGCCTTCGAAAAGTTGCAGAATCATCATGCCTCCTCACGAATAAGGCGATGGGAATACATCGCACGTTACTACAGGGGATAAAAAAACCACGAGCGCGCGCCCGTGGTGTGGATTCCAAAACAAAAACCACGGACAAGTGTGCTGCCCGTGGTCGAATTTCAATCGCAATCTGTTCTAGCGACAGTCAACAGGCGCACTCGTACAAGGCAATACTACATCCCCACCCATTACGGTGAGGCGAATGCCTTGGGGAAAATCAGATGCGTTGAATACCATCAGTGTGCGCCTCCTGTTGACGATATACCTCGTCACAAGAACAGTGGCGAATATATCACGATTTTCGGAGCGTGTCAATACTCTTGCACCTGGTGATTACTCACATCGCGTAGAATAGCTTGTTTTCAAAAACCTGTGAGGTCTCGGAGACCTCACAGGTTTTTGAAAACAAAAATTTTTTGGGCGGAATGGATACTGCGCGCGTCCCTACGCCAGCGGCGCGAGCGCGTTCTCGGAAACCGTTTGCGCATACCATTTGGCGCTGTCTTTGAGCACGCGTTTCTGCGTGGTGTAATCCACATACACAATGCCAAAGCGTTTGCCATAGCCGTACGCCCATTCGAAATTGTCCAGCAACGACCAGACAAAATAACCGCGCACATTCACGCCTTGCGCCATCGCGCGCGCGGTGGCTTCAAGATGCGTATAGAGATAGGCAATGCGGCGCGGGTCTTGAACGCTGCCATCATCGGCGTATTGATCGGCGAACGCCGCGCCGTTTTCGGTAATCAGGATCGGTGGGAGCTGATATTCATGGTTGAGACGCACGAGCATCCGTTCCAAAGCCGGGGCATTCACTTCCCAACCCATCGCGGTGTATTCCGAACCGGGCACGCGCCCATTGATGCCGACCACATGTCGCGAATAATAGTTGATGCCCCAAAAGTCTAATTGACGCGCGATTTGCGCCATATCGCCCGGCAGAGTGCGCGGCTGCTTGGCGCCGTACGCCTGCCAGATTGCGGCAGGATAGCTGCCGCGAAAAATGGGATCGAGAAACCACGCGCTGTCGGATTGCCAATTTTGTTCCGCCAGCGCGCGTTCTTGTTCCGTGTCGTGCAGCGTTTCGACGGGCAAGAGGTTGATTACTATGCCAACGCGCGCCGCGCGCGTATTCGCACGAAGCGCGTCCACCGCTGCGCCGTGCGCCACGAGTAAATGGTGCGCCACTTGCAGCGCCAACTTTTCATCGCGCAACCCGGGCGCGTGTTCGCCGCTGCGGTGCCCCATGAATGCAATCACCCACGGCTCGTTCAACGTCATCCAATTCTTTACACGGTCGCCGAGACGCTTGGCGACAATCGTCGCGTAATCGGCGAATTGACCCACGATGTCGCGGTTGCCCCAACCACCGCGCTCCTGCAGCGCTTGCGGCAAGTCCCAGTGATATAGCGTCAAGTATGGCTCGATTTCAAATTCGAGCAGCGTATCCACCAAACGCTCATAAAAATCAAGCCCGCGCGAATTCACCGCGCCGCCCTGCGGCAAAATGCGAGCCCACGAAGTCGAAAAACGATACGCGCGCAAATTCAAATCGCGCAATAGTTTGAGGTCCTCACGATAACGGTGGTAATGGTCACACGCCATGTCACCCGTGTCGCCGTTCAAGACTTTACCCCGCGTGTGGCTGAAGCGATCCCAAATAGATTCGCCCTTGCCCTCCTCATTCCACGCGCCTTCAATCTGATACGCGGCTGTCGCCGCGCCCCAGACAAATCCAGACGGAAATGACAATCCCTTCATTCAATGCTCCATGAAAAATTTTCGAGCTCCATCGAATCCCACACGGTTGTAAGGCAGTTGTGCTGCCGCGTGTCCCATGCGATGCGCAGTGCAACTACGCTTTAACAAAAAGATCTGCGCGGTAAACAGTTGCCACCTTTATTTATCCACCCCTGTAATCACGACGCCCTGCATGAACTGGCGCTGGGCGAGAAAGAACATGACCGCCGGTAAAAGCAACGCGACCGCCGCCGTCGCTGCCGAACGTCCGGGATAGTTATTAAACGTCGTGACGAATGCGCCGACGCCGACCGAAATCGGATACAGTTCCTCTTTACCGAGGAGATACACCAGCGGCTCAAAGTATTGATTCCACACAAAGAAAAAGTGAAACAGCGTTACGGCCGTGATGGCAGGAATTGCCTGTGGAATAATGACCGAAACCAGCGTCCGCAGCGGGTTCGCGCCGTCAAGCATCGCGGCTTCGTCGAGCTCGCGCGGAATGCCCATGATGTATTGGCGCAGCAAAAAAACATCGTACGCGTTGGCAAAAAACGCGGGCACGAGGAGAGGCAGCCACGTTCCCGTCCAGCCAAGTTTGGTAAACAGGATATAGAGCGGGATGATCGTTGCCTGCGGCGGCAGCACGATCGTCGAAATCAAAATGATAAAGAGCAGATTCTTGCCGGGGATGCGAAATCGCGCAAAGCTGTATGCAACCAGAATGCACGAGAACAAAGTTCCGGCGGTGCTGATGATAGCGAGAATCAAACTGTTGCGGAACAAAAGCGTGAAATTCACTTGGTCCCACGCCGTCACGAAATTTTCCAAGGTCAGTGAAAATTCGTACACCGGACTCCAGGTGCGCCAACGCCCCTTGACGTTGAACACACCTTGTTCGGGATGCGCCGGATCAAACACATCGCTGTCTTCACGAAAAGGTCTGATGAGCGCCAAGCGTTTTATGCCCGTGCTGGTGGGGACGTCATACAGCGGATAATCTTTACCTTGATAGTTGTACGTTGCCGCTTTGGCGGGCCACAACGGCGCATTCTGTGCGGTGAGCTGCGAGTCCGGCTTGAACGCGGTCGCGAGCATGTAACCGATCGGCGTCAAGAAAACGATCATGACGCCCAAGCCGATGACAGTGACGATGAGCGTTGACGCAAAGGTGCGGACTGCGCGGCGGCTGACGAATGCGGCAGCGGCGGTCTGTGCAGAGACCAAACGCGTTAGGGTTGCCATCGTTAGGATTCGCCCCCGGCGTAATAGACCAACCGCTGTCCAAAGAAAAACAGCAAGCCCGTCGAGATCATCGTGACGACAAAAATCACCAGCGCCAATACAGAAGCGTACCCCATTTCGCTAAAGACGAATGCCTGCCGGTAAAAATGAAGGGGAAAAAACAACAGCGAACCTTGTGGATCGCCGTTGCGTTGCCCGATCAACAGCGCGGGCACGAAATACTGGAACGCGACGATAACGCCAATCGTGACGTTGTAAAAAATGACGGGCGAGAGCATCGGTATCGTAATACTGAAAAAGCGCTGGACACCATTCGCGCCGTCAATGGTCGCCGCTTCGTACAATTCCGTCGGAATGCCCTGCAAACCCGCAAGCAAAATGATCATGGCGTTGCCCAAGCCCCACACCGCCAACAAGTTCAACGCAAAGCCCGCCCACAATGGATCACTGAACCAACGCGGCGGGTCACTGATGCCCAGCGCTTTGAGCGAAAGATTGATCCACCCCGATTGCGCATTCAATACGCCATTAAAAATAATCGTTCCGGCGACAATCGGAATGACTGTCGGTAAAAAGAAAAACGTCCGAAATGCGCTCGAAGCGATGAGATGTTTGGAATTGACGAGCAAGGCAAAGAGCAGCGGAATGACAAGTCCCAGGGGAATACCAATGAGCGCGAACTTGAGGGTGACGCCCATGGTGGGCAGAATCAGCGGGTCCGTCACCAGGCGAAGATAATTCTCAAACCCAACAAAATTGAAATTGCCGAGCTTGAACTCGGAAGTCCCATGATAATCGGTGAACGAAAGCAAGACGGTAAAAACGATGGGCAACAGTTGAAAGGCAAAGAATCCGACCAGCCAAGGGCTGAGCATGAGCAAGCCCCAATTTCGTTCTCTGGACGCGCGCCCGGACATTTTACGTCTCGGGTGGCTTGAGCGTGCAAAAGCGCTTGTGGCAAGATCAAGCGTGGACATCGGATCGCATCCTTTCGGTTTCCCTGCGCCGCCGGACATACCGGCGGCGCAAGGAGTTTCGTTCTGCGATATTCGCGTCAACTATTGAGCCGGCGCCTCTTTGAAAACGGCGTCCAGATCGGCTTGGAGTTTGGCAATTGCCTTGTCCATGTCCACATCGGGCGTCTGAGTTAGAAACACTTGCCATTTGTCAAAGATGTCTTTGGCTTTGGCAACGTTGGGCAGCCACGCTTCGTGATTCGGCAGGTCCGGATATTTGAGCATCTCTTCAGCGACCGCCCAATCCACTTTGTTCGGCGCGGAGCGTTCGTCCAATCCGGCGAAAAATGCCGCGCGGTCTTCGACTTTCGCAGGCATCCCTCCGTAAATCTGGTACAGGTCCTTGTCCACGACCATTTGCGTCAGAACTTGGAACGCCAATTCTTTGTTCTTGCTATCCCGCATGATCGCGAATGTATCGCCATGCAATTTTGCCGTGATCTTGCTATTTATGGTCGGCATGACGGCAATGTCCCAGCTTGTCTTTTTCAGGTCAAAGCAGCAGGTGTACCAGGTGTGAACCCACGACATTGCCAGATTGCCCGAGCTAAAGACATTGCCTTTGCCAAACTGGTCACTGTTCGCGTAATCCGCGTTCGGGATAAAGTGCTCTTTCCAGATGGCATCATAATACCACTTCCATGCCGCTTTCCAATGCTCTGGAATGACCGCAGTTTTGGGATCTTTCGGGTCGTACGGCAAGCCGCCGCCAAAGAACGTCCCTACGCCGCGTCCGTCGGTCCATTGTTCAAAGAAACCGAACTGCTTGATATTCTTGGCGTCAAAGTCCTTGGACGTTGCATCGTTGCCCTTGGCGTCTACGGTCAACTTTTTTGCCAGTTCGGTAAAATTTTCGAGGTTCCAATCCTTGCCGTCGTATTTTTCACCGACCTTGTGCGGCGGGTACGGCAGTTTGGCTTCGTCAAACAGCGCCTTGTTGTAATAAATGAACGAGGGGAACAAGGCGAACGGGATACCGACGAGCACGCCTTCGTCTTTGGTGAATTCGAGCAAATTCGGATCGTACTTGGTCAAATCGAACCCTGCCGCTTTGGCAAGCGGCGTAATGTCTGCCCACGAGCCGAGAAAATTCGCGCGTCCGGCTTTGCCGACGGGTCCCACAATGTCAGGCGGATTGCCCGCGGCAATTTGCGCGCGCAACGCATCGTACGAGTTCGAGCCAGTATTATAGACCACATTCAGCACGACACATGCTTGCGTCTGTGATTTGTTGTATTTGTCCGCCCACGCCTTTTCTTTTTTCACATCATCGGGCTGGGAACCTGCGCCCAAACCAATGAACCAGACGATTTTGGTCGCGTTGGGCGCGCAACCCTCCGTCGTCGTGAGCACGGGCGGCGGAATGGTGGGCGTTGGCACTGCGGTTGGCTGACCGGCAGGCGCTTCGGTCGGCTTGGGCGCCTCGGTCGGTTGTGCGGGCGCAGGCGTTGGTTGCGCGGGTGCTGCGGTCGGTTGTGCAGGCGCTTGCGTCGGCGCGGGTGCAGGGGTTGTAGGTGTGCCACACGCGACGACCATCAGCAGTAACGCGACGGCGACACTTGTGAGCACAAACAATCTTTTGTTCATCGTTCTTGTCCTCCTTCAAGCTTGGCGTATTCGCGCGAGTTGAAATTGTCCTGACCGGTGGTCAACCGGAATAAACCTGGCACCTCCGTAGCTGCAAAATGGTTCGCTGGTTCTAAACGGTTGGCTTCGCGGATGCGCGATGCGCCCCACACGTCTCCCGGATCACCAATTCGGTCGGCAAGATGACACGACGCGGGGCGTTCGCGCCCTCGGCGATCAACGCGAGCAATGTCTCCGTCGCCACAAAACCCGCGCGGTGAATCGGCTGGCGCACCGTCGTCAGCGGCGGTTCGGTATGCGCGGCAAATGGCATATCATCGAACCCCACCAGTGCAATGTCGTCCGGCACGCGTTTGCCCGCTTCACGCAGCGCGCGCATCGCGCCCAATGCCATCGCGTCGCTGGCGACAAAAACAGCATCGGGAGCATGACGCAACAAGCGCTGCATCTCTTGATAGCCCCCCCCCTCGCTGAAATCCCCTTCGGCAATCAGGTTCGGATCGGGCGCAATGCCGCGTGTCTTGAGCGCATCCTTATAGCCATTCAAGCGATCCACGCCGGCAATCATGTTGTGCGGACCCGCAATCGTCGCGACGCGTTGATAACCGAGCCGCATCAAGTACAGCACCGCATCGCGCGCGCTGACGCGATTGTCCACGTCCACATAGGCAAGGTTGGTGTGCGTTGGATGCCGCCCGACGAGGACGAAAGGAATTTGGCGCTGCATCAACGCTTCGACCACCGGATCGTCGTTCAACGCGGACGCGACGATTACGCCCTCGATCAGACCTGAAGACACAATTTGTTGAATCATGCGGCGCTCGTATTCGGGATCGGCAAGCCAAAGCATGGTGGAATAATTGTGCTGATTGCAAGCAGCGGAAATGCCCTGAATCAGTTGGGGAAAATAGGGATCGCTAAAGAGCGCCGAAACGCCCATCGGGATGACCAGACCGAGAATGCGGGTCTTGCCCGCCGCCAAACCGCGCGCGGCGACATTGGGGTGGAAATTCAGTTTTTGCATGACCGCGCGCACCCGTTCGCGGGTTTCGGTGTTTACGTTGGGGTCGTCGTTAATGACGCGTGAAACTGTCGAACGCGAGACCCCGGAATGTTTGGCGATTTCAATAATGGTGAGACGATTAGACATTCACAGTCCTTTATTGGGAGCGTTCCCAATTATATGCAAAAAAAAGCTGCCATTGCAGTCTGGTTCGATCTAGTCCACAAGGCACGCAGTAGAATTCGAAGAAAAAAACGGAAAAATAACGAAATCCATGGATTGAGTTCGCCACGCCTGCTTGGGAAGCTTTGGCTTGATGGGCAAACTCACGTCGGTTATTGGGAGCGTTCCCATTATAAGGTGCGCGAGACACTTTGTCAAGAGTTTTGTGAACCAAGTTGCCTCAGGTTTTCCGAGACAGAAAACCTCCGCGACTGCGCTTTTTTCCCAATCAACATTATGTTAAAACCCAATTGCAATTGAGTTGTAGTGCTATGGGACGCCTCAATTCCTCTCGTTTTTTCGCTTGACATATAGCCGTTTTTCAACCTATAATGCAGGCATAAAATTGAATAAGGTGGGTTCCTTGCCTTGACCCACTAGATATGCCAAGGAGGAAATTCGAATGTCTATGACCAAGAGTGAAGTCTCTCGCCATCTCGCCGACAAGGTGGGGATCACAAAGAAACAGAGTGATCTGTACCTCGAAGCATTGGCAGAGCTCGCGTATCAAGAAGCCAAAAACACATTCATCATTCCGGGTATCGGCAAACTGTCACTCAAAGAATCCCCTGCCCGCGAAGCGACAATGCCTTTTGGTCCACGCAAGGGTGAAAAGTACATGATCCCTGCGAAAAAGAAAGTAAAATTCACCATTGCCAAAGCCGCAAAAGATTCGATCACTGGCGGCAGCGGCGGCAATGCGGGCGGCTCAAGCACGGGCGGCAGCGGCGGCAATGCGGGCGGCTCAAGCACGGGCGGCAGCGGCGGCAATGCGGGTGGCTCAAGCACGGGCGGCAACATGGGCGGCGAAATGGGCGGCTCAAGTATGGGCGGTGACGCCTAACCTGTCTCGGTTTGAAAAGCGCACGGCGAGCTGACCGTGCGCTTTTCTTTTTTTGCACTATTTATGTTGAATCCGCAAGACGAAAAGCGCCTGCAAACGGCATCCATCATCTGGCTTGCGACCGTGCGCCCCAGATGCGGTCATCGAGATAAACTTGGGTCGCGTTGTGCTTTAGAGTGAATTCCTATTCCGTTTACGGTAGTCTAGCCCCTTGTGGGCGTCGAATTCGGCATAATCGCTCGTGGGCGTCGAATTCGGCATAATCGCTCGTGGGCGTCGAATTCGGCATAATCGCGCACAAGGCGCTATACTACATACCTTCCATCAACCTGGAATTCGCTCTAAAACCAAATGCGCTATTCTTCATTCAAGGACGCCATGCAAGACGGATTTGTCAAACGCGCGCTGGCGCTGCCCTTTTATCGCGGTCTTTTGCCGCTGTTGCGGCGCGCCGGGTTTGCCCGACCCTCCGCGTACGATTGGGCAGCGTTTTACTTGCAACGGAATCGAATTCCCGTGACGTATATCGCCGACGTCGGCGCATACGACGGGGAAACCGCCGCACATCTGCTCGCGTTGTTTCCAAACGCGGTCGCATACGCCTTTGAACCCGCGCCCGCGACGTTTGCTGCATTGGAAAGCCGCGCGCGCCGACAATCACGCCTCAAGCCATTTCGGCTCGCTCTCTCTAATCAAGTTGGAATCGCCGTGCTAAATGTCAACCGGTCGCCCGGCACCAATTCATTTTTGAACTCGCTGCACAGCCCCGAAATGGAACTACAACTGCAAGGCGGCGCGGAAACGCTCGAACGCGTCGAGTGTCCCATGACCACGCTGGATGAGTTTCTGGCAGCGCATCCCGAGTTTCAGCCGCAGCTCTTGAAAACGGATACCCAAGGATTTGATTTGCACGTTCTCGAAGGCGCGCGCGCGACATTGAAAAATCACGTGCGCGCGGTCGTCGCCGAAGTCCGCTTTGCGTATCCTGCCTATCAAGACGATACGAGCCGCTTGGATACGCTCGATGCGTTTTTAGCCGCACAAGGGTTTCGCCTCTTTGGCATTCCTGCCGCCACCGCGCATCGCGCCACCCATCGCGCCATGGAGGCGGATGCGCTGTGGGTGCGCGATGTGTCCTAGCCATTCCAATTCTTTCGTGTTTGGTTTTGACTGTGCTATAATTTCCGCCATTCCAAATCTAAACGCACGAGGAAGATATGAACTTTACTCCGGATCCGGTCGCATTTACGATTCCCCTGCCGTTTGCTTTGTTCGGGCAAACTTCGCTGCCCATCTACTGGTACGGCATTATCATTGTCGTCGGCGCAATTGCCGGCGCGTTTCTCGCGTCTGTCGAAGCCAAGCGCAAGGGCATTGACCCTGACCATGTGTGGAACGGTCTCCTCTTTGTTCTCCTGTTTGGCGTGATCGGCGCGCGGCTCTATCACGTGCTGTCCGATTGGGCCATCGGAGATCCACTGGGATATTTCTCCAAAGATTTTGTCACGAACCTCATCAACGTGTTGAACCCGCGCAGCGGCGGATTGGGAATTTTTGGCGCGGTGGTTGGCGGCGTTTTCGGTCTGTGGATTTATGCGCGCTTTGCCAAAGTGAAAATGTGGGTGCTCGTGGACATCGCGATTCCGGGGCTTGTGCTCGGACAAGCGATCGGACGCTGGGGCAATTTTTTCAATCAAGAGTTGTACGGTTACCCGACGGATTTGCCGTGGAGCATTACGATTGATCCGGCGCACCGGCTTCCCCAATTTGCGTCATTGCCCGAGACCGCGCGTTTTCATCCGACCTTTTTATACGAATCGTTGGGCATGCTCGTCGTTACCGGATTGTTGTTGTATATCGCGCGACGGTGGGACAAAACATTGAAACCGGGCGACATGCTTTTGTTGTACGGCGTTTTTTATCCGCTGGTGCGCTTCTTCACCGAAATGCAGCGCCCCGATGCGTGGTTGCTGGCGGGCACCGGCATTCCGACCGCGCAAATTATTTCGGTCGTCACCTTTGTCGTGTGCGCGATATGGTTCTTGTATCGCCACACCGGTCCCCAAAGCGCGCCGCGCGGGACCGGTACACGTCGCTCACCGCAAGCACAATCGCGAAAATCCACCGCGACCACAACGTCAAGTACAACACCGCCGACGCCAAATCCCGAAAGCAAAGCTTGATATAAAAAAAATTTCCCGCATACACATGCGGGAAATTTTTTTATCACGAGGTCTTGCCAAGAATTTCGACGGGCACACCGGCTTTTTGCTTAAAGTCATTTGCATCCTGCCACGAGCCGACGATCGTGTCCCAGTGCATCGGAATGGCGAGCGCGGGCTTGACCATTTCGACTGCTTGCACCGCCTCATCCGCAGTACAGACGTACGTGCCGCTCACAGGCACGAGCATAATATCACACTGGATGGTTTTCATTTCCGGGATGGGGTCCGTGTCGCCGGTGTGATAAATGCGTTTGCCCTTCAACGTGACGACGTAACCGACGCCGCCATAATGATTGGGATGGAAACCCTGACGGTCTGCGCGCACATTGTATGCAGGCGTAACTTGGAGCGGCACACCATTCGCAGTGGTCACGTCACCGCGCCGAACGATCATGACATTGCCCTTGATTTTACCGCGTATTTGTTCAGGACCAACGACGATGGTTTTGTCATGGCGCACCTTGTCAATGTCCTCGACGACGAAATGGTCATAGTGATCGTGCGTGATCAACACGACGTCCGCGTCGTGCGGCGCGTTTTGAATTTTCCAGGGATCAACGTAAACCACTTTTTCGCCGGTCAAACGAAAACCGTCATGTCCTAACCATTCGATTTTCGGATCCATACTCGACCTCCTTGTTTCAGCAGATACAATCCTGATTATATCAAATGCAAACTGACCTTGACAAGCGGTACAGGCGCGCTATAATCAAACTCGTTGCGGGCGTGGTGTAGTGGTAACATGTTTGCTTCCCAAGCAAAAGACCGTGGGTCCGAATCCCATCGCCCGCTTTATCCCCTGCCGTCAGCGGACAGGGGATTTTTGTTGACACGTGCATCCTTTTTTGTTAAACTCGCATAAATCTTTTTAGAGTCAGCAAGCAGCGCCCGCACCGGGCGTATCCTCCGCACTGGAGTCTGTGTGTCCACGGCAACGGAAACCGAACACGGCACTACGTCGCTTGTTGCAATGGCAAAACAACGTCCCCTGTATGCGCGTGTAAACTGGGTCGCCGTTGTCGCGTCCATTTTTGTTCTACTCCTCATCCTGCGCATGATCCAAGTGCAGGTCAATCTCGCCCAAGCGGGCAAATTGTATTCACTCAATTTCTGGGGTCTTCAAATCGGGAATGGCTTGACACTGGGCGGCGTGTACGCGTTGATCGCGCTCGGCTATACCCTTGTCTATGGCATTCTCTTCATGATCAATTTCGCGCACGGCGATGTCATGATGTTTGGCGCGTACGCCGGATTTTTTGTGCTCGCCGCCAGCGACGCCACCGGTTTTACCAAATCCAATCAAATCCTGACCATTGCGCTGGTGTTTGCCGCAGGCATGATCATCGCGATGTTGATGGGCGTCGGGCTAGAACGCATTGCCTATCGGCCCCTGCGCGCCGCGCCGCGCCTGGTGCCGCTCATCACCGCCATCGGCGCGTCGGTATTTTTGGAAGAAGCCGCGCGCTTGATTTTTGGCGCGCCGATTCGCGTCTACACCAAACCGCCCATATTGCAAGGCGCGATTATTTTCCCCGGCGGCATTCCCATGCCGGTCACCGGCGCATTCGTCATCGTTGCATCCGTTATCATGATGATCGCATTGTACTGGCTGGTGCAGCGTACCAAGACCGGACGCGCGATGCGCGCAGTGGCAACGAACAAAGAAGCCGCGGCGTTGATGGGCGTGAGCGTGGATCGGGTCATCGTCGTGACCTTTGCGATTGGTTCTGTGCTCGCGGGCGCGGCGGGTGTGATGCTCGGCTTTCACAACAGCCAAATCAACTCGACGATGGGATTCTTTCCGGGCATCAAAGCATTTACCGCCGCCGTCCTTGGCGGCATCGGCAATATCCCCGGCGCGATGCTTGGCGGATTCATTCTCGGTCTCGCCGAAGCGTTGGGGCCTACCTTGTTGGATATTCCTTCTCAATACAAAGATGTCATCGCCTTTACGTTGCTCGTTCTCGTTTTGATTTTCCGCCCCCAAGGGATTTTGGGAGAATCGTTGGGCGCAGAAAAGGCATAGGCGCATGCAACCTGCTATTCGTACCGGCTTGATAACCGGACTCGTGCTCTTGTTTTTCATCCTCATCGGCGTCTATTCGACCTTTGAGGCGCTGACCGTGAGCGGCATCTGGCTGACGATTCAAGGCGCGACGGCGAGTGAAATTGCCGCGCAAGTTCCAACCTCGACGAATCCGCAGTTCAGTCGGATTCTCACTGCGCTGACGGCGTTGTTGGTCGGCGCGCTCGCCGCGCGTCAAACCACCAGCATCGGCAAAGGGTTGGCTAGCGCGGCGCTTGCGAATGCCATTGCCGGGGCAATGTGCGGAGTTTTTTTGTTGCTTGCGAATGCTTTGTATGGCGCAAACTTTAATCTCGCGTTTGTTTTTGAAAAAATCAAAGAGCCAACCGTTAAAGCACTTTTGTTTGGTCAACCCGCGTTGGTCGGCGCGGCAATTTGGCTTGGTTTGATGACCGTGCTTGGTCTCGTCGGCGCATTGTTGTGGTTTGGATGGCGCGCGTTGAATCTGCGGCAGCGGATGGCGCGCCCTTCCGGTTCCGTGAGCACAAGGTCGAATCAATTGCAGCTGGCGATCTTGATCGCCGCCGGATTATTTTTGTTTCTGGCGCCGCTCTTTATCGGTGTCTATTGGAATCAGGTGTTGGGTTCAATCGGCTTGTACGTTTTGCTCGGCTTGGGTTTGAATATCGTCGTCGGTTTTGCCGGGCTGCTGGACTTGGGCTATGTCGGTTTTTTTGCCATAGGAGCATACACGATTGCCGTATTTACCGCGCCCGGTTATCCGTTCCAATGGAATTTTTGGATCGCCTTGCCGGTTGCTATGATTGCCGCCGCCATTGCCGGCGCGTTGTTGGGAATTCCCGTTTTGCGTTTGCGCGGCGATTACCTCGCGATTGTGACGTTGGGCTTTGGCGAAATCATTCGCATCATTTTGAAATTTAATCCGCTGACCGGCGGGCCGCAAGGCGTTCTAAACGTCGGCGCGCCGACGTTTATGATTCCGCTCATCAAAGTACCTGTTGGCTTTGGTTCCTCAACGCCGTTTTGGTACTTGATTTTTTTTGCGTGCATCATTGTCGCGTTCATTGCCATACGGCTGAATGACTCGCGCACGGGGCGCGCGTGGACGGCGATGCGCGAAGACGAGGATGCCTCCGAAGCCATGGGCATCGACACCACCCGCGCGAAATTGCTCGCGTTCGGCGCGGGCGCATTTTTCGCGGGGCTGGGCGGCGCGATTTACGCCTCACGCCAACAGCACATTTTTCCTGACGACTTTACACTTTTGGTTTCGATCAATGCGTTGGCGCTCATCATCATCGGCGGGCTGGGTTCGATTCCCGGCGTGATTATTGGGTCGGTGGTGTTGATTGGTTTACCCGAAGTGCTGCGCCCCATTGCCGATTATCGCCTTTTGGCATACTCGGCGTTGTTGGTCGTAATGATGCTCGTCCGTCCCGAAGGATTGATTCCTTCGGCGCGGCGGCAGCGCGAATTTCACGAACGCGATCAAGAATTGGAAGCCATTGAAAGTACGTAACGCATGTTACGCAGTTCATCTGCAAACAAGCCATTTTTGACAGGATTAACAGGATTAGCAGGATTATTGCGATGTGCGATCAAGGCGATGTGCGATGTATTCCATCGCGTACATCGCACATCGCCTTGATCGCCTCAATCCTGTCGAATCCACAAAAAGGTAATCAACGCGGGCGGTCTGCTGGATCCCGAATTTTCGCTTTGACACACACATTCAACTGGGATATACTCGCGCGCCGAACCTTGCAGCAGCATTCAAATTTTCCCCGCTGCTGCTCACACCATCAAGAGGCAGACCCTTGCTCCGTTTCCAGAGGAGTTGTCCATTCACCTTGCAGTGCACCCGCAGCCAATGAAAAACAGCAAGCTACGTAGTAACGATTTCAATCGTTCAGCCCCAAACGAATAAATTCGTTACTACGGATTATTTTCAGAGGAGGTGATCGTAACGATTCCGAACAACATTCGGAATCAGACATTTGCAGAGGCGCTAACCAGCACAAATCCATGTGCGGCGAGTCAACGCCGGCTCGTCAAGTTTTGTTAGCGCGGTACTCTACTTTTGTTCGGACGCAGGTACGTCCGCGCATCTATTCGTGAAAGCGCGAGATGCCACTTCAGCATGGACCGCTTTCCTAGTTCTTGAGGAGGAGAAGAGAAATGAAACGCACGTTTGTATTTGCGGTGTTGGCGCTCGCCATTCTACTCGCCATCAGCGCGTGCACCCCACCGCCAGTACCGACCCCGGTACCCACCACAGCCCCGGTGCAACCCACCGCAGCTCCGCCAACGGCAGCCCCGCCAACGGCAGCTCCGCCAACGGCAGCTCCGTCTGATGAGTGGGGTACCGTAACCGTCAACAAGGGCGACACCATCAAGTCCACGTTTAGCGCCGCGCTCACGGGCGACCTTGCGCTGTTTGGGCTGGACATGCAGCTCGGCGCACAAATGGGCGCCGAGAAATTCGGCTCGGACATCAACGGCTTCAAACTCGAAGTCGTCTCCGAAGATGACCAGTGCTCCGGTCCCGGCGGCACCGCCATCGGCAACAAGATTGCGGCGAATCCCGCCATCGTCGGGCACATCGGGTTCATGTGCTCGAGCGGGATGATTCCCGGCAGTGAGATTCTGAACAAGGCGCACATTGTCTCCATCTCGCCGTCTGCGACTGCCGTCACGGTGACATCGCGGGGACTGCCGACCGTGAACCGCACCGCCTTTAACGACAAGATTCAAGGTCCGGCGGATGCGAACTTTGTGCTCAAGGAACTGAAACTGAACAAAGCTGCGGTGATGCACGACGGTTCGCCGTACGGACAAGGGCTTGCCGAAGCGTTTGCCGAAGCCTTCAAAGCCAGCGGCGGACAAGTGGTCGGCGACATGGAAGCCGTCACCGTCGGCGAAAAAGATTTCCGCGCCACGCTGACCAAGATTGCGGCGAATCAGCCGCAGATCATCTTCTTTGGCGGGTTCTGGCCCGAAGCGGCAGTCATTGTCACCCAAAAGGGTGAAGTCGGCATGAAGGATGTGGCGTTCATGAGCGCCGACGGCACGTTCAGCGCCGATTACATCAAAGCCGTTCCCGAAGCCGCGCAAGGCACGTATGCCTCCTTTGGTTCGTCGCAGCAAGGCGCCAGCTACGCCGAGTTCGTCAAGCAATACGAAGCCAAGGGCGGCAAGAAAGAGAACATTGTCTTTTCGCCGCAGACCTACGATGCCGTGAATGTCCTCGTCGAAGCGTTGAAAATGGTCGCCAAGACCGATGCGAATGGAAATCTCGTCATCGGGCGCAAGGCGCTGGCGGATGCCGTCCGCAAGGTCAAGATTGACGGCGTGACCGGCGTCATCGTGTTCAACGCCAACGGCGACCGTCCGCCCGAATCCACCAACGTCATCATCAACCAGGTCAAGGGCGACAAGTGGGAACAGGTATTTCCGCCTAAATCGTCCAGTGGCGCGCTGCCCGACCTCGGTGGCAAGACCATCACCGTCGCGATTGAAAACGCGTACATTCCGTTCAACTATGTGCGCCTCGACAACGGCAAAGCAGAAGGTTGGGACTATGACGCGCTCGCGGAAATTTGCAAGCGCCTGAACTGCAAGCCCGAGTTCAAAGAAATCGCATGGGACGGCATGATTACCGCCGTGTCGCAAGGTCAATTCGACGTGGCAGCCGACGGCATCACCATCACCGAAGAACGCGCCAAGACCGTTGACTTTTCGGACGGTTACATCGCCGTAGACCAGCGCATCATGGTTGGCAAGGATGAGACGCGCTTCAAATCCACAGACGACATCAAAGCCAGCACCGATGCGAAACTCGGCACGCAAAAAGGCACGACCAACTATGACGAAGCGGTGAAACTCGTCGGCGAAAAACGGGTGGTCGCCTTCGACACGTTTGGCGATGCCGTACAAGCGCTCATCAGCAAAGACGTTGACGGCGTTGTGATTGACGACACCGCGGGCGTCGGCTATGTGGGCGTCAATGCCGACAAAATCAAATTGCTCGACGGCAAACTCGTCGGTCAGGAACTTGGGTTCGTATTCCCCAAGGGTTCGACGCTGGTGAAAGCGTTTAATGCTGCCCTCGCCGCGATGCGCGCGGACGGCACGCTGCAAGCGCTCGCCAACAAGTGGTTCGCCGGTCAGCAAATCAGTTCGGACGATATTGGTCCGGGCGCGTACGGTCCGACTCCGACACCGAAACCGTAATCCTTGATAACATCGCGGGCGAAGCCGTCATGCGCGACGGCTTCGCCCCTTCCTTCTCAACAAAATGGGCAGATTCGCCAGCGGTCCCAAAGCGACATACATTCCAACCGACGAAACTCCGCAAACTGCACAAGGTCGAGCGATAGACCGTCTTTCCACGCTGCCCTGGTGGCTGATTATTCTCCTCTTGCTGGGTGTCTTTTTAGTCCATCAATTGAGCTCTAACGAGCCGTACGTCACTGCATTCAACCGTGTCGTAAATGGCATTGGCACAACCTTGCTCGTGACAGGAGTGGGCTATACGCTGGCAATTTGCTTTGGCTTGGTTGCCGGACTGGGGCGCGTTTCGAAAAATATCTTGATTTTCAATGCCGCGACGTTGTATGTCCAAGTCATTCGCGGGGTTCCGATTCTCGTCCAAATGTTATATTGGTCATTCGTCATTGTGCCCCTGGGCGCGACGGCTTTGAATGCATTGGGCGCATGGCTGGCGCCCGTTTTGGGCGATGCAAGCTTCTTGGTCAAGATTCAGTCCCGCGACATTGATTTTATGTGGCGCGTGACTTTTGCGCTCGCTTTTGCGTATGGTGGTTTTGAAGCCGAAACCTTCCGCGCCGGCATTGAATCTATCGGCAAAGGACAAATGGAAGCAGCACGTTCCCTCGGCATGAGTTATCCGCAAGCCATGTTGTATATCATTTTGCCGCAAGCCATTCGGCGCGTCTTGCCCCCGCTCGGCAACGACTTGATTTCGATGCTCAAAGATTCATCCTTGGTGTCCGCCCTCGGCGTGCGTGAGATGACGCAGGAAGCGCGCCTCTTGGCGGCAGCAAACTTTCGGTATATCGAAACATACAGCTCGCTCGCGTTCATGTATCTTTCGCTCACGCTGATTCTTTCACTGTTCGTGCGCGGCATCGAAAATCGCTGGAAACAAGGTTAGCCATAATGAGCGCGCCCTTCATCCAAATCGAGAACGTTCACAAACATTTCGGCTCCACTCACGCGCTGCGCGGCGTTTCGACGTACGTGAATAAAGGGGAGGTTCTCGTCGTGATCGGTCCGAGCGGCTGCGGCAAGTCTACCTTGTTGCGTTCGATCAACGGCTTGGAGACGATTGACGCGGGCAAGATTATTGTGGACAATAATGTCATTGACGCCAAGCACAAGAATATCAACGCCGTGCGCGCCGAAGTGGGCATGGTCTTTCAACAATTCAATCTTTTTCCACATCTCACCGTCCTGGAAAATTTGACGCTGGCGCAAATCAAGGTCCGCAAGCGCGACAAAAAATCGAGTCAAGACATCGCGCACGACCTCTTGAAAAAAGTTCGGATTCCTGAGAAAATCAGCATGTATCCCGGACAGCTTTCGGGCGGGCAGCAGCAGCGCGTCGCGATTGCGCGCGCGCTCGCCATGAATCCCAAAGTGATGCTGTTCGACGAACCGACCAGCGCGCTCGATCCGGAAATGATCAACGAAGTGTTGGACGTGATGCTCGACCTCGCGCGGGAAGGCATGACGATGCTGGTGGTCTCGCACGAGATGGGCTTTGCGCGCAACGCCGCTTCGCGTGTGGTCTTTATGGATGCCGGAGCGATCGTCGCCGAAGGCACCCCACACGAAATGTTCGACAACCCGACGAACGAGCGCATGAAACAGTTTTTGAGCAAGATACTTCACTAGTCACAGGTCACAGGTTACAGGTTGCAGGTTGCAGGTTGCAGGTCACAAGGAATTAGGGGCTTGCGACTGGAAACTTGCGACCAGAGACTTGCGACTTGCGGCTTGCAACTTGAAACCTGAAACATGGCTACCATTCTCCAAGCCAAAAGCGTGACCAAACGATTCGGCGGGTTGACCGCTGTGGATAATGTGGACTTTGACATTGAAGAAGGATCCATCGTGAGTCTCATCGGTCCGAACGGGGCAGGCAAGACCACCTTTTTCAACTGTATCACGGGGTATTACACTCCCGAAGAAGGCGCGATCAAATTCGGCGACACGTCAACCGTCGGGCTCAAGATGCACCAGATCACGAAATTGGGCATCGCGCGCACGTTTCAAAACATTCGCCTCTTTGGGAACATGACCGCGCTGGAAAACGTGATGGTCGGCGAACACCCGCGCATGCACGCCGGTGTCCTGGGCGCACTCTTGCACGACCGGCGCACCCGCGAGGAGGAGGTGCGGGTGCAGCGGACTGCGGCGGACCTTTTGAAATTCGTCGGCTTGCGCGGCAAAGAGAATTTACTCGCCAAGAACTTGTCGTATGGCGATCAACGCCGTTTGGAAATTGCGCGCGCGCTCGGCACCCAGCCACAACTTTTGCTCCTCGACGAACCGACCGCCGGGATGAACCCCCAAGAGAGCTCGTTAATGGTGGATTTCATTCGCCGTTTGCGCGATGAGCGCAAGTTGACCATCCTCCTGATCGAGCACCACATGCGGGTCGTCATGACGATTTCCGAACGGGTCACGGTGCTTGATTTCGGAATCAAGATCGCCGAAGGGACTCCAGCGCAAGTGCAGCAAAATCCCAAAGTGCGTGAAGCCTATCTCGGCACGTCCGAGACGCACGCCTGAATGAAAGGATGAAGGCAGAAGGATGAAACCCAAAGGTCTCCGTTCGTGTTCATCCTTCATCGGCAATCGCAAGCGATTGCATCAATCGCAAGCGATTGCATCATCCTTCAAAATTCATCTATGCCATTACTTGCCGTCAATGATATTCACACGTATTACGGGCACATTTACGCGCTCAAAGGCATCTCGATCACCGTCGAAAAGGGAGAGGTAGTGACGCTGATTGGCGCCAATGGGGCGGGCAAGACGACGACGCTCAAGACCATTTCTGGCTTGCTTCATCCGAAACAAGGCACGATCTTTTTGGAGGGAGAACAAATCAGCGGCTTGCCTCCGCATGTCATTGTCAGTAAAGGCGTTGGGCAGGCGCCGGAAGGGCGTCAAATTTTCACCCGCCTCACCGTCGAAGAGAATTTGGATATGGGCGCGTACTCGCGCCAAGACAAGCTGGAAATCAAAAAAGACCTGGAGCACGTGTACCAGATATTCCCCCGTCTGGCGGAACGACGCAACCAAGCTGGCGGCACGCTTTCCGGCGGCGAACAACAGATGCTCGCGATTGGACGCGCGCTCATGTCCCGCCCGCGCATTTTGCTCCTCGACGAACCTTCGATGGGGCTTGCGCCGGTCCTGGTGGATACGATTTTTCAGATCATTCAAGAATTGAATCGCGAAGGCACGACGATTCTGTTGGTCGAGCAGAATGCGGCGCGGGCGCTTTCGGTTGCCAATCGCGGCTATGTGTTGGAGACCGGACACATTTTTGTGGAAGGCAGCGCGCAGGAGCTGGCCAAGAATGAACAAGTGCGCAAAGCGTATTTGGGTGAAGTGTGATTGGGACATCGTCTTGTGAAAGCGTTACCTGTTTCCGCGCAGCCGGGATGAGCAAATCATCAGAGACCCCGCGTTTTTCCCTTGCTCTTTCTGGGCGCACTATGGGAGGTGATGCTGTCGCTCATTTTCATGTCGTGACGCGTCTTCCGCGTTCAAGACTAGCGATCTTGTAGATTCCTGGAATCTACGCGTGTAGATTCGATGAATCTGCGACGCGGCTTTATCAACTGCAGGACCTTTGGAGGAGGAGAAAAAAATGAATCGCAAGTTCCTCGTTATCGCAGCATTGGCGATAGCTGTGGCGTTGGTTGCAGTAGCGTGCGGAGGCATTGGCGGCGCCGGAGGCGGCACCATCAAGATCATTTCCAGCACCCCGCTCACGGGCGGC
This sequence comes from Chloroflexota bacterium, assembly GCA_016209205.1. Classification (GTDB taxonomy): domain Bacteria; phylum Chloroflexota; class Anaerolineae; order UBA4142; family SHND01; genus SHND01. The sequence goes on from JACQWQ010000191.1 coordinate 28,367, forward strand.
GACTCGGCGGATGGCATCTCGATGGCAAATTCTGCCAAGCTGGCGCTCAAAAATCACGGACCCAAGTCCGGCAACTATACGCTCGTTCTGGAGACACTGGACGATGCGAGCGCGGCGCGCGGCGCATGGGATGGCGACGTCGAAACCAGCAACGCCAATAAAGCCGTTGCCGACAAAAGCGTGCTCGGGTATCTGGGCACGTACAACTCGGGCGCGGCAAAACTGTCCATCCCCATCCTGAATCAAGCCGGCCCGATGGTCATGGTCAGCGGCGCCAACACGTACGCCGGTCTGACCAAATCGCTGCCGGGGCTTACGGACGCGGACGAACCGAACAAGTACTATCCCACCGGTGTGCGCAATTATGCGCGCATCGTTGCGCCGGATGATCTGCAAGGCGCTGTTGGCGCACGTTGGGCAAAAGACCGCGGCGTCAAGTCGGTCTACATCCTCGATGACCAGCAGTTGTACGGCAAGGGGATTGCCGACGTGTATGAAAAGACAGCAACGGAGCTGGGGATCAAGGTCGTCGGTCATGAAGGCATTGATACGAAAGCAACTGACTATAGCGCCCTCGCCACCAAGATTGCCGACCTCAAACCGGATTCGGTCTACTTTGGCGGCGTCGCGTCGAGCAACCCCGGTCTGGTTTGGAAGGCGCTGCGCTCTGCCGGCTACAAAAGCGAACTTTCGGGTCCTGACGGCATGATGTCCGAGAACTTTGTGAAAGCAGCAGGTCAAGATGCCGAAGGCACCCTCCTGACGTTCGCGGGGCTTCCGCTGGACAAGTTGGATGAGATCAGTCCCGAAGGCAAGAAATGGCACGAGCAGTACGTCAAAGAGTTTGGTCAAGAGCCGGGCGTCTATGGCAGCTACGGCTATGAAGCGGCTCTCGTCGTGCTGAAAGCGATTGATGCCTGCGTCGCCAAGAACGACGTGACACGCAAGTGCGTGCGCGATGAAGTCTTTAACACCAAAGACTTTACCGGCATCTTGGGCACCAAGTGGTCGTTCGATGCCAACGGCGATACCACCGTAACAGTGATGACTCAGAATGTCATCGAGAACGGCAAGTTCAAATATCTCGGCATAGCCAAATAACATCACGGATCGGACCATGGGGACAGGTTGCATCCCAAAGCGGTTGGTTTGCGACCTGTCCCTCGTTCAGCCCGCAAACGATCTCCAGGTTATTCGATTCCGATGAATCGGACGGAACATGAAACGAAACCTCTCTATTCGCAGTGTCGCATTATGGCTGATTTTGGCTGCCACGGCCTTATTTCTCGGCAGCGCATTTATCGCTAATCCTGCGCTGTTTATTCAGCAGGTCATCAATGGACTGGCGCAAGGCGCGATTTTTGCGCTCGTGGCGCTTGGCTATACGCTCGTTTACGGCATTATCGAGTTGATCAATTTTGCGCACGGGGATGTTTACATGATTGGCGCATTCATCGGATTGTCCATCGTCAGTCTGATGGGCGCGAGTGAAAAATCCGATTCCGGCACAATGCTCTTGACCATCGCGCTCATGTTTATCACCGCGCCGCTCGTGTGCGCCGTGCTCAATGTGACCATCGAACGTTTGGCGTACCGCCCACTGCGCAACGCGCCGCGCATCGTGGTCCTCATTAGCGCGATTGGTATGTCATTCATCCTCGAACAAGTCGGCTTGTGGTGGGCGCAATTCGGCGCGCTCTCGTATTTTGGCGGGAGTGGCTCAACGCCCAAGTCCTTCCCGGCGTTGGTGCCCAAATTCAATCTGCTGGCAGAGACGGCCATCAATATCAACTTGACGCCCAAGCATATTTTTGCGCTGGCGCTGGCGATCCCGCTCATGATTATCCTGCGTCTCTTTGTGCAGCGTACGCTGATGGGCAAGGCGATGCGCGCGACGGCTCAAAATCGCGACGCCGCGCGCTTGATGGGCATTGACATCAATCGTGTGATCTCGCTGACCTTTCTGATCGGCGGCGCGCTCGCGGGCGTGGGCGGCGTGGCAGGCGGGCTTTATTTTGAGGGCGTCGTATGGAATATGGGTTTCGATATGGGACTGAAAGCATTTACGTCGGCGGTATTGGGCGGCATCGGAAATATTACCGGCGCGATGCTCGGCGGATTCTTTATCGGACTCGTCTCGGCGCTGAGTGACCAGTACATCGCCGCACAGTGGACCCGCGCGGTCGTCTTTGGCATCCTGGTCCTGGTCCTGGTCTTTCGCCCGACCGGCTTGCTTGGCACCGGCGTCCAACAAAAAGCCTGAGCGCGATTGGAGAGACACACATGTCCCGTCAATTAGACTTGAATCGCATCCGGGGTTGGCTGCGCGCACACTGGAAGCTCGTCATCCTTGGAATTCTAGTCGTGTTGTTTCCGTTTTTTGATGGCTTCCTCCAACAGATTTCGGACTATTCTCTCGGAGGATATACCGGCTCTCTGGTTACCGTGTTGATGTACGCAATGCTCGCCCTCGGACTCAACATCGTCGTCGGTTATGCGGGCTTACTCGATTTGGGGTACGCGGCGTTTTTTGCGATTGGCGCATACTCGATGAGTCTGCTCAGTACACCCCATCCGCCGTGGGGCCTCGGCGTGCCCTTCCCGTTCAACTATTTTTGGATCGCCGTTATTTTGTCGGCGCTGATCGCGCTGGTCAGTGGATTCGCGCTCGGCGCGCCGACCATTCCCTTGCGCGGCGATTACCTCGCCATCGTCACTTTGGGGTTCGGGGAAATCGTGCCGGTGGTTTTCCGCAACCTGACCTGTGTGTCCATCCCGTTTTTGAACGTCGAATGTCTCGATATTACCGCCGGCGAGCGCGGGGTAAGTCTGGTCGCGCTGCCCGGGGTGCCCGGAATCGCTACGTTTAACAAACTGGATCTTGCCCCCTGGTACTGGCTTGCTTTGCTCATTATCGTCGGCGCGATTTTCGTGAATCGGCGCTTGGAGGATTCGCGCTTGGGGCGCGCCTGGATGGCGATGCGCGAGGATGAAGAAGCCGCTGCCTCGATGGGCGTGGATATTGTGCGCACCAAACTGCTGGCGTTCGCGATGGGCGCTGCCTTTAGCGGTTTTGCCGGCGCGTACTATGCCTCGTACATTCAAGCCGTCTTTCCAAGCAGTTTCGATTTCACCGTCTCGGTCACCGTTCTCTGCGCGGTGGTTTTGGGCGGCAGCGGTAATCCATACGGCGCGCTGCTGGGGGGAATTCTAGTCGCAGGCATTGACCGTATCGGCTTGAATCTCTTGACCACCGGAGCTCGCGCCCTTGGCAATTTCATCCCGTTCTTGGGGGACATAGATTTTCAACTGTGGCGCTATGGGTTATATGGACTCGCGCTCGTCATTGTCATGTTGGTACGCCCGCAAGGGGTGCTGCCCAGCACCGCGCGCGCGCGTGAACTGACCGAGTCCCTCGAAGAAGAAAAGTTATCCGGGATTGTCGCCGCCGAAGAAGTGGTCGCACACGAAAGTGAAGCCGGTTAGACGCCAAGACCTTCGAGGTTTTGGCGATGAACGCGAACGGTCCAAGCCAGGCAGATCGTTCAAAAACCTCGAAGGTCTCGCGGCAGCTCCGTCGTTCATGGACCCAGTACAACAGCAGGCGCTCATCGAGCGTCTCTATGAAAACGAATCGCTGACCAGCAATCTCACCGACGCGGAGGCCAAGCCGCTGCTCCAATGGGCCGAAGCGCAAATTCGCGACGGCGCCAACGCGGAACTCGTCATCGCCGCCGTCAACGCGGCCAACCAAAGCGGCGCCGAGGGCATCCAAGCCCTGTTGGTGCAGGCACGCGCGTTTCTGAAGCAACACCTTGACCTTCAACCGGCCGATGCGCCACGCGCCGCGGACCATGCTAATACGACGATGGCTGCGTCCGCACCGGCAGCATCCACGGCAAACGCTGCGGAGATAGGCATGCGCGCCGCGCCGACAACGCCGACAACTCTCAGCGTCTCGGGCGAAAACTTGACCCTGTCAACGCCGAGCGCCACGCCTCAAACCCCCACTGCACCGGCCAAAACTCCGCCCGCCAAAAAATCACGTCGCTCCACGAAACGCAAGAAAAAATCAAATTCAGTGTTTCGAGCATGAATAAAAAAAGAGGTTCGTATAGAACCCGCCGTGCGGGTTTTAGCCCGTGGGTTCTTCTCGCCGGGCTGGTCATCGTCCTCGCCATTGCCGGAGCCAGCGCGCTGTTTGGCGCCACATCCCTCCTTCCCCCCCCTCCGCCAAGTACACCCGCGAGCGGGGCTCTGCAAACCGGCGCGCCCGTTACGAGCTTGCCGCGCGCAAACGTCGCGCAGGGCGAATGGTATACGGTTTACTTTACGCTGCCCAGCTATCCCGAGAAAAAGGAATCACGCAGCGGCGGCGTGGATCGAGCCATCGCCGCCGATTTGGAACGCGCGCAGAAAACCATTGATGCGGCCGTGTTTGATTTTCGCCTGCCATCGCTCGTGGACGGCTTTGCCCGCGCGGCTGCGCGCGGCGTGCGCGTGCGGCTGGTCACCGATTACGCGGCAAACCGCGCGGCGAAAGACTTTACCGATGCCGTTGACAAAATGGAAAAGGCGGGCGTGCAAGTCTTGCGCGATCAGCGCAGCTCTTTGATGCACAACAAATTCGTCGTCATTGACCAGCGTCTCTTGTGGACCGGCTCGATGAACTTTACGGCGAATGACGTGTATCGCAACAATAACAATATGCTGCGCCTTGCGCTGCCCGCGTTGATCGAAAACTACAACGCCCGTTTCGAGCGCCTGTTTCAATCGCGCAGCGCGGATGCGCCGGGCAAAGAGGTTCCTCAGCCGCGCGTCACATTGGCGAACGGCGTAACGCTGGAAAATTATTTTTCGCCCACGGGCGGCGCGGCAAAAGCGATTCTCGACAAACTCAAGTCCGCGCAAAAGAGTATTCGCATCACCGCCTTTACGTTTACCGACACGGCAATGGCCGATGTGCTCAAAGCGCAAGCGAAAGCCAAGGTGAACGTGCAGGGAGTTTTTGAAACGCGTAACAATGGCGCGAGCGGCGCGGAATTTCCGGGGTTAAAGCGCGCCAAATTGGAAGTTTTAGAAGACGGCAACTGTTATATCCTGCATAGCAAAACGATGGTCATTGACGACCGCTATGTGGTCACGGGTTCGTACAATTTCACCGCGAACGCGGACAAGTCCAACGACGAGAACCTCTTGATCATTGACGATCCCGAACTCGCGCAGGAATACACTACCGAATTCAACCGCATTTACGCACAAGCCAAAAATCCGACGGTGTGCGGAGCAAGCAATACTTTGAGCGACCCGGGGAGCGGCGACGAGCAGTAAAATAGACGCCGTTTCATTCGGGGAATTGCAAGACACAAACAAACAGGCGGCAACACGGCTTTAACTGTTTCTCCATTGCGACATTTCATGACACTTGAAACGCTGGTACTTGCCATCCGAAACGGCGCAACTTTGGCAACGCTCGCCGCGACGCCGATCCTCGTCGGCTTTCTCTGGAACGCGGTGTGGGGTTCGCCGGATCAAGTAACAGCTGCCACCTATGGCACGTTCCTCCTTGCATGGCTGGCGGCAACTGGCACTGTCGCCGCGTTGGCATATAACGTCGCACGTACAAAAGGCGCGGAGGCACTGAAGTGGTTCTACAGCTGCAAAACGTGCGGCAACGGCGTTGCGATTTTTTCTTATCGCTGTATCCGCTGCCGCACGCATTTTGTCCCCCCCCCCGAAGCCCGCGCGTTCCGCAATGCACTGCTTTACGGTGTCGGAATTTTCTATGGTTTTCTTTTGCTCGGCGCGTTCGTTTTGCGCTCATGAATCGGAACACCGGGAAGGAGATTAGCAAAGGTATTGTGCCCGGCAACGCCTATTGCTGAACCGAACGTATTTCAACCGTTACTTGTTTCACGCCCGCTTTTTCAAACGTCAACTTGACGTCGAATTTTTCACCGGCTCGGAGCTCTTGTTTTAGCCCGATAAGCATGATGTGAAATCCCCCGGGTTTGAGTTCCACTGAACCATTTGCAGGCACGTCAATCCCGCCTTCCACCGGACGCATTTTCATCACGCCATCTTTCATCTCGACCGTGTGCAGTTCTACGGTTTCGGCAACCGTGCTTTCGGCTTGAATGAGTTTGTCAGCCATCCCGCCACCGGTGATTTTCATGTACACCGCGCTGGTTGGTTTTGCCATGTCCATCCCACCCATGTCGGCAGACGCGGTTGGAGTTGGCATGTTCATGGCGCCCCCCGCAGCGCGCGCCCACACGTCCGTAATCGTTAAACCCACCGGAGCAGGGCTTGGCGGCATAACCGCTGCCGGAGTTGCTGCGCCGCCACAGGCGCTCAGCACTGCGACCAGCACAACAATCCACAACCCACGCGATAAAATATCTTGCACTTTCATGATTCGGCTCCTTCCACAACCAAGATCCTGAGGTCGCTCGTTATGTCTTGCCGCTTGGTACCGAACGGCAGCACTTGGCGCAGCCGCCCGCTGCGATCAATGACATAAATGAACGCCGTATGGTCTACCGCATAGCCCAACGCCGAGTTGGGCAGCGGAGTTTTTTTGTATTGCACCCCGTACGCATCTGCGACGGTTTTGATTTCTTCCGGCGTACCGCGCACGCCAATGAACGATTCATCGAACGCCGGCACATATCGGCTCAAAACCGCTTGCGCGTCACGTTCCGGGTCAACCGTAACAAAGACGACTCGAACTAGCTCTGCATCCTTGCCTAATTCCTTGCGCGCCGTTGCCATATCCACCAACGTCAGCGGACAGACATCGGGACAAGAGGTGTAGCCAAAGTACAGCATCACCACTTGACCGCGCGTACTGCCCAAGGTGAATGGATTGCCATTTTGATCGGTCAGCGTGAAATCAGGCGCGAGCTTGGGGGGTTCGAAACGTACACCGTGCAGCGGCGACGCCGTCGGTTGACCCGCACATCCAAAGCACGCGAACGCAGAAACAAGCAACAGTCCGAATGCAACTGCTCCTTTTTGCACTGACATATTCTGTTCCTTTGTGAGTGAAACATTGCCGAACGCGCGGGAAATTGGATTGGGGAATCCTTAGCGCGCGTTGACCCAGCGCCCAAAGCGCGGAGGGGGATGGGGAATCTCGCAATGGATTTGCACCAGCGCGCACACAAACGCTTGGATCGGAGAGGACAGCTGCGGCAAACTCAAGGACAATCCCACCGGCAGCGCCACAACGAGGAGAAACGCGAGGAACGCGCCAAGGTCGCCAAACGGAACCGAAAGAATCCAACCGCTCTGATAATGCAACGGCTCCGGCATTACGTTACGTTGTTCTTCGGCGACGACATGCGCGACAAATTCCTCGCTCGTCACGCTGCCAATCAGAATGTGCGTGTGCGGCACGCGACCCCATTGTCTGATCGTCAGAGGCACGACGAGCCAAATCAAGACCATGAGCAGCACTAGAAGAATGCGTCCTCGCAACATTGCATGTATAGGATATACACAAAACGCAATTTCGCCAAGTGTCCCACTTGTTGACGGACGCACCCCCAACATGCTAAGATAAACCAGTTCCTTTCAAGATGGTCAGCCCGCGTGGGCTGTATGAGCTAAGGACTGTCATATCGAACGGAGTGAGATATCTCACTCCGTTCGATATGACAAGTCCTGTGCAGCTGGACGACCACATGCTCAACTCACGCCCCCGCTTTTCAGCGCAATCTGTCAGCCAACAAATCTCGGACTATTTGCGCGCCGCGATCGTGCAAGGCACGATCAAACCCAATCAGCGCTTGATTGAAGAATCGCTCGCCCAAGAGTTGGGCGTGAGCCGCACGCCGGTGCGCGAAGCGCTGCGCCGCCTCGAAGCCGAAGGGCTGATCGAATTTGAAGCCCAAAAAGGCGCGCGCGTCCGTCCCGTTTCCGCAGAGGAATTGACAGAATTGTATGAACTACGCATTCTGCTCGAAGCACATGCCGCGCGTCTTGCCGCCCAAAAAATTACTGCCGCCGAACTCGACGCGCTGCACAAGAATACCGATGAATTTCTCTCCATCCTCGATCAAAGCGACACGCGCGGGCAGCAAATTCAACGCCTCATCGAACTCAACAACGAATTTCACACGCGCATCATTCAAGTCAGCGGCAACCGCCACCTCATTCGCATCGCCAAAAGTTTGCTGGAAAGCAACGCGCTGTACGGCGTGTATTACTATCACGAAGAACACAAAAGTCGTGTGTCACACCAAGACCATCTCGCCATTCTGGACGCACTCGAGAAACACGACGCAGACCGCACCGCACAGCTCGTACAAGCCCATCTCACGCAAGCCCAAAACATGATTTTGGAGGCGATGCAGCAGATGGCGATTTGAATGAGGCGGCATCAAAAAACTCTTGACAATCCCAAAATTATAGTTATAATCTCACATTGTATACAAGCATACAATTTGAGGTTCACCCGTCACTTTCCCATCAAGATTTTCGGAGTTCGGCATGAGTTATCAAACCCTCGGCAACAACTATCACCGCAAGGACGGCATCGCCAAAGTAACCGGGCGCGAAGTGTATGCGTCGGATGTAATTTTGCCGCGCATGTGGTATGCGCGCGTTGTGCGCTCGCCCTATGCCCACGCGCGCGTGAAAAGCATTGACAAACGCGACGCCGAAGTAATGGGCGCAGTGGTGTTGACGTACGACGATGTGCCGCACCTCAAATACAACGAGCGCATCGTCAGCACTCCCCCCTTCTTGTATCGCGACCGCACCGTGCTTGCAGACAAAGCGCGTCACGTCGGCGAAGCCATCGCGGCAGTGGCTGCACCCACCGAACAGCTTGCCGAGAAAGCATTGCGCGCGTTGAAAATCGAATGGGAAATTTTGCCGCATTACACCGACCCCGATGCAGCCCAAGCCGAAGGCGCGGAACCGATTCACGATTTCATTGTCTTGAACGGCGAGAACAAGCCGATTCAAAACAATGTCGCGGTCACACGCACCGTCGAGGTCGGAAACATCGCGGAAGGATTCGCGCAAGCTGATCGTATTTTTGAACGCGAATTTTTGACGAGTCGGATTTATCACGCGCAGATGGAAACCAAGTCATGCGGGTGCGACCCCGCGCCCGATGGCAGCATCACCGTTTATCCCACCACCCAAAGCATTCACAACGTACGCCAACTGCTCGGCGAAATTTTTTCCATTCCGCTGCACAAGGTCAATGTGAAACGCGTGGCTATCGGCGGCACGTTCGGCTCTTCGATTCAAATGAATTCGATCATTCCCATTTGTGTCGCGCTCGCGTTGAAAGCAAAATGTCCCGTCAAACTTGTGTCCACGCGCGAAGAAGACATGTACGACCATGTGCGCTATCAAACGAAATTGAAATTAAAAGTCGGGGTCACGCGCGACGGAAGAATTACGGCGGGGCATATTCAAGCAATCGCCGACATTGGCGGGCACAACATTCAAGCGTATCCACTCCTCTCAGTGCTCGCGGGCTGGACGGCATCGCTGTACAAATTTCCGAATCTGAAATTTGAAGGCAAAGCGGTCTATACCAACAAAACGCCTTCGTGCGCGATGCAAGGGTTTGGCAATCCACAAGCGACGTTCGCAATGGAATCCTTGATGGACGAAATCGCGCACGCGTTGAACATGGACCCGATTGATTTCAAATTGAAAAACTACGTCGGACTCGGCGGCACGTTCTGGGGACAAGGACCTTCGGTGCAGTCCATCATTCGCAGTGACGGTGTGCCGCAGTTGTTGCGCGAAGGCGCGCAAAAAATTGGCTGGCGCGCGCGTCCCGCGCCCGGCACACAAACAGGACGCTATCGCCACGGCATCGGCATGGCGCGCGGTTTTCACACCAGCGGCGCGGGCGCGCCCAAACCCGGCGAAGTGATTGATTATTCGGGCGCATTCGTCAAAATCAACGAAGACGGTTCGGTGGATGTGGTGCATGCGATGATGGATCACGGCGGCGGCACACTCGAAGCGATTGCCAAAATCGTCGCGGAAGAATTGGGCGTGCCCATCGAACGCGTTGGCATCTCGCCCGCGGATACATTGACGACGGTGTACGATGTCGTCACGCACGCGACGCGCGGTGTATATGCGGGGGGGGGTGCGGCGTTAAAGGCAGCATCAAACGTCAAACGCCAGATTTTTGATTACGCGTCGCGCATGTTAGGAATGCAAGCGGATTCGTTAGTGATTGAACCCGATTATGAATTGATGCAAGGCGTCATCTATTGCCCGAATTTTCCCGAGCGCCGCATCACGCTCGGCGCGCTGGCGAAACAATTGCAAATCAATTCGTGGGGCACGCTGGCCGCGGTCGAAAGTTTGCGTCAAGTGAATTGTCCGCCCGCGTACGTCACGTATTTTGTTGACGTGACTGTTGACACGGAAACGGGACAGGTCACGACGAACCGCGCGGTGATTGGCAGCGACTGCGGTACGGTCGTCAATCCCGCGATGGCAATCGGACAACTCGAAGGTGGCTTGTCCAAAGGCATGGGCTACGCGCTCGTCGAAGACAATCAATGGGACGCGGCGACGGGACAACTCGCGTCGAAAGGTTTTTGGATTGACGGCAAAACGCCCGCCATCAGCGAAGCGCCGATGATTGAAAACATCGTCACGCATTTTGCCGACACGTACGAACCGAGCGGACCGTTCGGCGCGAAAGGCATCGGCGAAGCGGCAACGAATCCCTGCGCGGCGGCGTACGCGAACGCGTTATACAACGCGATGGGGATTCGTTTTTGCGAATTGCCGATTACGGCGGAGAAGATTGTGAGGGCGGTGAGGGAAAAAGAGATGCGAGAAACGAGAGGCGAGAAACGAGAAGAGATGGTGGCAGTGATGCAAGCGATAGGGTAGGTGCGGCGCCTTGTGCCCGCCCAATGGAGGTAGAATGCAAAACACAAAGAATGGAAAGCACAAAGTTTCTCAGATGGTTCGCAAACAAATATACATTTCGAAACGTCAACACCAACTACTCAAACGCATCGCGCACAAACGCCAAGTGAGTGAAGCATTGCTCATTCGTGAGGCGATAGACCAGCAATTGCAGAGCGCAGAGCAGGGCTTGTCAACCGATGCGGAAGCGTGGCAGCGCGCATTCGGTTTGATGAAATCGTTGCACGCGCAAGGACCTTTGCCCAATCGCTCGCGTGAATGGACGCGCGCGGACCTATACGCGGAACGGATAAATCGCTATGGCACTCGTGCTGATTGATACCAATGTTTTGGTCTACGCCTATGATCGCGGCGAGCATGTCAAGCAAGAGCAAGCGATTCGCGTCTTGGAATATTTGCACGAAAAGCAGATTGGGCGCGTGAGCGTTCAATCGCTTTCGGAATTTTTCAGCGCGACCACAAAAGGCAAAACACCAATTCTGACGCGCGAACAAGCTGCACAACAAGTTGAGGACTTTGTGAAAATTTGGCGCGTGTTGGATTTGACGCCGCAAGTCGTAATCGAGGCATTGCGCGGTGTGCGTGAACACCAATTCGCATATTGGGACGCGCAGATTTGGGCAGTTGCGCGCTTGAACCAAGTCCCGACAATATTTTCCGAAGATTTCAACGTTGGCGCAGAGCTGGAAGGTGTTTGCTTTGTGAATCCGTTTGCAGACGATTTTGTTTTGAGTGAGTGGAAGTAAACGGCGCGGCGGCATACGCGAACGCGTTGTACAACGCGCTGGGGATTCATTTTACGGAATTGCCGATAATGGCGGAAAAGATTGTGAGGGCGGTGAGGGAGAAGGAAATGAGGGAAATGAGGGAAATGAGGGAAGGGATGCAGGTGATGCAGGCGGCGGAGTAGACATGCAGACTCCATCAAGCCCTTGCGAAAGAAAACCAGCTTGGAGGTAAACGAAATGAACTTCGAAGATAAGTTGAGAGCTATAAAGGCACGAGAGGAAGAGAAGAACAGAGCTGGTGCAGTGGAGCGTCCGCGTCAAGAAAGTGAAAGGCAAAAGCAAAAAGCGGAGATGGAGAACAAGAAGAAGGCTGACATTGATCAGTTGGGCGAGAAAGCATCTACACTTTTTACGCCTCCCTTGACTGCTATAAATCGCGTTTACCTAAACGGGACCGGGAAAATTTACACTGGCAAAAATTATGAAAACGAGAAGGTCTCTGTCGCCCTGTATTGGAATCGTGTCAAATCAGGCAATTATGAAAAAGGTAACAGGATTTATTTCGAGATGACCCTCAAGGGAAAGGCAGAACTGCTTTGGGGAGATAGCCATTGGGGGAGAAAAGAAATCGATTTGACAAGAACAGATTGGGAGGAAAAGCTGGCCGAGGAAATTCACTTAATTGCTAGCAGCAATGACACAAGTTACGATACCGCCCCAGTGGATTATTCGAAACAAGATCCATACCAGGGCGTAATGGGGTGACAGAGATTGATGCCTCGATCAATAGAGATGTATATCACGACTCGACCGACCTTTTTAGCAAGTTCTCCACAAACTCATGCAACGTCGCAATTCTTAATCCGCGATACAATCCGAATTTCTACACACGCTGGTCGTCAGAGAATTGCACTTAAGGTGAACCCGACAATTTCTTGACGCATTAGAACAAGCGTGCTACAGATAGAATTCCTCATCAAATCATTCTGTCACCGCAGAATGAAATTCAGCGGCGAATCAATGAAACAAGCACGCACCAATTGAACACGTTACGTATGGAGGTGATTCAAAATGGAAATGACCATGATAACCATTCCACTCGACAAGGAAACCGCGCGTATTTATAACAGCGCGTCAGAAGAAGAGCAGCGCAAGATGCAATTGCTGATGCGGCTTTTCCTTAAGGATTTCATTATCTCGGCACGTCCGCTCGATGAAATCATGGATGAGGCAAGTGATGAGGCAGAAAGAAATGGATTGACCCCTGAAATTCTTGACTCTATTTTGAATGATGAGTGACCTCCGTTTCGTTCTCGACACCAACACGCTCGTCAGCGCGTTCTTGTTCAAAAAGCCCGTCGTCCGTCAGGCGTACAATCGCGCCCGCGCTTTAGGAGACCTCCTGATGTCCGATGAGACGGCAACAGAATTGCGCGATGTCTTGTTGCGGCCAAAATTCGACAGGTATCTGCGCAAAGAAATCCGCGTTGCGTTTGCCACTGCACTTATTTAGCAAGCGCTTCTTGTAGGAATTAGAGAAACGATTTCAGAAGCACGTGATGCGAAAGACGACAAATTTCTCGAACTCGCCGTAAGCGGACAGGCAACATGCATTGTCAGCGGCGATGAAGACTTGCTCGTCTTGAATCCATATCGCGGCATTCCGATTGTCACACCACGCCAATTTCTGGAAACTGAATTTTGACACATTAGAACAAGTGCGCTACAGATACGATTCCTCAGCGAATCGGCGCGCTACCATCGAATTGAATTCGACGGCAAAACAAGGCATCGGAAGAAACAACGCAATTCTGCATGGACGAAATAGTTTGCATTGTTTTTTCCAGCGCCTTGTTCAGGCGTCGAATTCCATTCGATGATGGACCGATGCAGAACGCCGTGATACACAACTGAATACCCCAAAACCTGCCAGCACTGGTACACAGTAAGGAGAAAATTTTTATGAAAGCCGACACCAGCTTGCTCAAACGCGGCCAAGACGCCATCGTGGTTTTCACGTACGGCGAAAAATTCAAAATCCATTCCGACGCTTCCGGCTCGACCGGCAATTGGGTCATCAATCAAAATCGCAGCACGCGCAAGGTCATCATTTACGAACGCACCGCGCGCGGCAACGACATTTACGTCGCGAAACGCAAAGCGGTGCAGCGCGCGAAAGAGAATGGGCGCTACATCATCCACTTGCAGGACGTACGCTATTTCGGCACGACGTATTTGAACTGGCTCCAATTTTCCGGCAGCCGCAATCCGATTCGGTATTGGCAGACAAATTAGCATTGTGCATTGTGCATTCGGCATCGTGCATTCAGCACTCAGCATTCACCATGCTTCCCACCAACACTCACCTCCTCTATCCCGAGTTTGACTATTTCGCGCCGCTGACCATTTACGAAGCAACCGAATTGCTCGCGCAATACGGTGAAGACGCGCGCATCATGGCAGGCGGCACCGATTTGCTCGTGCAGATGAAAATGGAACGGCAGCAGCCGTCATACATCATTTCACTCGCGCGCATTTCCGCGCTTGGAGGCATAAAGAGATTGGAGCATGGAGGACTGGAGATTGGTCCGACAACCACCATCCGCGCGCTGTACCAATATCTCACTTCCAGTCTCCAACTTCCAATCTCCAACTTCCAATCTCCAACTTCCAATCTCCAATCTCTCCAAGAAGCATGCAATTGGTTCAGCACGATCCAAATCATGCACATGGCAACTATCGGCGGAAACTTGTGCAACGCGTCGCCCGCTGCCGATTCCGCGCCGCCGCTGCTCGCGTTCGACGCGCAAGTGACTCTGAAATCCAAGACCAGCGAACGCACACTCCCCTTGACCGAATTTTTCATCGCGCCCGGCAAGAGCATTGCGCGTCCCGATGAACTCTTGACTCATATCTATCTGCCCGCAAGCTTGCCGGACACCGGCAGCGCGTTCATCAAAATCGCGCGCGTGACCGCCGATATTTCTCAGGTCTGCGCGGCGGTGCGGATTACGCGCGAAGGCAATTGTGCTCAGGACGCGCGCATCGCGCTCGGTTCCGTCGCGCCGACGCCCATGCGCGCCACCGTCGCCGAACGCGATCTGATTGGACAGACGTTTTCGCTCGAACTTGCCGAGCACATTGGCAAACAAGCCGCACAAGAAATCAAACCCATCAGCGACGTGCGCGCCACGCGCGAATATCGCCAACACATCGCGGCAGTCATCGTGCGCGACGCGTTGCTCCGCGCGTGGGAGAGAACGCAATGAACCGCGAATCTACACGAAGCCACGCGAATGAATCTTGTATATTCGCGCAGATTCGCGTAAATTCGCGGTTTCCTGATTCATGCAAAGGAAAACAATTCACCTGACTTTGAACGGCGAGCCGCGCGAGTGGAGTGTGTATCCGAACGAACTCTTGCTGAACGTTTTACGCGAACAGGAATTCTTGACGGGCGCGAAATACGGCTGCGGCATCGGGGAATGCGGCGCATGCACCGTTCACCTCAACGGCGCGCCGATGCTCTCATGTCTCACGCTCGCGATTGCTTGCGACGGCGCGGACATCTTGACCATCGAAGGACTCGCGCGCGATGGCAAACTCGACGCCGTACAAGAAGCATTTCTCGAACACAGCGCGTTTCAATGCGGCTTTTGCACGCCGGATATGATTATGATGACCCGCGCGCTCTTGAATGAAAACCCGCAGCCCAGCGAAGCCCAGGTGCGCGATTATTTACGCGGCAATTTGTGTCGCTGCACTGGATACGCCAGCATCCTCCGCGCCGCGCTCGACGCCGCCGCTGTACTGAACGTTCGCCGCAACATTCATGCTGCTGAAGAACGAGCCGACGCATAAAGCCACCGTATGCAAGGGAAGGAACGAAACGGCGTTCGTTCCGTGCTGAACGCTCGCCCCAGCGTTCATGCCGCCGAGGAGTGACATGCGCGATTTTGAATTATTGCAACCCAAAAACCTCGCCGACGCTCTTGACGCACTCGCGCAAAACAACGCGTCTGTCCACCCGCTCGCCGGCGGTACGGACATGCTCGTGGACATTCGCGCCCAACGCGCGCAGCCCGATGTTTTGGTTGCACTGCAAAACGTCAACGAGTTGCGCGGCGTGACGCGCACCAACGGACACCTTCGCGTCGGCGCGTCCACCACCATTGCGGAATTTTTGAAAAACCCGCTGTTGACCGAACATGACGCGCTGCGTCAAGCCGCGTCCGTGTTCGCCAATCCGCTGATTCGCAACAGCGCGACCATCGCGGGCAACATCGGCAGCGCGTCCCCTGCAGGCGATATGCTTCCGCCGCTGCTTGCCTTTGACGCGCAAATCGAACTTGTCAGCAAGAACGGCACGCGCACGATGCCTCTGAATGAATTCTTTCTGGGTCCGCGCAAGACCGCGCGCAACGCGAATGAATTAATCTCTAACCTCCAACTTCCAATCTCCAACCTCCAAACCGCCAGCGCATTTTATAAATTGGGCTTGCGCCAAGCCGACGCGATTTCGCTTGTCAGCGTTGCGGTGTGGCTGCAACGCGATAGCGACATGATTCGCGATGTGCGCATTGCATTGGGCGCCGTCGCGCCGCGTCCAATGCGCGCCACACGCGCCGAAGAGATTCTGCACGGACAGATTTTCAACGAAACGAATGTTAAAGAAGCTGCGCGCGTCGCGTCTGAAGAATGCGCGCCGATTGACGACTTGCGCGCCAGCGCGAACTACCGCAGGCGCATGGTGAACGTGTACGTGCGACGAATGCTGGAACAAGCGTGGAGGAATTTCTGATTGCTGATTTATGATTTCTGACTGCACCGCATGGTGAAGAAATCAATAATCATAACTCATGTTACGCATGTCATTTCGAGATGCCCAGCCCATGCGGGCTGCATGACCAGCAGAAACTGTCTGTTGAACCCTTCATGCTTCAGGGTAAACTCTGTGAAACATCTGGGACGAAGCATCCTTCGGCTACGCTCAGAGCCTGCCCTGAGGAATCGAAGGGACAGGTTCTCTGGTTTGGCATAGAGATTCTGGCGATGTGCGATGTAGGCGATGGGAATACATCGCACATCGCCTACATCGCATGTCCCTTCAGAATGACAGTTGGCAGTTTCTGAGCAGCGGTTTTTGCGGTGCTG
>JACQWQ010000191.1:45245-58805 GCA_016209205.1 Chloroflexota bacterium
ACTCCGTTCGATATGACAAGTTCTCCGCCCACACAGCCCCCGCGGGGTTGACCATCTCGCAATGACAATTGGTGCGTAAGGTGAGATCGTAAATCAAAAATCACAAACGCTGTCCTGAACGTAGTGAAGGATCAAAAATGGAACCTCGACTCGTCACCCTCAAAGTCAACGGTCGCACGCACCACGCCGCGCTCGCGCCCAACACCACCTTGCTCCACGCGCTGCGCGATCTCGGTTATACGGATGTCAAGAGCGGCTGCGAAAAAGGCGACTGCGGCGCGTGCACCGTTCTCGTCAACAACACTCCGCTCAATGCTTGCTTGATGCTTGCGTGGCTCGCCGAAGGGCAAGAAATTGTTACCGTCGCGGGCTTGGGCAACGCCGAACATCCGCATCCGTTGCAACAAGCGTTCGTGGATTTTGGCGCGGCGCAGTGCGGCTATTGCACGCCCGGCATGATTCTTGCCGCCAAAGCATTGCTCGACGAACATCCCCATCCCACCGACGACGAGATGCGTGAAGCATTATCCGGCAACTTGTGTCGCTGCACCGGCTATGTGCGAATCATTGAAGCGATTCAAAACGCGGCAAACGAATTGGACGCGGAGCAACGCGGATAAACGCGGAATAAGAAAATTCCTTTCCGCGAAAATCTGCGTTCATCCGCGTCCAAAACAAGGTATCCAGAATGATTCGACTCGACCAACCCAACCTCGCGAATCTCCCGGAACTGCGCCACATCGGCAAACCACTGCCGCGCATTGACGCGATGGGCAAAGTGACCGGCGCGACCAAATACGCGGGTGATTACGTCATGCCCAACATGCTTCACGCCAAAGTGTTACGCAGCAAATATCCGTCCGCGAAAATTCTGCGCATTGATGTTTCAAAAGCGCGCGGATTTCCCGGCATAGTGGCGGTTTTAACCGCTGACGATTTGCCCGGCGCGCGAGTCACCACCGACATCCCCGGCGTCACGGACACGGCGAAACGCGCGGGCACCGACGCGCCAATTCTGGCAAAGGACCGCGTGCGATTCATGGGCGAAGCGATTGCGATTGTCGCCGCCGAAGAATTGGCAATCGCCGAACGCGCGTCGGATTTGATCGAGGTGGATTACGAACCGTATCCCGCCGTGTTCACGCCCGCAGAAGCGATGCAGCCCGGCGCGCCGATTGTGACTGAACCGGACAACATTGTCGCGCGCTGGCGCATTGTCAAGGGCGACGCGGACGCGGCAATGAAAAACGCGGACGTGATTGTCGAGGGCACGTACAAAACACAATTCATTGACCACGCGTATCTGGAACCCGAAGCGGGCATTGCGTGGGTGGATGAAAACGGTGTGCTGACCATTCGTGTTTCGACGCAGGTCGTCGAACATTTTCGCAGTATTGCCGCCGCGCTCCAACTGCCGCAAAACAAGGTCCACGTCATGGGCGCGCTCGTGGGGGGGGGGTTCGGCGGCAAAGAAGATATTACGGTCGAATTGTTTATCGGACTCGCCGCGTTAAAAACGCGTCGCCCGGTGAAAATGATTTACACGCGCGAAGAATCTTTGCTCGCTCATTGTAAACGCCATCCGTTCACCATCACACACAAAACCGGCGTCACGCGCAGCGGGCGCATCGTCGCCGCTCAAGTCAATATGCTGGCGGATTCGGGCGCGTACGTGTATCTTTCGCCGTATGTTTTGCTGTATGCGGCATCGTCGGCAGTCGGTCCGTATCGCGTCAACAACGTGACGGTGAACGCGTGCGCGGTCGCGACGAACAATACCTTCACGTCCGCGTTTCGCGGTTTCGGCGCGGCGCAAGCGTGCGTGGCGTACGAACAGCAGATGGACGAAATCGCGCGCGAATTGGATATGGATCCGCGCCAAGTGCGCCGCATCAATTACGCGCAAGCGGGCGACACGACGCCAAACGGGCAAGCGTTTCGCGGCGCGGTGTGGCTGGAAGAATGTGCGCAGCGCGCGTGGGACGCGTTGGGCGAGGAAACAAAAGCGAACGCGCCGCACATGAAAATCGGGCGCGGGCTTGCGTCGTACATGCAAAGTTACGGGCGCATTACGTGGTTTCACGACACCTCGCAAGCGTGGGTCGGTCTGGAGATGGACGGCAGCATCGTCATTCGCTGCGGCGTCCCCGACATCGGCGGCGGGCAAATGAACACGCTCGCGCAAATCACTGCCGAGGTGTTGGGCGTGCCGATGGAACGCATCACAGTGTACGGTACCGATTCCGCGCTCACACCGCTCGCGGGCACGACGACGGCAACGCGCCAGATGTACATGTCGGGCAATGCGACGTATCAAGCCGCGCTGGCGGTGCGCAAAACGTTGGCGGAACGCGCGTCGCAGCATCTTGAATGTGAACTCGACGAAATTGATTTTGCGGACAACACGGTCTTTGTAAAAAATGACGCGTCGCAAAATATGCCGCTCACGCAATTGATTGCTATCTGCGCGGCAGAAGGTTTGCCGCGTGCGAATCTTTCCTTGTTCAAAGCGCCGTTCACCGACAAACTCGACCCCGATAACGCGCAAGGCGACATTTGGCCCGATTACACGTTTGGCGCGCAAGCGGTAAAAGTCGCAGTGGATACGGAAACGGGCGAGGTGCGCGTATTAAAAAGCGCGGCGTGTCACGATGTCGGACGCGCGTTGAATCCCGCCGCCGTTGCGGGACAAATCGAAGGCGGCGCGGCGCAGGGCTTGGGTTACGCGTTGATGGAGGACGTGCAAATCGTCAACGGCGTCACGCTCACGCCGTCGTTCGCGGAATATCTCATACCGACTGCCAGCGACATTCCCGAAACGAAAACCATTATTCTAGAGTCAGGCACCGGTCTCGGTCCCTTTGGCGCAAAAGGCATCGGCGAACCCGCGCTCACGCCCATGGCGCCTGCCATTGCGAACGCGGTGGCGGATGCGATTGGCGCGCGTGTAACCCAATTGCCGCTAACGCCGGAGCGGGTGTTGGAGGCGATTGATAAAATTGAAACGCGCTTTTCGTGAATGAGGAACGAACGAGCGGGGCTAATCTGGTTGAACGTGGATGTATTGACGCAGGACGCGATTGATTTGCGTTTGATAATCGCGGCTGTGCGTTTTGAACCAATTCAACACGTCGGCATCCACTTGGACAAGGTCTTGCGATTGCATGGGCAAGTACAAACGCGCCCGCTGGAAAAAATCTTCACCCAATGGGGGAATATCCGAGACATCAATCTCATCATCCGACATTGACTCGAGTCGCCGCCAATCAGTGCGGGATTTCTTGCTCAAATCGTTTACGCTCATGTTTCAACGCCTTTCGCGCCGAGATAAGACGTATCGTGTCTGGTCCGCGTTCAATGAACACGACGACGACGATTGTGTTCCGCAACAGCCCAATACCGGCGAATCGCGTTTCACCATACTCGATACGTTCATCCAGGTCAATTAACATGGGACCGTCAAAGACACTTGGAACATCCGCAAAATCAATGCGGTGCTTGCGAATATTTTCATCGTTTTTGCGCTCGCCCCATTCAAATTTCACCCTGCAATTGTAGTGGAGATTTTCAGGTCGTCAAGACCGTACGGGCGCAAGCATTCGGCGCACATATATGAATTGCCGTTGACGCCGGAGCGGGTGTTGGAGGCGATTGATTACGCGGCTATGTGATTTTCTGTTATGATTGTGTACAGGAGGAGCCGATGAGTCCTATATTGGTTGACCCAAAAATCCGCGCCGATTTAGAAAAGGAAGCCAAGCGTCAAGTCCGTGATGTCAACGAGATTGTAAATGAATTCCTTTGGGAGTATCTCGAAAAAGCGCGTGAAGCAAAACTCGAGGATGAAATTCGCGCATACATCAAGATGCATCCGCGCTTGAAACGCAAGTATTTGAATGAATGGGTTGCCATTCATGAACACAAGCTCGTTGACCACGAGTTTATGTCATTTGACGCGACTTTGACAGCGGCTTGAGCGCGTGTTAGAGACGATTGCTTCTGTGATATGATTTCAACCAGAAGCAAGGAGGAAAAATGCAGACGATTGTTGTCGAGCCAAAAGTGTATGAGGATTTGCAGCGTGAAGCCAAGAGCCAAGCACGCGATGTGAACGAACTCGTCAATGAAGCTATGGAACACTACTTGGAAGAACGACGTCACGAGAGAATTCAAGATGAAATCCGCGCGTATATCAGTCTGCATCCCACGCTAAAAGAAAAGTATCTTGGCGAGTGGGTTGCAATCTATGAACAGCAACTCGTAGACCACGACCCCGAAACCATTAACCTTTATCGCCGCGTGCGCGCCAAATATGGCAACGCGCCTGTCCTCATACGTCAGGTAGAACCCGAGCCCGACCCAATCATTTGGGTGCGAACACCAAGTACGGGAAAAATCAGTTCATGAAATTTCCATACGCCAACGACTATTTTCCGCCTGCGCCTGTCATGCAAGTTCGCTTTGCCTTGCCTGACAAAGCTCTGCGCCTTGGACCCATTCCCGCATTGGTTGACAGCGGCGCGGATGTCACGATTGTGCCCGCATCTATCCCTGAAATGCTTGGGGCGGAATCAGATAATGATAAAGTGATTCGCGCGTATTCGGGCGGTGGAAGAATCGTCAAAATGTATTATCTGGATATTGCCATCGGAGAGCAACGTTACCCGGCGGTGATGGTTGCCGCCGACCCGCAAGCCGACCAAGTGATGATTGGTCGCAATCTCCTCAACAAACTCATCATCACTCTGAATGGTCCGAGACAGGAATTGGAAATCAAGATTTAGAAATGGGACGCACGCGCAGCAATTGCCATTTGCGCCGGAGCGATTGTTGGAGCCGATTGACCGCGCGGGATAATGCCACATTGACGTAACTACAATTGTAACTACAATATGAACAAGCGAATCGAATGGGACGAAGCCAAACGCCGCGCTAACATACGCAAACACGGTTTTGATTTCGTTGGTGTGGAAATCGTGTTCGACGGCGTAACCTATACTATTGAGGACGAACGCTTTGACTATAGCGAAACGCGTTACATCACGTTTGGCTTTTGGGATGCGCGCATTGTGCAAATTGTTCATACAGAAACAGAAAAGGTAATTCGCATCATCTTGGTGCGAAAGGCGACCAAATATGAAGAAAAAGAGTTCTTGTACCAAATCGGCTACGGATTGGAAGAGAATTGACGCGATGCGCGATGAGGACATTGACTTGTCTGACTCGCCCGAAGTGACGCCCGAAATGTTTGCCAAGGGGATTATCCGCCATGGATTAAAACCTGTGGCGAAGAAATCTCAGGTAACGCTGCGCCTCGACCGTGATGTGTTGGTTTGGTTCAAGGCGCAAGGGCGCGGTTATCAGACGCGCATCAATTCCTTGCTGCGCGCGTACATGGACGCCCATCAATCAACCACAAAAAAGAAAATGGCGGCGCGGAAAAATTGATTAGGAATGCGCGCGCGTTCTGAAATTGCCGCTGACACCGAAGCCGGTGATAGAGGCGATGGATTCTGTGTTATGATTTGCACAGCAGTCGAGGAGGAAAAATGCAGACGATTGTTGTAGAGCCAAAAGTGTTCGAGGATCTGCAGCGCGAAGCCCAGAGCCAAGCGCGCAACGTGAATGAGCTGGTCAATGAGACTCTGGCAAATTACCTCAAGGCACGCCGTCACGAGAGAATTCAAGATGAAATCCGCGCGTATATCGCGTTACATGCCAAATTAAAAGAAAAGTATCTTGGCGAGTGGGTCGCCATCTACGAACATCAATTGGTAGACCACGACCCCGAAACCATTAACCTTTATCGCCGTGTGCGCGCCAAATATGGCAACGCGCCTGTCCTAATCCGTCAAGTAGAACCGGAACCGGATTCGATAATTTGGGTGCGAACACCAAGCACAGGAAAAATTGTTTTGATTGCGTAAAGGAGGAGCCGATGAGTCCGATATTGGTTGACCCAGAAATCCGCGCCGATTTAGAAAAGGAAGCAAAGCGTCAAGCCCGTGATGTCAACGAGATTGTAAATGAATCCCTTTGGGAGTATCTCGAAAAAGCGCGTGAAGCAAAACTCGAGGATGAAATTCGCGCATACATCAAGATGCATCCGCGCTTGAAACGCAAGTATTTGAATGAATGGGTTGCCATTCATGAACACAAGCTCGTTGACCACGAATTCCTGTCGCGTTTGCAGTTTCAGACGCGCGCTTTGAGATGCGCGAAATCCTCGCCTTGATTGACACGGGTGCTGACATTACAGTTGTGCCCACTCGAATTTTGAAAAAGATTGGCGCGTCCAGCGAGGACCATACATACATTACAGAAGGTGGTATCTCGCGGCGCGCTAAAATCTTTTCCGTTGATATTCAAATTGGCATACGGCGTTTTCCATCGGTTGATGTCGTAGGCGATAACATCAATGACGAAATCATTCTCGGTCGCAACCTGCTCAACAAACTCGTCATCACGCTGAACGGTCCAAAGCAGGAATTGGAAATCAAAATATAAACGTCGCGTCTCGTTCACGATTGCTGCTGACGCTGGTAAGAATGTCAGAGGCGACTAATAGACAGGGAGCATTGCGGTCATGACAGCTCTTTCAACTGAACCGCTCGCACACGGTCAACTCGTCGATGTTGGCGGATTCAAAATGTTTCTACATGTCGAAGGAGACGGAACCCCGACGGTGATTCTGGATTCCGGTTGGGGTGATGGCGGATGGCTCGATTGGTATTCGCTGCTCCCGGAAATCGCCAAGTTTGCGCGCGTTGTTGCGTACGACCGCGCGGGAATTGGATGGAGCGAAGCGAGTCCACATGCGCGCTCGGCGGAACAACTTGCTTTTGAACTCCATACGATGCTCCAGCGTGCAAAGATTCCCTCGCCCTACATTCTGGTGGGTCATTCATTGGGCGGACTTGTCGTCCGCGAGTTTGCGCGCTGCTTTCCAAAGGAAGTGGCAGGAGTCGTGCTCAACGATAGTCCACACGACACGCAATTGGTTAGGTGGACAGAATCGCAACGTCAGGCAGCACGTGAATGGTGGACAAGCACAAGAGAAGAACTTGAAGAGAGGAGCCGCCTGTCCCACGAAGAAATTGTAATCAAAGAAAAGGCAACCTTACCACCTGATTTCCATTACCCCTTTGGTCCATCCATCGAGGAATTACTTTGGTCAAGAGTGACACCAAAAGCAGGTAGGGCTCTGATTGCGGAAATGGGAGTGGTTTGACATTTCGCGATGTAGTTGAACAAGTACGCGCACAATAACAAAGCCCGCTCACGCGGGCTTGCAAATTCACTCTCAAATTTCAAATCTCGTTTCACGTTTCATGTTTGACGCTTCACGTTTGACGTTTCACGTTTGATGTATCACGTTTCTCGCATCTCGTTTCTCGCTCATCCCAACGACTCCCACCCCGCCTCTTCCACCGCCGAAAAAATGTCCGTTGCCGAAATCATGCCAATGGCTGCGCCGTCATCGTCTAGCACCGGCATGTGATGAATGCCCAACGTCTGCATTTCTTCCGCGCATTGCTGTAACGTCCAACGCGGCGACGCGGCGTGAACGGGCGTCGTCATGATTTCGCCGACCATCGTCGCGGACGGGTCGCGCTGCGCCGCCGCAATCTTGTCACGAATGTCGGTTGTGGTGATAATATCCTTATGAACGAACCATTCGACCTTCTCATTACCAACGGTCTCGTCGTCGCCGACGGCAAAATCACTCGCGCCGACATCGGCATTCGCGGCGAAAAAATCGCTTTCGTTGGCAACCCCGTCACCCGTCACCCGTCACCCGTCACTATCAACGCTTCCGGCAAATACATCTTCCCCGGTCTCGTCGACGCGCACGTTCATCCCATCTACGTGGATGACAAATATGATACGTCGGTCAGCGCCGCGTTTGGCGGCGTCACGACGCTGATT
Organism: Chloroflexota bacterium; assembly: GCA_016209205.1. GTDB lineage: Bacteria > Chloroflexota > Anaerolineae > UBA4142 > SHND01 > SHND01. The sequence goes on from JACQWQ010000191.1 coordinate 53,175, forward strand.
CATTATGCATACGTCAAGCCCGGTCAGTCTCTCGTCCCCAGTCTCCAGTCCTTCCGCGACGATGGATTACAAACATCGGTTTTGGATTTTGGCATCCACGCGGGGTTGTTCGACGTTGCCAACCAGATCGCGGATGTGCCCGCCGCGTTTCCGTTCGGCGTCACGTCGTTCAAGGTATTTATGACGTACGCGAAATTGAAATGGATGACGGACGATTACTGGATGGCGGCATTGATGGACGTGGTCGCCCAAGAACGCGGCTTGGTGAATGTCCACTGCGAGAACGGCGTGGTTACCGATTACTTGGAAGACAAATTCAATCGCGCGGGGCTTGATTCCAAAAAAATGTTTACGGCGATGCGCCCCGCGTTGTTGGAAGCCGAAGCGACGAATCGCGCCATCAGCATCGCGCACGTGATGGGCTGCGCGGTGTATATCGTCCACAACAGCGCGGCGGAAAATCTGGAACCGCTGCGCCGCGCGAAACAAAACGGCTGGCGCGTCGTCGGCGAAACGTGTCCGCAATATCTCACCCTTACTGACGAGACAACCCAGACGCTCGCGGCGCAAGCCAAAATCGGACCACCGCTGCGTTATGCGCACGACAACGCCGCGCTGTGGCAAGGATTACGCGAAGGCATTCTTACGACGATCGGCAGCGACCACGCGCCCAAAGCGAAAAAGATGGACGACGATTTCTTTGATGCCGCGTACGGCGCGCCGCAAATCGAAACGATGCTGCCGATGTGCTATTACGTCGGTGTCAATGAGGGCAAATTGGGCAGGCACGAGGCACTGCCCCTACTTATCGCGGCGCTGAGCGAAACACCCGCGAAAACGTACGGGCTTTACCCGCGCAAAGGGGCAATTCAAGTTGGCTCGGACGCTGACCTCGTGATTTTTGATCCGGCGAAAACGTGGACGATTTCCAATTCGAATCAGCATTCTAAAGCGGGCTTTACCTTGTACGAAGGGCGCACCGTTACAGGCGTGGTGGACCTTACGATGCAGCGCGGACGCGTCATCGTCGAACACGGCGCACTGCGCAGGGAAAAAGGAAACGCCCAATTCCTGAAAACCGATACGTCGCATTTCTACGCCTTGTAAAAAAAACCGCGAATCGGCGCGAATCCACGCGAATGAGATTCCGCCGATGCAATACATCGGACACTCTGTTCAGAATGACACGGGATGAATCGGCGCGAATGAGATTCCTCACAGAGTTTACTCGCGATGGCGTTCATTGCACAAAGGACTGAGGGGTTCGGAATGACATTGGGATTCGCGCCGATTCGCGCCGATTCGCGGTTTCTATCCGGCTGTGGCACAACACCCACAACTTTTGGTCCAAATTGACGGCGCGCGCATCATGCGCCACATCGAGGCGTTAGCCGAAATCGGGCGCACGCCGCAGGGGGGGGTGACGCGGCTTGCGTTCACGCGCGAGGACGTGGCAGGACGCGCATTGCTGCGCCAGTGGATGCGCGAGGCGGGCTTGCAGATTCGCCGCGACGCGGTCGGTAATCTCATCGGCGAGCGGCGCGGCAAAAATCCTAACGCGCCCATCCTCGCGTGCGGCTCGCACGTTGACAGCGTCATCAATGCAGGCAAATACGATGGCATCGTCGGCATGGTGTGCGCGGTGGAATGCGCGCGCGTGATTCATGCATCCGGCGAATTGAATTCGCCACTACACGTTATTAATTTTGTGATGGAGGAATCGTCGCGTTTCGGCGCGGGTTATGGCTTTGGCAGTCGCGTGATGGCGGGCGCGGAAATTTCCAAACAGGAATTGTTTGCGCGCGACCGTTCCAAAGTGTTGATGGCGCGCGCGATTCAAGAACTAAAAGGTTGGGAAACGGGTTCCAAAATCGCGACGGAACGCACCGCGCTGCACGCGACGCACAAAGACATTGACGCGTCGCGTTATGATTGGTCGCGCGTGCGCGCGTTCTTGGAATTGCACATCGAGCAAGGTCCGGTATTGGAACGCACGGGCAAACCCATCGGTATCGTCACCGCCGTCGCCGCGCCGACGCGTTTGCACATTGTTCTCACTGGCGAACAAAATCACTCGGGCACGACGCCGATGCAGATGCGGCGCGATGCGCTCGCCGCGGCGGCGGAAATGATTCTCGCGGTCGAACGCATTGCGAATGAATTTGTTCAAGTCGTCGGCACCGTCGGGGTGATTCAGTCCGAACCGAACGTCATCAATGCGATTCCCGGGCGCGTCGAACTGCGCGCCGATATTCGCAGCGCGGACGCGGAGGCGAAACGCGAATGTGTCGCGGACATTCGACGCGCGCTTGAATTTATTGCCTCCAAACGCGGCGTTAGAAGCGAAGTCACGGTTTTGGCAGATGAAACACCGGTCGAATTTTCCGATTTGGTTGTCAGCGCGTTCGAGCGCGTGTGCCTCGCCCAAAACATTGATGCGCTGAAAATGCCTAGCGGGGCAGGACACGATGCCGCGCACATCGCGCGCGTCGCGCCGGCGGGCATGATTTTTATTCCGAGTCGCGACGGGGTGAGCCACGACCCGCGCGAGTACTCTGCCCCGTCGGATATTGCACGCGGGGCGCAGGTGCTTTTGGCGGCGCTGCTCGATTTGGACGCCAGAGGGACTTGACGTGCAAAGGTATTCGTAGTACATGTTACCCACTTACTCCGATGAAAGGAGGCGCAAGTTCGCTCACCCATCCCCCTCGCTTTGAACGCACGACATCTTTAGGAGGCATTCCATGAAACATCTAGTGCTCGTGCCCGTCGCAATTATCTTTCTCACGGCGCTCGCTGCCGTTCCGCACGCCACCACTTTTGCCGCCGCGGACGCAACGTGTGTCTCGGACCCGACTGCAGGTCCGGTGGGTACCACCTTTGTCATTACGTGTTCGGGCTATACGCCCAATAGCTATGTGTATGCTTATCTGGTTGAGCCGTCCGGCGCAGCCGGGGAATTGTTCGACCAAAGCGGCGCCATCAAGGTTAAAGAAGATGGTTCCATTTCTTATACCCAACCCAGCAAATACGGCAACACTTCTTCGTTGATGACGGGAACCTGGTCATTTGTGGCCGAGGAATTGGGTTTGGCGAACACCGTGCTGCATCGCGGTGAAACCAAGTTCACGGTCACGGGCGGCACAGAAGGCGTCAGCGGCGCGGTTCTGTCCGCCGATCCTTCGACGCTCCACAAGCCCGAAGTGGCGTACGACCACATTGACTTTGGCCCCGGTACAATCAACTTTCTCGCCTCTAGTGAACCAGCGACCATTTCAGGCGCCGGCTTTCAACCCGGCGAAGTCGTAACGTTTTGGGTTGAACCCGCGGGCGGCGGTTGTTCCTCGATGACCGCACACCAAAGCATTGAGGCGGGAGTGGTTCAGCCCTCCGTGGCAGCCCTTTTTGTCCGCGAAGACCTTAGCTATCCGATCTATGACGGTCTCGGCTCACAGCTCTTTGCGAACGTCACGGCAGACGCCGACGGGGCAGCAGCGGTGAATGTATATGTTACCTCCGCTGCCTGTGAAGGCGCGTGGCGCTTTGTGGCGCGCGGCAATACCAGTTTGAATGGCGGCGAAACATGGCTGACGGTCATCGGCAATGCCGTCGCGACCAACGCATGGCTCACGGCAGACCCGGGCACCGTGACCGCCATGTTCGATACGGTGCAGTTTAGCGGCTACGGTTTCGGCGCGAACGAACACATCTCGTGCTGGTTGACCACGCCGCAGGGACAAACCCTCGGGTACCCGCACGAGTACATCATCACGTACTCGCTCCCGGGCGAATTCATCCGCAACCAACAGATTCGCTCGGATGCGGGTGGAAACATCGCGTTTTCGTTGATGACCGGCAGTGTGTACGAGCACGTGGATATGACGTTGAGCGCGGGCGGCGTTTCACAGAACTTTACTGGGACGTTCCTCACTCCGCGTGCGAGCGAAGGCGCGCTGGGTGAATATGCCATGTCATGTCGCGGCGATGTGAGCGGCAATGCCGCCATCACGCGCTTTACGGTTACGGGCGGATTCGTAGACCCGTAAGCAATACCGTTACGTACAAGTCAACGGGACATTCTCGCAAGAGCATGTCCCGTTTTTTTTGCTATTGCCATGTGTCCCTCATCGGGGTAAAATCTGTGCACTCAAACCATTTTTATGGAGTTACCATGCGAATCCTTTCCCGTACCGATGTGCAGCAAGCGGTTTCGATGCCGCAAGCTATTCAAGTGATGAAAGACGCCTTTGCGCGTCTTTCCAACAATGAAGCAACCGTTCCCCTGCGCTCGCAATTGTCCGTGCCCGCGTATAACGGCGTCGCGCTTTTCATGCCCGCGTATATTCAGGGCACCGACGCGCTCGCGATCAAAATTGTGAACGTGTATTCCGATAATGCCAAACGCGGCTTGCCGCTGATTCACGCGGTCGTCGTCGTGCTCGAAGCGACGACCGGCCGCGCGCTCGCGTTGATCGAAGGCAGTTCCCTCACCGCGCTCCGCACCGGCGCGGGCTGCGGCGCGGCGACCGATGTGCTGGCGCGCCAAGATGCGCGCGTCGGACTCGTATTTGGCGCGGGCGTACAAGCGCGCACGCAATTGCGCGCACTATGCGCGGCGCGCCCACTCGAACGCGTGTGGGTCTATGACGCGATTCCCGGCAAGGCGCAAGAGATGATTGACGCGCTAAAAAGTTTTACAGAGCTGCCGAATGATTTGCGCGCGGCAGAGGATGTGGCAAGCGCAGTGCGCGAAGCAGATATTATTTCGTGCGCGACCACTTCACGGACGCCGCTGTTCGACGGCAAGGATGTGAAACCGGGCACACACATCAACGCGGTCGGCTCGTTCACGCCCGAAGCGCGCGAGACCGACAGCGCGTTCATTCAACGCTGCAACAAAATCGTCGTGGATGCGTACAGCGGCGCGCTCGCCGAAGCCGGAGATTTGCTGATTCCGATGGAAGAAGGCGTATTGAAAGAAACTGATATTTACGGCGAGTTGGGCGAAATCACGGGCGGCAAAAAACCGGGGCGCACGAACGCGGACGAAATTACTTTTTTCAAATCCGTCGGCAACGCGGTCCAAGACGCGGCGATTGCGCAAGCGATTTTGCAACGTGCAGAGGAATTGAATCTTGGCACGAATGTGGATCTATGATTGGAGACCGGAGACTGGAGAGTGGAGACAATTGAAATCATAACTCAGGTTACGCATGTCATTTCGAGGTGGTCATACCTTTGGGTATGTGCTAGCACAGAAACTTTTCCAACGCGAATCCACGCGAATCTAAACCAATCCCTCAGTGCTTCGGGACTAGGTTCTACGCGAACATCTTTTGGGATTCGTCAAGATTCGTCGTCACGAACTGCGTGACAATTCGCGTTTTCCGTCCGATAACTCAGTCGGTGCGCTGGAAGTTTCTGAGTAGGCGGAGTGCGATGTAATCATCGCCGAAATCTCGGTTTTCGCCAAGTTGAGATTTCTCGCAAAACTTGTGGCGATGCCGTTCAGCGCATGAAGAATGAAGGAACGGCTGCACAGGACTTGTCATATCGAGCGGAGCGAGATATCTCACTCCGTTCGATATGACAGTCCTGAGCCCATACAGCCCCTGCGGGCTGACCATCTCG
>JACQWQ010000095.1 GCA_016209205.1 Chloroflexota bacterium
AGGACAGGCACTCCAAGGCAAGGATGAGAATCCCCTCACCCCCAGCCCCTCTCCCATTGGGAGGGGAGTTATCTTTCCCCCTCTCCCGGTGGGAGAGGGGGCAGGGGGTGAGGTTTCTGTCCCTTGTCGCGCAGCTGCTCCGCCTTTTCTTGGAGCATCCGAAAATAGTCGGTCTCGGTGATCTCGGCAACCTGACGCGCTTTTTTCGTCTGGTCAACTTCGATGCGCAGCTCCTCGACTTGGCGCCGCAGATTCTCTTCGCGCAGGATCACTTGCTCTGCCATTTCTCCAAAAATTTGACACAACCGGCTGACCTCGTCCTTGCCTTGAATCACCTTGAGCTCGGCGGCTTCGCGGACCGAAAAGCGCTCGGAGCTAATCGCCTGCGCGGCGTTCATCAGGCGCAGCAGTGGACGCGAGAGGTTTTGCGCCACCAGCCCGGCGTTGGCGATGGTGAACAGCAGTGTGAGCAAGATCGTCAGTCCCAGCTTGATAGTCAGTTCGGTGGCATCGTGGACGACCTCGCTCCAGTGGTTCGCCAGGAAAACGCTGAGCAGCGCCACCGGCAGGGCGGATGAGACGAGGATGACGATCAACAAGCGCCGCATCAAGCCCGAGCGGCGCCAATTGGTCGCGCGCAGGTCGAGCCGTTCATAGTTGAAGAGAACGATGGGGACGATGATCACGGCGTTGACCAAGTTGACCAGGACGGCGGGAATGAAATAACCAAACAGCGCCGTGCGAAAGTCCAGGTTGTCGAGCCACATGTCGGTAAAGGATGCAAAACCCATGCCGACGCTGATACCCAGCGCGGCAAAGCCCAGCGCGCGCAGCTGCTCGCGTAAAGTAAAATAGCGACGATGACGCTGCGCCGCCCAGCCCGGAATCAGCCCCATCAAGCCGTTGCCCACCTGCCAATTGAGGAGCAAGCCCTGGATCAAATCGAGCAAGAGGTTGCCCGTTGGAGGAACTGGTGGATAGACGAGGTACCCCGACCAATAATCGCCCAACAAGTTGCCCACCGCCCCAGTCACAAAGCCCACGCGCGGACCAAAGAAAAGCCCGAACAAGATCGGGACTGCGACCCCGGGGCGGATCGAGATCGTCGCCGCCACGTCGGGAGCGAGTTGGACTCGCAGTGCGCCTGCCAGGGCAAAGCTATTGGTCAGCCATGCTGTGCCGCCATAGAGTAGCACGCCGACGAGCACGACGAGTATTGTTCGCAGGATGACTTTGCTTTGTTCAAATGGTGTACTTGTGCTCACACTCTCCTCGCTCTATCCCGAGCAATCTTTTCTCGAAACCGTTCAGCGGTGATTGCGAGAAACCCATCCCGCGCTATTGCCGTATCACGCACTCGTCGGCAAGAATCACCTGCCCGCCGATCTTGACGACGTGCTTGTAGGTACCGGGTTCCAATGGTTTCTGTGCGCCAGGGTCTCGCACATAAAAGTCAAAAGTGTCTCCCGCCGTTTTAGTGAGACTATTTCCGGCAGATTCGATCAGCGCGCCGTCGCGGTACCACTCGTATTGATACAAAGTCCCAGCGGTCACTCCGCTATAACGCCAGGATGCATACAGTTTGGTAATCCCGTACGGGAACTCTTTGCCGGGATTGATCGGCTTGAACGCGTTGTGCCCCCTCTCCTACAGGGCGAGGGGGAAAAATCGCCCCACTCTCTTCGCGGGAGATGGGGAAAGGTCGCTACGTTCCAGCCGGAACGCGGGCGCGCGCCAGCACCAGTTCATAACGTCCATCCTCCAGTGCGCGCGCCAGCCCCTCCTTTTCCAGTTCGCCCAGCACCGTCAGGATATCCCCGGTTTCGCGCCGCATTTCTGCCGCGAGGGTCTGCGGCGTGGCTCGGTTCAGACGCAGCAGAGCCAGCAGCACCTCCCGCTGCGGCTGCGGAAATGCCAGCATATCCGCGGGACGGATGCCCAACATTCGCTCTTGATCCTTGAATTGCTTTTGGTAGAGCTGAGCATACAGTCCACCTTTCGCCAAGAGCTGCGGATGCGTCCCCTGCTCCACGATCCGCCCATCGTCCAGGACAAAGATCATATCGGCAGCGCGGATGGTCGAGAGACGATGCGCGATGACCAAACTGGTACGGTCTTGAAACAGTCGCTCCAACGCAACTTGCACCGCCAACTCGGATTCCGTGTCGAGGGCAGAGGTTGCCTCGTCGAGAATGAGGATGCGCGGATTCTTGAGGACGATGCGCGCAATCGAAAGCCGCTGCCGTTCGCCGCCGGACATCCGATAGCCGCGCTGACCCACGACGGTGTCGAGTCCTTCCGGCAGTCGGGCCATGACTTCGGTCAGATACGCTGCCTCGATCGCTGCTGCCAACTCGGCATCGGTCGCATGGGAGCGGGCGTAAAGCAAGTTGGCGCGAATCGTATCGTCGAACAGGTAGGTCTCTTGCGTGACCATGCCGATCTGATCGTTCAGGGAAGCCAACTTGAGATCACGCACATCCCAGCCATCTATACAGACCGCCCCCGCGTTCGCGTCATAGAGCCGCGGCACCAGATAGGTCAGGGTCGTCTTGCCGGAGCCGCTGGGGCCGACAAACGCGGCCAGCTGCCCTGGCGCGATTTCGAGATTCACGTCCTCCAAAGCCCATTTTCGCTCGGCGTCCGCGCCTTGCGCCCCCTCGGGCGGACTGCCGTAGCGAAAATAGACGCGCTCGAAGCGGATTTGCCCTTGTGCGCGTACAAGTTCATGCGCGTCGGGGCGATCCACGATCTCGACAGGCAGATCGAGCGTCTCGAACAACCGTTCCAGAGACGCCAGCGACGAAGCCAGATTAACCGGCACATCCATCAAACTGGAAATGGGACCATAGACTCGCCAGAGGTACGCGGTAAAGACCACCACCGTGCCGAGGGTAAGTGCTTTGTCAATCACCATCTGCCCGCCGAACCAATAGGCGAGCGCCACGCCCACCGCACCCAAGAGCGTCAGCCCCAACGTAAAGAGCTGCCACACGACTGCCTGCTGCACCGAGACGCGGCTTAGCTTGATAGACTGCTCGGTAAAACGCTGCGCCTCATACGCTTGCCGTCCAAAGACCTTCATCAAGAGCGCGCCGCTGACGTTGAGGGTCTGACTGGTGATCTCGGACATGACCCGCGTCTCGTCGTGCGTTTGCTTGGTCAGTCGGCGCGAGTGCTGCGCTGCCCAGCGCGCGGGCAAAAAGAACAGCGGCACCAGCAGCAGACCCATGAGCGTCAGACGCCACTCGAGCGCGAACATGACTCCCAGCGCGGCGATTATGGTGATGACGTTGGAGATAATCGTGACCAGGGTCCGGGTAAAGATATCCCGGGCGCCGCTCACATCGCCCATGCGACTAAAGATCTCACCGACGCTCGTGTTGACAAAGAAATGCAGACTCATTCGCTGTAGATGCACGAACAAATCGCGCCGCAAATCATTCACGACACTCTCGCCAATGCGATGGGACAAATAGGTCTGTAACGAGTTCACGCCTCCGCGCGACAGGGACAAGGCGAACAAGCCCAGCGCCAGCCAGTTGAGCAGTGTCCGATTGCCCGGGATGATCGCATCGTCAATGATGGCTCCCATCAGCAAGGGACTGAGCAAATCCATCCCGACAGCGCCCAAGAGCGTTGCGAGCAGCAGGAGCTCGAGACCGAGATAGGGACGGGCATAGGGAAGCATCCGACGGAGCAGCGGCAGGCTCAAGCCGGGCACCAGCGCCGCGCCAATGCGTTCGGTCCAGTGCCGGGCGCGGCTTTGCTCGGCGGGCATTGTCTCATTCCGTACCGCCATGGGGCATCTCTCCTCAGAAAATAACCTCACCCCCAACCCCTCTCCTAATAGGCGAGGGGAGATTTTCATCTCTTGGTGGTGCGCTGTGGCGCATGGGGGATTCCTCCGAAAATAATCCCTCTCCCCGACCCCTCGCCCGTTGGGCGAGGGGAGATTTTCATTGTTGGTGGTGCGTTGGCGCACGACCAACCTGCACAGGATGTGGGCTGACTCTCGATAACCTGGCGCATAGAGAGCCAGCCCCGTTTCCGTACCGGGCTCGCGGCAGGTCAACCAGCGCCTCGATTCGCGCGGCTGTTTCGGTCGCAAAGCGGCAGGTTAGCAAGAGCTCTGATTCTTGCAGCTCTTCAAATCGCAGCTAACGGGCGCGCACATCTTCGACTCGCAGTTCGTGTTGTTGCACCATTGGACATTACAGTACGTCGGATCATCTTGACTCGGTTCCAAGGAGGCAGCGAATGCAAACTGTTTTCGTTCCTGTACGCTGTAGTACATGCCCTCTCCATGACGAGGAGTGTACTGAAACCGCGCCTCCAGCCCCAGCAGAGCGGGATGACCCGAGATCAATGTTTTCATGTTCTCCCTCCAATCCAGCTAGAGTCGAGCCGATGTGCTCGACTGAGGCATTATGTGCACGTGGTCTTGCACGCGTAATCGGTGCATTTGACCGGATTGCATTCGTATTCCTCGCAGCTGCGATGTACACAACCCTGGAGAAAGCATTCAAACACTTTGCAGCTACTCGGATTGTCGCTCGCGGTGCTCGCAACCGCAAAACCGATCTTTTGCTCCCGTGGCGGAGTGTAATACTGCCCTTCGCCCGTGAGACGATACTCAAAACGCTGCCGCAGGTCCGCGAATGCGGTTCGCTTCGACAGTATGGACTTCATGGCATCACCTCCTTTCAGCGTTGATATTCCATCGCCCACTCGAACAACGTCTTGCCCTCGACGATGTGGGCTTCCAGGTCTTGCTTGAGCGCCAGGATTTCTTGCCGCGCCAGCTCCTCCGCCGCGCGCCACCATTTGCCCTCGGCTTGGACGCCCAGTTCCAGGATGCGCATAAAGACGCGCTTGAAGCGCTGGTCGGTCTGCTTGTGCCACCCGATCTCGCAAAAGGTGCACTTGCTGAATCCGCGCGCCCGGAATGCAGCGTACAAAGGATGCTGCTTGTCCTCGCACACCTTCTGCTGCGCCTCACGCAGACTGGTCCAATAGTGGACGAATTGGGAGAGGATCTGCTTTAGCCGATTCGCGTTCGGGTCCAACAGGTCATACTGATAGATCGCCCCCACCTTGCTCTGTTTGTAGCGACGCGCCACCGGCAAAAAGCGTTTATACATCGGAGTGCCGGGCAGCAGCTCCAAACATTTGTCTACTTGCTTCAGGTCTACCGGTTTGGGACAGCGCAGCACCGACATGTAGCCAGTCCAGTTGTCCAGCATTTCCTGCGCGGTCGTCCAAGGGTCCAGGAAAATCATCAGGATGCCTGTCCCATCCAGACCGAGTTTCTCGCAGATGGCAAGGTTCTGTGCGCGTGTGGTCCCCTTGCCAAAGCGGCGCAGCTGCGAATCGGAGAAACTTTCGATGCCCACCAGAATCGTGCAGTGAGAGGCGATGAGGAGTTCGAGATGCTCTTGAGAGAGTGGGAGCAGGGAGCGCACCGTGCCCCATAGAAACCAGTAAAGCGACAAATCCGACAGGTTTGGCAGCAGTTCAGCCGAGACCCACCGCGCAATTTCCGCGTTGCGCTCTAACAGTTCCGGCGTTGAAAAAGCATCGCAGTCGTGTACATAGATAGAGACCGCCTTTTCTTCCGCATCCGGGAGATGTTCCGCGTACCACTGGCGAGTTCGTTCGATCCCATAGAGGATTTCTTTTTTGACGCGCGCGGCGGGCTTGAACGCCACCGGCACGCGGCGATAGCCCGCCGCAGTGAACGCGATGCGGTCCGGGCACCAGGTACAGCGGTTGGGGCATGACGCGAATCCTGCCGATTGGATATGGATGTCCCGCGCGGTGTCATCAAAGTTCACCAGGTCCATGTTTTCGGGAATCTGATCCCAGGATGGAGCGAGCAAGGTGTTGGGGTTGCGCTGGATGCCGCTGCCGTTGCGAAAAGCCAGTCCGGGGATTGTGCGCCAATCTTGCCCGGCATCCAAGCGCCGCAGCAGCTCCGCCACCACCGGCTCGCCACGCCCCAACACCACCGAGTCAATCGGCATGTCCAAGTAGCGTTCGGGGTACATGGTAGGAAATTCTCCGCCCAGACTGATATGCCCGGTGTAGCCCCAGCCGCGCACTGTATTTACAAAACGGGCAGTCCGGTTGTGGGCGAGGAAATCAGAGGGTAAACCTAGCCAGAGGATGTCTCCGGGATGGTGTTTTAGCAAACGCTTGAGCGCCGCGCAGTGTCCGGCGTCCAGGTTCACGTCGGCGTACTCGACCTCCACACCGTTGTTCTTCAGATAGAGGTAGAGCTGCAGCACGCCGGGGCTGTGGGTACGTTCTTTGACCGGATTGAGCAGGATCGCCTTCATGAAACACCTCGATTTGCAGCTGCTCTTGCTGCCCTGCAAGGACGGCATAGCAGGCCAAGTTAGGTGTTCGTTGCGTACAAGTGCGAACGCTTTACGTGCTAGAACACCTAACTCGGTCAACCGTTATGTCCGTCACCCTGGCGAGTTGCGACGTAACCGTGGTTTGGTCATCGAGCGTACCAAGACCTGACAGGTTTCTAAAACGTACGTTTTACGTATCACGTGCGCGGCGTACATCGCGGATGGTGTATTCGACGCATACGCCGCGACGTTCTTTTGTCGCAAAAATCCTGTCAGGTCTCGACGCTATCGAATCGTCACGCGCCACGTCGCCGATTTTGTACAGACGTTGCCGCTGCTGCACGCTTTGACGAACCACTTGTAGGTCCTGCCGCGCGCCAGTGCTTTGGTTTTGTATTGCAGCGCGCTCGTTGACTGCTTGTCCGCTTTGTTACCCGTCGCGGCATCTTTGACAATGACGATGTAACGCGTGGCGCACGACGCGGCGTTCCATTTCAGCACCGGACGCGTCTTGGCTGTCGTGCTATTGTTGGGCGGCGCGGCGAGCGCGGGTGACGCGGGCGCGCCGGAACACACGGTTGTCGCGGTCGGCGTTGGCGTGGGCGACGGGGATTCCGTCGCAGTTGGCGTCAGCGTAATCGTCGGCGTGGGCGACGGGGATTCCGTCGCAGTCGGCGTGCCCGAATCCGCCTGCCAGCGGTGATACCAGATGTTGAGCAGGATTACGAATTCGCGCGCGGCTTTGTCGTTGCCCGCCGGAGACGGATGATCGTCCGCGCCGCCGGTGGGATACTTGGAATAGTTTGTGCCTTGATCCGTGACGTATTGAATTGCGCCGTTGCGATAGCGATGGTGATTGCCCGTTTCCCAATCGTAATCGTTCGTATCATAATCGCCGCCGTTGCTCGTGAGCACATTATAAAAATCAAACACCACGACGTTCTGGTACGGATACGCTGCCAGCCAATCGTTGACCAGCCACGTATTGACCGCACGCGCATTTGCCGCGTGCGCCGCATCAGTGCTGGCGCGACGCAACGGCGGCGCAGTAATGACGACGAATAATTTATCCTGCCGCGCGGCCAAGTACGGGAGCAAATCGTTATAGATGCCCTTGATGTTGCCAACGGTGAGATATTCCGAATACGCGTCTTGCCCGCGCAGCGGATTCGCGCCGGTCGTCGGCGGATCGTTCGGATTGCCGCCGATGTGTGAATTGGGGAAACACGATTTGAACAGTATGATATTGTTTTCACCGCCGGGATCCGTGACCGTGTTGTTGCCTTCGGTCATGTCATTGGGATACAGCGCGTTCATGTACGTATCGCGATGCGAACCCGCGAACCAGTTGTACCAGTGACCAATGTCGGTATGGTCGCCAATCGTGTCGTACCCCAAATCCTCATCGGGCGGACCCCAGCCGTAATCGGTTTCGGTGACGTAATAATTGTTGTTATTGAGCTGCGTGCGCAGCGCATCGTTCAACAGATTCTGTCCCGTCGAATGATGAATGAATACGAGGCGCTGCGTCGTCGCGGGCGGTGAAGGATCGAGCGCGAGTGGCATTGTATTGGAATCCGCGCGCGCGTGCGGCGACATGCCCAGCAACCACACCAACATCCATGCACACAAAAATGCGATGCTCAAAGTGAATAGTAGTTTGCGTTGCAGCATAATGATCTTCCTTTGGTTGTCTTACTGCCGTTCTACTCGGCGGGCTTGACGTAGAAACTCTGCCATCTGGATTCAGTGCAGCCCTGCGCATTGCACGCTTCGACCTGCCACCAGTACGTCTTGCCGCGGGTCAGCGGTTCGGTCGTGTAGGCGGAGCTCGTCAGGTTGTTCTTGCGATCCGCGACGGTCCCCGTTTTGGAATCTTGGCGGACGACGACTTTGTACTTAATCGCGCATGCAACATCGTTCCAGTCTAATGGGACTCTGGCTTTCGTGACGTCCGCGCCGTCGGCGGGTGAGAGCAGTGTGGGCTTGGCAGGTTTCTCGTCACAGGAGGCGATGTCACCTTGCCGGTCGCGGACAAAGATGTCCTGATAGCCATTCGTATCGCCTGGCACCAGGTTGCTTGCGCCGGACGTGAACGCCACATAGCGCCCGTCGCGAGAAATGGAGGTGTCCCACGAGTAGCCATTCGCCTGCGCGCCGTCGTGCGCGAGTGAGGCGCGCGTTGTCCGTCCCGTCTGAAGATCGCGCACGAAAATGTCCCCCATGCGATTGGTGTCGCCCGGCGTCAGGTCGTCCGCGTCGTGCTCGAATGCAACGTAGCGCCCATCGCCCGAGATGGAGGCGTCATAGGAATCCCCATAGCCAGGCGTGCCATCCGGGGTGACCGAGACGCAGGTGGTCTGTCCGGTCTGGCGGTCGTGGAGGAATACATCGGTTCCGTACTGGGCACCGCATCCAAGGTTGGTGGCATTGGACACAAATACCACGTAGCGCCCGTCGTCGGAGATTCCCCATGCCCCTGCGTTACCGTTCGCGTGGGTGCCGTCCGAAGCAACAGACACGAGGGAAAACTGCTTGGTGGTGCGATCCCAGACCAGGGTTTGCCAGTTGCCGCTGGGATTCGACACCAGGTTAGTGGCGTCGGACGAAAACGCGAGGTAGCGCCCGTCAGTGGAGAGGTGGGGGGAGTAAGAATCCCGATTCGCACCGCGTGTGACCCAGGTCAACTGCTGGGTCGCTCGCTCGTAGAGGTAGATGTCGTAATACGGCGGCCCGTTCGTGTCATCGGGGTCCAGCGTGCTAAGCGACTCGAACGCCACATATCCGCCACTCGCGGAGATGGATGGATCGCCTCCGGTCCCCACGGATCCATCAGGGTAGCGTGAAATGACGGTGGTTTGCCCTGTCGCGCGATCATGGACAAAGATCGCGTAATACCAGCCCGCGGCGCCCGGCTGCATGGCTTGAAACGCGACATAGCGTCCGTCGGCGGAGATGGAAGGATATTTCGATTCCCCGATTTGACCACCCGCGGGGGCAAGCGAGACGAGGGTGGTGTCACCCGTGAACCGGTCGTGGACAAAGACATCCTCGTGACCATTGGTGTCGCCACTCACCAGGTTCCTGGCTCTCGAGGCGAATGCCACGTAACGCCCGTCCGCTGAAATAGAAGGACTCTCGGTCAAGGAATCATTCGTCTGTGTGCCATCCGAGGCGACCGAGACGCGCGTGGTCGCCGCGGCGCCTTGAACGGTGAGCGTTACCTCGGATGCGCCATAGTTCACCTTGAAGGAATTGCCACCGCCGAGGTCGGCCCCGTTGACGGTCGCAAAGGTCCCCGTGCGCGTGCCGAGCAGCGTCATGATCTTGAAGCTGTCGCCGACATTGGGCGTATAGCCCCCCACCGTGCTCAGGTTCAACGTGCCGCCGAGCGTCGCATTGCCGCCGATGCCAAGCTGGTCGAACCCGCTGCCCGCCTTCAACCCGCCGAGCTCGATATCCAGCGCGCCACCCGCGCCCTGCGTGTAATCCTTGATAATCTCCAGCACACCTGCCGAGGCGCCAGGGGTGACCGTGCCGCCGCTGTTGTTGACACTGCCCTTGATCGCGCCCGCGCCGGAGAGCGTCCCGCCTTGCAGCTGCATCGGCGTGTTGAACTTGAGATCGCCGCCGTTCAGCACCGCCGCGCCCGCAGTCTGGTTGTAACTCGCGCTGAATTTCAAGGTTCCCGCTCGCGCGTCCACAGTACCGCTGTTGTTGAAAGGCGCGTCAATCACCGCGCTGCCCGCGCCCGCGGATTTGCGGACGATGCCCGCGTTGTTGAACTGCCCACCTGTGTCGGCGGCTAGATACTGGTCCGCCCGAATGTCCAAGACGCCGCTCGCCAGATTGTTGAACACCGCGCCGCTCCCCACCAGCTCAATGTCGCCGCCCGCCCATGTCGCCGTCCCCGCGTTCTCGAACTTGCGCTCGAGTAGCTTTTCCCCGGCGCTGCGGAACGTGGTCGCGCCGTTGGCGTAGGTCGTCCCCGAACCCGCCATCGTCCCCGCGCGCCAGTCAAGGTGCTTGGCAATCCGCACATCGTCGCCAGTCAGTATCCCGCCGGACAGCACCAGATTGTCAATCTCCACCTTGCCGATCGCGCCGCCCAGATCGTCCATTTCAAGCGTGGCATACTCAAGCACCACGACCTCGCCATCGCCAGCGAATTTTGTCTGAAGGAGCGTGTATCTGAGCTCCACGAACCTGACCTGTGCGCCGGAGGCGATGTTGAAGTTGCCCTCCAACTCCCCTCCATACTTGAACTCGATCTCACCGACTCGTACCTCCACTACGCCGTCTTTGTCGTTGATGAATGGGACAGCAATCTCGAGGCTGCTCCCACCTGCGGATTTCCGCAGGGTGCCATAGTTTTTGAATTTGGGTTTCCTGCTCCGCGATCGGACTATCAGGTCACCCTGCACATCAAACAGCCGATCCTTGGCGTTGACGATTCCGGCGTGTTCGTCCAGAAAAATGGGACCCTTTATCCAGTTTACCGTGCCAACGTTAAAGAGAAAGCGGTCGAGCCCCTTAAAGTCGCCCTTGAGATTTGCCACGGCGCCAGTCTCGATTACCGTGCCGCCCGTTCCTGTCATCCAGCCACCGCTCCAGTTGAGCACCGCATGGATATCAAGGAAGTCGCCGGTCACTTCGCCGCCGCGCAGGTTCAATGTGCCAACGTCGGTGCTTTGGGTCAGCGTCACTGTACCGTCGTTGATGATGGCGGTGTCACTTTTGCCCGGCGCGTGTCCGCACGACCATTTTTTAGCGTTACTCCACTTGCCATCCGAGCCGTCCCAGGTACAGGTATCGGCGAACGCTGGTAAGGGTGTGGCGAGCAGGAATCCTGCCAATAGCAGCAAGATGCCCGTTCTGATGAAAATTTGTGTCTTCATGACTCTGCCTCCTCTGCGGTCAGAAAAACGTCAGCGCGACATGACTCATAGCGAGTATATCGCGTACAAGTGAATCACGGTCCACACGATGTACGCCAAGCCCACGAGTATTCCAAAGGGATAGCCGATGAACCACATCACAAAGTTGAGGCGCGGATTGTAGAATCGCACGCTGGTCGCCGTGGTCATCACGTTCGCCCACACCCACCAAAAACTCGCCAGCGCGAGCAGATAATAGCCCCAGCGCGGCGCGAGAAACACGAGCACGATGCCGAGGATGTTCGCGGGGCAAGCCACAAAGACATCGGCAAAGGCGATGCCGTAATGGGTCTTTTGCTCACGCCAGTCATCCGTCGAGCCGTCAGGGTTTGTGAACGCTTTGCCCCGGAGGATCATGAACTGCAAGCCCCAAAGGAGCAGTGCCAATAGACCCATCAATGCCAACAGCACGTACAGGCTGACCTGTGAAGCAGCAGATAGCTCTTTCATTTCGTGAGACTCCTTCATGGCAGTGGCAGCGCTGCCACTGCCATGATTATTGTGACCACTGCTATCAATCCCCAGATGATCAGGAAGATGACATTGTCATTCTGTGTCTGGTGCCGAAGCACTCGCGGCAGTGATGGTAAAGCTCCACCACGCCGACCATGGGCTGCAGCCCACGTCACTGCACGCCTGCACATGCCAGAAATACTTGGTGCCTCCGCCGGTGAGCAGTCCCGGCGGTTGGTACTTGGTGGCAGACACCGTTGCCTTTTTGAATGGAAAGCCCTTTTTGTTCTTTTTGAACAGTTCAAATCGGTAAGAGCTCGCGCCGGCTGCCGCGTTCCATTCGAACGTAGGAGAGGTTGTCGTCAGACTCGCGCCATTCGCGGGCGCGCGCAGTTTCGCTCTAGGCGGGAGGGGCTGGGGCGGCTGCACGAAGAGATACACTGCCCCCGGGCCGACATTGCTCCCGACATTGCTCTTGGGCGCTCCCGCCGCCACCGTACTGCCGTCGCCGCTGAGCGCCACCGCCGTACCCAAGAGGTCAACCGCCGCTGCGTCGGCGGCGGTCAGTTTCTGCTGCTCGTGCCACATCCCGTATTTGTATACAAAGATGTAAGCCGAGCCCTGCATCTGCACCGGGTTAGTGTCAAACTTGGCGCCAATTGCAGCGACGCTGCCGTCGGCGCTAATGGCTGCCGCGCTGCCGAAATTATCGATCGAGTCTCCATCCCAAGCGGTCAGTTTCTGCCGCTCGCGCCACGTTGCACTGCTGCGCACAAACACGTACGCCGAACCTTGTTCATCCTTCACCCCATTGTCCTTCCATGCCCCAACTACCACCGTGTTGCCGTTGTCGCGGTTGAGCGCTACGGCAGAGCCGAACTCATCTCCCGCTGCTCCATCCGCGGCGAGCAATTTCGCCTGCTGGCTCCAGGTCCCGCCGCTGCCCACGAACACATAAGCCGAACCCTGGTTGCCATTGCTCCCGATATCGTCACCATGCGCTCCGACCACCACCGTTGTGCCGTCCCCGCTGAGCGCCGCGACAGAGCCGAACCCGTCCGCCGCCGCTCCATCCGCGGCGAGCAATTTCGCCTGCTGGCTCCAGGTCCCGCCGCTGCCCACGAACACATAAACCGAGCCCTGGTCGTTGTTGCTCCCGATGTCGTCATCGGGCGCTCCCACCATCACCGTGCTGCCATCACTGCTGATCGCCACCGCCGTACCAAAGTGGTCGCCCGCCACTGCATCGTCGGCGGTCAGTTTCTGCTGCTCGTTCCAGGTCCCGCCACTGCGTACGAATATGTATGCCGCACCCTGCTGTATCTCTCCGAAGGGAGACCCAGGCAGAGTGTGGAACCTCGCTCCAACGACCAGCGTGCTGCCGTCGTCACTGAGCGCCACGGCGGAGCCAAAGACTTGAGCCGTATCTCCGTCCGATGCGGTCAGTTTCTGCTGCTCGCTCCACATCCCGCTGCTGCGCACGAGCACATACGCCGCACCCTGCGCCCAGTGCTCACCAATGTCAGCCCCTGGCGCTCCAACCAGCATGATGTTGCCGTCGCCGCTGAGCGCCACCGCCGAGCCGAACCAGTCTTGCGCCGCTCCGTCCAATGCGGTCAGTTTCGGCTGAACAGTTTGCTGAACGATCAGCTCGACTTTGGATGCGGCATAATCCACTTTGAAAACTTTGCCGCTGCCGAGATCGGTCCCGTTGACCGTCGCAAAGGTCCCCGTGCGCGTGCCCAGCAGCGTTATGATTTTGAACGTGGCGCCGACGTAGGGTGAATATTCGACCGTGCTCAGGTTCAACCTGCCGCCGAGCGTGACATTCCCGCCGACGCCGAGCTGGTCGAACCCGCTGCCCGCGTTCAAGCCGCCAATCTCGATGTTCAGCGCGCCGCCCGCGCCCTGCGTGTAATTGTTGACGATCTCCAGTACACCTGCCGAGGCGCCGGGGCTGACCGCGCCGCCGCTGTTGTTGACGCTGCCATTGATCGCGCCCGCGCCGGAGAGCGTCCCGCCTTGCAGCTGCATCGGCGTGCGAAATTCGATGTCGCCGCGATTCAGCACCGTCGCGCCCGCCGTCTGGTTGTAACTCGCACTGAAACCCAGGATGCCCGACCGCGCCTCCACAGTACCGCTGTTGTTGAAAGGGTGTAAGTCTCAAATAGTGAGCTCGCGCCTGACGGAAGACGCCTTTTGCAGCATGGATTCTCAACTCAATGCGATCATTGACAGTCCAACTGGAAGTATGCCAGGAACGTTACCAGCAAACCGACGTTGATGACCTTCCAGATTGTTGAAAACCGCGCCGCGCTCCATCTCGATGTCGCCGCCCGCCCACGTCGCCGTTCCCGCGTTGTCAAACTTGCGCTTGAGCAGCTTGGTCTCGGCGCCGCGGAACGTGGTCGCGCCATTGGCGTAGGTCGTGCCGGAACCTGCCATTGTGCCTGCGCGCCAGTCAAGGTGCTTGGCAATCCGCACGCCGTCGCCAGTCAGTGTGCCGCCGGACAGAACCAGATTGTCAATATCCACCTTGTCGATCGTGCCGCCCAGCTCGTCCAGGACCAACGAGGCATTCTCAAGCACCTCGACCACTCCATCGCCGGTGAAAGCCGCTTCGAGGGCTCTGTATCTGTTCTCAACGAACCTGACCTTTGCGCCGGAGGCGATGTTGAATTTGCCCTGCAACTCTCCTCCATGCTTGAACTTGATCTCACCCACCTGTACCTCGACCACGCCTTGGTCTTTGCTGTTGGTGAATGGCACATCAATCACAAGGTTTCCCCTGCCTGCGGATTTCCGCAAGATACCAGAGTTGTCGAATTTGGATTTCTGGCTCTCTGTCCAAATCAACAGGTCGCCTTGCACATCAAGAAGCCGATCCTTGACGTTGTGGATTTCGGCGTGTTCATCCAGATAAATCGTGCCCTGCGTCCAATTCACCGTTCCAAAGTTCCAGAACGCGCGGTCGAGGAACTTGACGTCGCCCTTGAGATTTGCAGCGGTGACGAGTTCCGCGCAGCCCTGTTGCAGATTCCCTGAAACTAACAACAGGGCGAGGCGCATACGCGCTTCGCTTTCGCCGGCTTTATTGCCCTGCGCTTTGTACACGTTTGCCGCCGCGCGGTATTCGTTGATGGCTTTGCCGGCATCATTGTCTTTGTAAAAATAGCCCCACGCCAACACGCGATGCACGAGCGCATAGCCCGGGTAATTTTTTACAATGTCGAGTAATGCCTGCCGCGCGCAGTCAAACGCGTCCCGATGCGCGGGATTGCTGCCGTTCAATTGACGCGTATCGGAAACTTTCCAGCAGCGCTGCAAGACCGCAATGAGCGCGCCATCGCCCGCGCTGTTACCCAATTCGGACGGACGCGGCACGCTCGTCGGTCCACTGGTCGCACCCGAGCCATTCGTCGTCGAAATCACGCCGGTCGGGAACGGCGCGAGCGTTGGGGGGGGGGGGGGGGGGGGGGGGCGGGATTGCCGAAGGGGGGGGGGGATTCGTCGGGACCGCGCTCGGCGTTGTGGTTGATTCCGCAGTAGCAACCACCGTGAGGGGCGCCGGGTCAAGAGTCGGATTGCAAGCCAACAACCAACCAAGCGAACCCAACAAAAGCAAAGTGAAAACGCGCGTGACGTGCATCGAACCTCCATGCAGAGCAATTGAGCTCCGAGTATAGCATGAATTCGCAAGCGGCTGGAATTTACTTGCGATGGAATTGGGGGTGCGACGGCGAACAAAAGAAAGAAATGCTCAATCCGC
Source organism: Chloroflexota bacterium (assembly GCA_016209205.1). Lineage (GTDB taxonomy): Bacteria > Chloroflexota > Anaerolineae > UBA4142 > SHND01 > SHND01. The sequence goes on from JACQWQ010000095.1 coordinate 15,522, forward strand.
GCGCTCCGCCGCCGCCGCGTAAAACTCGCGCAAAAAGCGCGATGGTGCGGTTGCCAATAAACGTGGTTCGGCGAATCCGGCGCGCGGGGCGAGCGCGCGAAACGTGTCAAACGAAAGCGGATGCGGCACCCACAGATTGCCTGAATCCACGTTGTATTCGACCAATAGCAAATCACCTTGCGGTTTCAAAAATTCGCGTGCATGACGCAGCACAGTTTCCTTGTCTTTGAAAAAATGCAGCGCGCTCGCCATCACAATGCCATCGAGCGGGGACAGCGGCAGTGGGCGCGTGAAATCGGCGCAGATGAATTGCACCCGCGAATCTGCAAACCGCTGATAGAACGCGCGTTCCTGTTCGCGTAAGGCACTGCCATCTTTGTCAATCGAATAAATTTCTGCATCCGCGCCGACCAATTCGCGCAGCGCCAACGTGAACGCGCCGCTGCCCGAACCGAAATCCGCCCACGCTCCACCGCGCGATGAAATCCCCGAGCGGAGGAGCTTGACATGATCTTGGTGATTCATCGCCCATTGGATGCGTTTTGTCGCGCCTTCTTACTCGAATGGTTCGGGTACTGCGCCCGTTGCAGTGACGGTGAAATTCCGCCACTCGCTCCACGCGCTGCAGCCCGCATCATTACACGCCTGCACATGCCACCAGTATTTCGTCCCGCCCCCAATCAGCGTTTTCGTTTTGTATTTCGTCGCCGCTGTCGTCGTCTGGTCGAATGGCGTACCCGTTTTCTTGTCCTTGTAGGCCTCGAGCGTGTACCAATTCGCGCCGCTTACCGCGTTCCACTTGAGTGTCGGACGCAGGGTGTTCAGCTGCGCGCCGTTGGCAGGTGATTTCAGTGTAGGGGCTGGTGGCGCCACAATGCTGATGTCGCGAACAAAGATGTCCTGATAGCCATTCGTATCGCCTGCCACCAGGTTGCTTGCGCCGGACGTAAATGCTACATAGCGCCCGTCACGCGAAATGGAGGTGTCCCACGAGTTGCCATTCGCCTGCGCGCCGTCGTGCGCGAGTGAGGCGCGCGTCGTCCGTCCCGTCTGAAGGTCGCGCACGAAAATGTCCCCCGATTTATTTGTGTCGCCCGGCACCAGATCATCCGCGTCGTGCTCGAATGCAACGTAGCGCCCATCGCCCGAGATGGAGGCGTAATAGGAATCACCATAGCCAGGCGTGCCATCAGGGGTGACCGAGACGCAGGTGGTCTGTCCCGTCTGACGGTCGTGGACGAAAACATCGGTTCCGTACTGGGCACCGCATCCAAGGTTGGAAGCATTGGACGCAAATACCACGTAGCGCCCGTCGTCGGAGATTCCCCATGCCCCTGCGTTACCGTTCGCGTGGGTGCCGTCAGAAGCAACAGAGACGAGGGAGAACTGCTTGGTGATGCGATCCCAGACCAGGGTTTGCCAGTTGCCGCTGGGATTCGGCACCAGGTTGGTGGCGTCGGACGAAAACGCGAGGTAGCGCCCGTCAGCGGAGAAGTGGGGGCTGTACGAATCCCGATTCGCGCCGCGCGTGACCCAGGTCAACTGCTGGGTCGCTCGCTCGTAGAGGTAGATGTCGTAATAGGGCGGCCAGTTCGTGTCATCGGGGTCCAGCCCGCTAAGCGTCTCAAACGCCACATAGCCACCACCCGCGGAAATGGATGGATATCTTCCGCTCCCCACGGATCCATCGCGGTAGCGTGAAATGACGGTGGTTTGTCCGGTCACGCGATCATGGACAAAGATCGCGTAATACGCGCCCACGACCCCCTGATGCAGGGCTTGAAACGCCACATAGCGTCCGTCGCCAGAGATGGAAGGATATTCCGAATCCCCGATTTGACCACCTGTGGGGGGAACCGAGACGAGGGTGGTCTCGCCGGTGAGCCGGTCGTGGACAAAGACGTCTGCATGACCATTGGTGTCGCCGCTCACCAGGTTGCTGGCTCTGGAGAAGAATGCCACATAGCGCCCATCGGCGGAAATGACGGGTGAAGAGGTAAGCGAGTCATTCGCCTGTGTACCGTCAGAGGCGACCGAGACGCGCGTGATAGGCGCGACGCCTTGAACGGTGAGGGTTACGTCGGATGCGCCATAGTTTACCGTGAACACATTGCCGCCGCCGAGGTCGGTCCCGTTGACGGTCGCAAAGGTCCCCGTCCGCGTGCCGAGCAGCGTCATGATCTTGAACGTGTCGCCGACCTTGGGCGTGTAGCCGCCAACCGTGCTCAAATTCAGCGTGCCGCCGAGTGTCGCATTGCCGCCGATGCCGAGTTGGTCGGACTTGCCCACCGTCAAGCCGCCGATCTCGATATTCAGTGCGCCGCCCGCGCCCTGCGTGTAATCCTTTGTAATCTCCAGCATCCCCGCCGAGCTGCCGGGGCTGACCGCGCCGCCGCTGTTGTTGACACTGCCCTTGATGGTGCCCGCGCCGGAAAGCGTCCCGCCCTGAAGTTGCATTGGCGTGCTGAACTTGATGGCGCCCCCATTCAGTATTGTAGCGCCCGCGTTCTGGTTAAAGGTCTTGCCAAAGGCGAGCGTTCCCGACTGTTGCTCGACCGTGCCGCTGTTGTTGAACTGCCAACCGATGGTCGCGGTCCCCGTCGCGGTCGTGCGCTTTAGCGTGCTCAAGTTGTTAAAGACGGGGCTGCCTGGACCGCCCGGATCGCGCAGCTCGCAATCGCACGTCAGGTTGAACGTCCCGTGGTTCGAGATGGTGGGTGAATCAGACGGCGAAGTCTGAATTTTCCCATCTTTCCAGTTGACGGTACCTTCGTTCCGCAGAGTGCGTTGATCGTTAATATATAGGTCCTTCTTACCGTCAATGTTCAGCGTCCCAGTGGGGGCAATCTCCGTTACCCCTGTCCCATCCATCCACCCATCGTACCAATCCATCGTCCCACGGATAGTCAAGGTGCCGCTGCCTCGCAGCACCCCGGAAGATCTCAACAGAAAGGTACCGTCCACGCCGATATTGCTGGCGACATCCAGCTTACTGATATATACCTGGAACCTGCCACCTCCACGCAGACTCGCTCCCGCTTTGAGTGTGTGGTCGCCACCTCCGAATTTGAGGAACGCGCCGGAAGCGACGACAAAGGCGCCGGTGTGCGTTCCATCACGATCGAGTTCAAGCGTCCCGCTCTCGATGTTCACCGTGCCAGTGTTGTTGAACGGCCAACTGATAGACGCTTTCCCTTTCGTCGTCGTGCGATTCAACGTGCCGCCATTGTCGAACAGCAGAGTCCCTGAAGTGACCTGGACAGCATACAGGTCGCAGTCGCAAGCCAGGTTGAACGTTCCCAGGTTCTTGATGGTGGCTGGCTCCTTCTCTGCATAATAGATAGAGCCCGCGCTCCAGTTGACAGTTCCTTCGTTTTGTAGCGTGCGTCCGCCACGCAGGAACTTGTTGTAGGCGGGGTCGCCTTTAGTGATGTTCAGTGTGGCGTCCGGGGCAATCCACGTCATCCCACTCCCGCTCATCGTCCCGTTCAACCACGTCATCGCGCCATAGACCCGCAGAGTACCGCTGCCGGTCAGCACTCCCTTACGGTCCAGTCCAAAGTTGCGCCCATTTACAATAAACTGGACCTCCATGGTCGCCTCCCCGGTCACTTCAAACGTGCCATCACCGTTCAGACTTGTCACCCCCTCAAGCGTGTGTGTGCCCCCAACAAATCTGAGGACGGCGCCTGCAGCGGCATAAAAGGTCTCACTGTGCGTTCCACCTGCGTTGAGGATGAGCATTCCGCTGTTGACGTTCAACGTACCGCGGTTGTTCAAGCGCCACCCGATATTGGCATAGGCAAGCAGACCAGTCCCGAGCGTGACATCAAGAGTCCCGTGATTCTCGAACACGCGCCTGCCGGAACCGTCGGAGTCATATAGGATGCCCGGGACTGTCAGATTGAACGTACCCTCGTTTTGGATAGTGGCGGACTCGTTCTGGACAGAGTCCATTCTTCCACCGCTCCAATTCGCGGTGCCTTCGTTTTTCAGCGTGTGTCCACCGCCCAAGAACTTGACCGCGTTGCCTTTGATGTTCAGCGTCGCGATATAAGCAATCCGCGTCGTCCCTTTCCCGCTCAACGTCCCACCTGTCCAATTCATTCTCACGGTGATGGCGAGAGTCTCAGCGCTGACGATTGTCCCACCCTTCAAATTGAGATCGGCAACGATCGTGCCGCTGTCCAGTCGCACCGTGCCTTCTTTGATCGTGGCGGTGTCGGCTGCGCCCGGCGCATGTCCGCACGACCATTTTTTGGCGTTACTCCACTTGCCATCCGAGCCGTCCCAGGTACAGGTATCGGCGAACGCCACTATTGGTGTGGCGAACAGGAATCCTGCCAATAGCAGCAAGATGCCCGTTCTGATGAAAATTTGTGTCTTCATGGCACTGCCTCCTCCGCGGTCAGAAAAACGTCAGCGCGACATGACTCATAGCGAGTATATCGCGTACAAGTGAATCACGGTCCACACGATGTACGCCAAGCCCACGAATATTCCAAAGGGATAGCCGATGAACCACATCACAAAGTTGAGGCGCGGATTGTAGAATCGCACGCTGGTCGCCGTGGTCATCACGTTCGCCCACACCCACCAAAAACTCGCCAGCGCGATCAGGATCAGTCCCCACGCGCGTTTGTCCACCTTTGGTTCGGTCAGGGTGTAAGTCTCAAATAGTGAGCTCGCGCCTGACGGAAGACGCCTTTTGCAGCATGGATTCTCAACTCAATGCGATCGTTGACAGTCCAACTGGAAGTATGCCAGGAACGTTACCAGCAAACCGACGTTGATGACCTTATCAGAGAGCGATTTCACGTTGTTTTGGGACGCCTAGCTCACTATTTGAGATGTGCACCCATTGTGTATTCGGTCATGGTTGTTTGTCTCCTGTTCGTTTGCGCTAATGTGGATGTTTCATGCCACATGGCGCGCAGCTCACGGCAGGTAAATCGCGTCAAAGTGAATCACGGTCCACACGATGTACGCCAAGCCCACCAGTATGCCAAAGGGATAGCCGGTGAACCACAGCAGGGTCAGGGACAGCGGGTCGCGGGACTCGCCAAGTTCTGCGGATCGCTCGGCGCGCGGATTTTGAAATCTGCCGCGTTGTCGTTCGTATCCACGCAGCTGCCTGCCGCGCCCCCTCTTCGCCGCTCGTACCCGCGATCCTCATCCCCGGTCACGGGTGCCAAAGGCGTTCCCTCTTTGAACGCCGCGCCTTCGCTCATTCCAACCTGATCCACAATCGTTCCGTCGGGCTGCAGGAGCGCGATGCCGCCCGCATCGGGCAGTTTGTGGGTAAAGCGCTGGTCGGGCGAGACCGCGCTGCTGTAATCGCCGCTTCGTTTGCTCGCGTGAGCGGCGAGGAAATGACGACCAGGGCGCAAGCGCGTCGAGGAGGCGATGGTGAGGAGGGTGCTGACATGCCCCGCGCGGTCCGAGACTTGAATCGTCCAACCGCCGATGTTGACGGCGACATTGCCGGGGTTAAAAAGTTCGACGAATTCGTCGCTCTCGCCGTTCGGTCCGCGCGTGCGAAGTTCGCTGATGACGATGTGCGTCACGGGCTGCCTTGTGGGCTTGGGCGTGCGCGTTGGCGTGGGTGTGCGCGTCGGTGTGGGTGTTCCCCTGGAGGGCGCCCCCACGATTTCTAGGCGCAGCAAGTTCCCCGAGTTGTCGTAGGTATAGGTGATGCGCGTGCTGTCAGCATAGTCAACCTGCGCCAGCCGCCCGGCGCTGTCAAAGGTGTAAGTGATAGTGCGGCTTGAGGCGCGGGCTTGGAGTCCGGGATTTGGAGTTTGGGGTTCAAACTCTGGGCGTTGGAGGTTGAGATTGGGCATTTGCCCCTCTGCTCGCTCGCCCGCTCCCTCAAAGATCCCGCGAATGTAATGAGCGGGGCAGCCGCCAACACTGCCACCAACGCCACTGCCACGACCAGCACCCATGGGACCATCTTGCGGCTTGACGGCAAACCAAGTGTGGGTGTTCTGTTCATCGTTCTTTCACCTCTCCTGAAAATAACCCGTAGTAACGAATTGATTCGTTGGGGACTGACCGCTTTCATTGACTGCGAGTGCGCCGCAAGGCGCGTGGCGAACTCTCCTGAAAATGTGACGGGTGACGTTGTTGGCGAATGAGTTGTGCTCGCAAGCGAGAGCCACTCATTCGCCCGCGTGTAATCGGAATTGAACTCCGAGCCCGCGCGGGATCGGGAGTCCAACTCCCGAACCAACAGCGATAGTTCAACGGATATCCATAGGGTTTTCATCTTGTTGCAGCTTGCCTGACGCCTCCCGTAGTCCAAGGGGTTCCCAACGCTTCTTTTGCTCCTCGCGTTGCCACTCGCGCACCGCAGAAGTCTGCTCCCAATATATTTGCTTCATTCGCGCCCACTCCTCTGGAGTCTTGCCCATCGCAATCCTCCGCCTTTCATCCGCCTCCAGCTCTCGTTCCTTGCTCAGGAGTCGGTCTTTCTGCCGTGCTTGCCTTCGGATTTCTTCTTTTTCTTTATCGCTCACAGGGCGCTCACCGGGGCGCATTTCCATGCCAAAGCCTAGGTCTCCGGTTATGCCTACCATAAACGCGGCTGTAGGAGTTAATGGTATGGGTTGACTTACAATTGTCTCCACTGTTTGCTCGGCTGCTTCCTCCACCGCTTCCCCCCATATCCACGCTTTTATCTTTTGCCAGAGCTTTGAAAGCACACTTGTTCCTTCGGGGTCTACGTACGCCAGTGGGTTCTGGTAGCCGTACTGGTAGGGATTCAGTCCTGCATGGTCGGACAGCACGGGCCATACCGGGTCGCGGGTGAGAAAGCGCGCAGTCGCCGGGTCGTAGGCGCGGGCGCGCATGTCGTAGAGCCCACCCACCGGCTCCCAGCGCACGCCGAATTGCCCCACGTAGGTAAAGGGTTGATTCCTGTTGCCGGTGTGGGCGACCAGGTTGCCATAAGGGTCGTACGCATATGCATCGCTCACCGCGCCCGCGCCATCGGTCAAGAACAAAGTCGAGCCAAGTCGGTCAAAGTGATAAAAGTGCACCGCGCCGTTCCCGGCATCTATCGAGTACAGCAGCGCGCCACTTGGGGTGTAAACGTAAAAGCGCTTATAACTCGTGCCTTGTTTTTCAGCCACGATGGGGTCGAGCTCCAAGGCGTAATTGTGATAGTAGGTGGTGGTCACATCACCCGCAGTCCGTGTGCGCAACTTGCCAAAGCCATTGTAGGAAAAATCGGCTGTCTCCGCGCCAGAGGTCACGGAGGTTAATCGGTCTGCCCCGTCATAGGTGAATTGGTGACTGGGTGATTGGATGAGTCGTCCGCGCGAATCGTAGGTGTAGCCCGCGCTGGCGATTTGCGACGCGTCGTCGTAAGAGAGATTGGAGATTTGAGATTGGGGATTGGGGTCAAGGGGCAGCGTGCGAATCGCTTGCGTCGGTTCACCTTCGGCGTTGAGCGTGTACTGTTGGTCGGCGAGCGCGCCGTCTTGAATTCGTGTGACACGCCCCACATTGTCGTAGGTGTAGCTCGTGCTTACGCCGTTCGAGCGCGTGATGCCGGTCAGACGATCATCATTGTCGTAAGAAAAAGTCATCCACGCGCCGGCGCGATTGTCCTCGACGCGAATCAGTAGATCGCGGCTGTTGTAGGTGTAGGTGACAGTGGCTTGGTTGTCATACGTGACCGTCTTGATTCGCCGTTCATTGTCGTAGGTAGCGCCGAACGAGGCGGCACCGTCCTGGCTGTTGGTGATGTCGCCGCGCGCATCGTAGGTCAGCGCGAGGTGGTCGGCGGTGAGCAGCCGCCCGGCAGCATCGTAGGTAAAATTTAGCGTTGGACCACCCGAGTAAGCGATTTGGGTAAGCTGGCTGGCAGCATCGTAGGTGTAGACGGCTGCGCCGCCGTCGGGGTACGTGATTTGTGACAGGCGACCCCGGTTGTCGTACGCGTACGTCCATTGGTTGCCAAGTGGATCGGTGTGCGAGGTGCGGCGGCCCATTGTCGAGTAGCCGAAATTCCAATGCTTGCCGCGCGGGTCGGTGATGCGGGTCAGTTTGCCCAAGCCATTGCGCGTGTAGGTGGCAACGCCGATGAGCGGGGGAGTCACGCCTACGAGTCGCCCTTCGCCGTCATAGCCGTAAGTTGTTACGCGGCTCATCCGGTCGGCGGTCGAGATGCGGCGTCCCATAGCATCGTAGGTGTAACGGGCAACCGCGCCCAGCGGGTCGGTAATCGCGGTGACGCGTCCCAGTTTGTTTGTTTGCAAACCGGTGGTAAAGCCCAGGGGTGTAGTTTCGGAGGCGAGTACCCCTTCATCGTCGTAGCCGGTGTCCCAGGTCTGTCCCGCCGGATTGGTGATGCCAGTTTGCCAACCCCGCGAGTCGTAGGTGTAGGTGGTGGTGTTGCCGCTGCGGTTGGTGAAGGAATCCAGTCGGCTCAGCGCGTCATAGGTGTAGGTGCTGGCGCGACCCAAAGGATCGGTGCGGGTGACGAGGCGATCCATGAGATCGTAGCCATAAGAGATGACTTGATTGAGAGGGTTGGTCTCTCTGACCAAATTGTCGTTGGCATCGTAGCCGTAGGTTGTCGTGCGCCCCAGTTCATCGGTAATGGTCAGCGGACGGTCATCAAGGTCATAGGTCATGGTGATGGCGCCGCCGCCCGGACGGGTGATGGTAGCGAGCCGCTTGTAGCCATCGTAACCATAAACAGTGGTGCCCACCTCCAAATCGCGGCTTGAAGCCAGTGTGCCATCGGAGTTGTAGGTAAATTGCACCACGCCGCCCGTTGGGTTGGTGAGTCGGGTCAGCTGTCCGCGAGCATCGTATTGATACCCCAACACTTGGGCTGCGCGGTCGGTATAGCCAGTCACGTTGCCCTTGCCGTCGTAAAGGAAATCCTCATGTGTGCCGTCGGCATAAGTGGTGCGCGTGAGATTATAAAAAGTAAAGGTGACATTCGTTCCGGCGTGATTCAAGGTCTGATTCTGCGCGGTATAAGTGTAGGTGGTAGTGTTGCCTTCGGCGTCGGTATAGGTGGCGAGATTGCCTGTCTCTGGATGGTAGATGATTTGAGTTGTGTCCCCCAGCCGGTCGGTGACGGCGGTGCGGCGACCTTGGGCATCATAAGCAAAGGACATGGCAAGACCTGTCTCGTCGCGAATTACAGTCAGCAGCCGCTTGTCCTGATGCGTGTGCTGCCGAGTGTTACCCAACGGGTCAGTGATGGTGGTCTCGCCGTTATAGTCATCGAAATCGAGCCGGGTCGTGTTGTTGTATGCATCGGTCTGAGTGACAACCCGCCAACCCGACTCGGATGGAACGCGCTGGTAGGTATGCTGGTAAGGAATGTTGCGCCGGGGCAGGGTCTGCGCAATGAGGGCGCTGTCAGCATCCGAGCCGTTGTAGCTGAAGGTCGTGACTAGACCCATTGGGTCGGTCACCGTGGCGAGGTTGCCGCCCCACGGATTTGGGTAGCCGAATCTGATGGAGCGACCCGTCTGGTCAGTCACCTGGGTCAGCTGCGGATTGTCCCAGGGCTTGGGTGGGGTCGAATAGCTAAACGTGAGGGAGCGACCCAGACCATCCTCGATGCGAAGGACGCGCCCCTTGCCGTCGTTGGTAAAAGTGAGGGCATTGCCATTGCGATCCTCGATGCGGGTCAAATAGGCAATCTCGCGCGCGATGTCTTTTTCAAAGGTAGAAATCCGTTCCAAAACGGGATCGAGCAAGTAGTAATGACCGGGATCCTCTCTTAACTGGTAAATGGTCTCCTCGTTCACCACCTGCCATTCGTTGCCCGATTTCTGAAACTTGATTAGATCCCCTGGTCCGTATTGGATAAGGACAGTGTCGGGTGCCCACTCCAGCAAGCTGAGATGATAGTTGTGCGCCCAGTCCCCGCCCAAGGTGTCGTTGTCTCCGCCGATTTTGCCTGTGCGCATCATGGAGCCGTAGTAGAGGGTGAATTCAAGCGGCAACGGACCGCCCAGATTCAAGAGGGGTTTATCAAAGTGGTATTCGCCGACAGAGGTCGTGATGGGATCGCCGATCTTGCCTGCGTTTTTTCCGCCAAAGTTGCTGACCTCTGTTGTCGGGTAGTTGTTCCCGGTCAGTTTGGCTGTTCCGATCTCCGGGTCGATGGGCGGGGGATTGACGTACGCCGCAAAGACGGCGAGGTAGGCGGTATGGCTGCTGTTGGACAGGGGAGAAAAGACCACGTCAACATGGCAATAGCGATCGTCGAACAATTCCTGTCCGATGCAGGTATCTGCTGTGATTGTAAAATTAAAATCTGGGAAGCCATCCGGGATGTTCGTAAAGATACCGGACGCATACACCTCAAGGTCCGCTCCAGTCCTGTTCCAGACTGTAAAGCTCTGCACCAAGGACAATTGTCCGACCGGGGTAATGCCAAAGTTGTGAGAGGCAGAGGCGATCTCGAGTCCTCCCCGCGCGGGCTCGGCGCGGGCGCGTGCCGGAGCGCCGGACGCAAAGCCGATCAGCGCTATTAAGATGACGAGCAGCGCCGGGAAAATGCGAATTGGTTTCACGTTCATGGTTTTTCCTCCTGAAGATAACCTCACCCCCTGCCCCTCTCCGGCGGTATCCTGAAAGTTGTGTAAATTCGTAGGGGCAGTGCCTTGTGCCTGCCCAAGTGCCTTGTGCCTGCCCAAGTGCCTTGTGCCTGCCCAAGTGCCTTGTGCCTGCCCAAGTGCCTTGTGCCTGCCCAAGTGCCTTGTGCTGCCCAAGTGCCTTGTGCCTGCCCAAGTGCCTTGTGCCTGCCCAGCAGCGCGAATTTACACACAATCTGCCATACTGCCTCCTCTTCCTTCACTGTCCCTTCACTATGTTCAGGGCTTTGGTTCAGGACAGGCACTACAATGCGAGGGGGAAGGAAAGTAATCTGTTGGCAAGTCAATAATGCATGGACTAGCGAGCGCGCGCCGCTTTCGGCGGATTGACGCGCACACACGCGCGGTTGTTCTTGAGCTGCGGATCGCTGCCCGCCGCGCGCACCTCGGCACAATTGACGAGCGGGTTGGCAAAGCGCCGGGGTCGGACGCGCAAAAGGATACTGACCTTTTCGCCCTTGCCCAAAGCGTCAAGTGCGCACGTGACGAGCTGACCCTTGACTGCGCATTGGGCGCGTTTGCTGGATGCGCTGATCAACGTGAGCGCATTGGGCAGTTCATCAGTCACGACGACCTTGCGCGCGCTGTCAGGACCGAGATTGGTGACGCGCAGTTGAAAGACAATCGGGCGGTCGCGTTTGACCAGGCGGACGCGTTTGACGATCTTCAGGTCGGCAGCGGAGATAGGTGTCTTGGACGGCGTGTTCGTCAGCGTAGGTGACGCAGTTGGGGTTGACGTGTAGGTTGGCGTGCGCGTGGGAGTACTCGTCGGCGTGGGAGTGAGTGTGCTTGTCGGCGTATCAGTCGCTGTATTGGTCGGCGTGCGAGTACTGGTCGGCGTGTGAGTGCGCGTACCCGTCGGCGAGTCGGTCGGCGTATCCGTCGGCGTTAGGGTGGTGGTTGCTGTATTGGTTGGCGTGGCGGTGCTGGTAGCCGTGCGCGTGAGTGTGCTCGTCGGCGTGTCGGTCGGCGTATCCGTCGGCGTTGGGGTGGTGGTTGCTGTATTGGTTGGCGTGGCGGTGCTGGTCGGCGTCGGTGTGACTGTGCGTGTCGCGGTAGGTGTGTTTGCCGGGAGGTTCGTCAAGCTAAAGGTCGCGTTCAACCCGCTTGTCGTCGCCGTCACATTGTACGGTCCACCGGCGGTACCGTTTGCGGTCGCCGTGACCGCCGCCATGCCGCTCGCATCCGTCGTGGCGGGCGAGCCAGTAATAGTCGCGCTCGCGCCGCTCGCCGGAGGTGTGAAGGTGACCGCCACGCCATCCAGCGGTCCGCCCAGCGAGTCAGTAACCTTTGCCTGAAGCGGCGCGGCAAACGCGGTGTTGATCAGCGCGGACTGCGGCGTCCCACCTTCGGCGGTGAGGAAAGCGGGACTGCCGCGCTCGTAGGCGCCGCTGTCGCACGTACCGCCCGTGGGTTGGGGACGTGTCATGCCGCGCTGATCCGTCGCGGGGCAATTCGCATTGACGGCGCCAATCGCCGCGCTGCCGGATTGGAGCGCCAGTGTTTGCGTGGGACCACCGTTGTCCGCGAGTGCGCCGAGTTTGGGATCGCCAAAGGCGCCGACGCAAGTCGCGTCCGTGTTGGGCCAGCGCAGGTTGCCGCCGCCATCGGTGAAAGCCGCGCCCGCGCCCAGCGCACAATTTCCACCCGCCGTGCTGTTGGCGACAATCGTATTGCGCAGCGTCGCCGCGCCAATCCCTCCATTGTCGTTCATGATGCCGCCGCCGCTGGTGATCCCGCTGTTGCCAGAGAAGGTGCTGTTCGTGATCGCCAGCGTATCGAAATTGTAAATGGCGCCGCCCCACCGCCCCGCGCTGTTGCCGGAAAAAGTGCTGTTGGTTACGTCGAGCATCCAGCCGTTAAAGATCGCGCCGCCATCGCCAGCCACGCTGTTGTTGGAAAAAGTGCTGTGCGTCACCATGAGCGTGATGACGTTATAGATCGCGCCGCCGTCGCCCGCCGCAATGTTTTCAGAAAAGGTAGTGTCCACCACGGCGGTCGTGAAACTATTAAAGATCGCGCCGCCCGTGCTGTCCGCGCGATTTTCAAAGAAAACGCTATTTGCCACCGTCAGCGTGCCGAAACTGAAAATGGCGCCGCCGTCCCCCTCTGCCGTGTTGAGCTGAAAAACGCTGCTCGTCACAGTGACATCGCCATCCCAGTTAATGATGGCGCCGCCGCTGCTGCCGGTGGTGGCGTGATTGTCGAACAGGATAGTGCCCGTGAGCTCAACCGTGCCGCCCTCGTTGTAGACGGCGCCGCCTTCCCAGTCGGTGCTGCCATTGCTGAGGGTGACATCGTTCAGCCGCAGAATGCCGCTGCTGTTCACTTGAAAGATACGAAAGGCGGGCGTGCCCGTCGCGGCGCTCCGCGTAATCGTCGCGCCGTGACCGTTGAAGGTAATGTCGCTGGTGATGACCGGCAGCCCATTCGGACCCGCGTTCGGGTCGGTGTTGTTGACGGCAGTCAGCGTGTAGGTGCAGCTGGCGGTCAGTTCCAGCGTGTCTGGCTCGCCATTTCCGTTGGCAGTGTTGATGGCGGTGACGAGTTCGGGCGTCGTGCAGCCGACGACGATGGTCGCGGCGTGCGCCGCGGGCAGCGGCGCGCGCAGCAGCATGAATGTCATAAAGAGTGCGGCGACAATCAAGCGCGCAGCCAGTTTCAGTGTCATAGTTGTCTCCTAAACCTCACCCCCTGCCCCTCTTCCTTCACTGTCCCTTCACTATGTTCAGGGCTTTGGTTCAGGACAGGCACTACAAGGCGAGGGGGGGAAGGATTGATTTTCATGTGTGGTGGTGCGCTCGTTTCCCGAAGGGAAACAACGCATGGATGATTCCTTCACAAAAGACCTTTGTTGACTGGTAGCCTGAAACCTAGAACCTGAAGCTTGCTCACTCCCCCGCGTGCCAGTCCCCTTCACCGGCATCGAAACTCCCAGTGGAGAGCACCTTTCCTTTCGCGGTGTGATTCTTGAGGTCAACAGTACCGGATAAGGAAAGGTCAGCAGGAAGACCCAACGTATCGTCGCTACAACTCCCAGTCATGCTGACTTGACCAGGTAGCTGACCGGTGAGTACAAGTTCGCCCGACTGGGGGTTAACGGTCCCCTTCAGAGTTCCCTCGAATGTGCGGCGCGCCGTATAGTTCCTGGCGTTGGGTGGGCAACGATTGTTCTCACCCGAGTATGTGCCCGCCCCGTTCATAAATGCGCTCGCCGTGCCAGCCGTGGGGTCCACCGTCACTTTGATGGATCCCGAAGTATAGTAACCACGCGCCCACTTGATACTGAACGTGCCGTTCATCGTGAATGCCGGACTTGGAGTGGGGATCGCTGTCGCTGTCCGCGTCGAGGTGCGCGTGCCGGTTGCTGCGCTTGTCGGCGCGGGCGTGACGGGGCGCGTGCGGGTACTTGGCGTAGTCAGGGTGGCAGTAGGTGTCGCGGTCGCCGTCGGCGTGCCCTCTTTGCCTATATGCACTGTGATCGAGACGGATGAAGAGAAACGGGGATCCTCATTAAGGTAGCCGATGAAGCTCTTGCAGGTCAAGGCGACCTCCCCGGGATAGGGTATCCTGGTCAGCCCGGTGTTATCAGTGAAAATGCCCGTACGCACTTTCGGCTCGAACAACGGGAGTAGCCCGTTCGGGCTGGCACATTGAATCAACAACGCCGATCCCGCGGAGGGCATGATCCGAGCGTTCCATTCCACATTGAAAAAAATAGTGACATCGGCTGCATCGTTCCCAACCCACACTTCGCCAACAGAAACATTGCCGATAGATAAGGCGATCAATTTGTCCGCCGGAATGATCAGTTTGCTGTCGTCCGGCTTTGGCGCCTCAATCCCGCTCAACGCGCTGATATCGTCGCTGAGGTCATCTCCTCCCAAAACGCCTTTCTGCAGAGACGCGGTCGTCCCTGTTCCACGATCAAACGATGGGATGACCGCCGCGGCGATCGCGTCCTTGTCCGCCACTGCCGCCGTCTTGAGCGCGATCTGAACCTGCCGCGCCCCCGATGGGTTCCGGGGATCCAACTGCGCAGCCACGGCTTGCCGCGCGCGGTCGGCATCCACCTGCTCGGCGGGATTCGTCAACTTGTCGAGCAGAACGGGATCGAACACATTCCCTACCGGCTTGACCGGTGCAGGGATGGAAAGTGTGCGCGTGATCGGGTCTTGCGCGACCGCCAGCCACAGCCGCGGATTCTTGTTGCCCAACTGGGTCTTTAACTGCTGCGCGGCAGATGCGCTCAGATAGCGCAGGGGCGAGATTCCTCCGGAGTCTGTCATCTCCGCAACAAAGGGATTGACGGCGCCAGCAACGGGTTTGGCATTTGGATCGAGTCCGCTCACGCGCGCATTCCACAGGCGCGCGCCGTATTCGGCGATGCGGCTCACCGCGTCCGCGCGTTTAAGAGACCCTTTCGCTAAATCGTCGCGGAGGTTTTGCGCTTCGATCACCAGCGCATACGCCATGCGCCCAACGGCAGTATAGGGCTCTGCCATTTTCGCCGCAGCAGCGCTTCCGTTGTCCTGAGACGCCATCGTTCGCGCCAGGTCATCCGCGAGGCGTCCGACCTTCATCGCGCGTGCGGCAATCTCGCGCAGGTCTTGATCGAGGCGCTCGGTGTTCGGATCGGCGAATAAGGGTATCGCGAGCCCGATCACGCGCTCACGGTTTTCTTTCGCGAGCCAAGTTTTCGCGTCCTGGATGAATTGCAGTTGCGCGCGATTGAGATCGGCGACGGCCGCCGCGAGGTTCTCCGCATTCGTGGTGAATTCTTGCGGCGTCAAGAGTCGCGACTCGTACGATGCGATCACGCGCGCTGGGGTGCCCGGGACCGGCGGCGTGACAGTAGCAATGGGCGGAGTTCCCAGTGGTTGAGGCGGTGGCGTTGGTAGCGGACTCGCAGAGGGAATCTGCGAGACCGTGGTGGGCAATCCGCTCAGGGCGAACAAGGCAACGCAAGCGCAGACTACCACCGCGAGTATTGCTCCGCCGATGGCAAGCATCCAGGTCGTTGGAGTGCGTCCGCGCGGCGCGAGGTGCTCTGGAGGCGGATAGAGCGGTGGCGGTTGGCTTGGAGCGTATCTGGGCGCGGCGCGCTCTGGCAGTGAAGGGGGTCTGCCGCGCTCGGGCAACTCGGGCGGGGGCATCGGCGCAGGACTGGACACTGCGTACGGCTCTGCCTCCACCCAGGTCTGCCCATCGTGGACGAACCACTTGCCGCTGTCCGCGCCCATCATCCACCAGCGCCCCTGCGCGTCTTGGAACATCAGACTTTTCAGCGCGGCGTCGAATTGCTCGCGTGTGATTCGCCCGGCCGCGAGTTTTCCTTTGAGGCGAAAGTATTCCTCTTCTACTTTCGTGAACTGCTTGTCTTGCATACGTTACCCTCCTTTCGCGGCTCTACGATTTCCATTACTGCCACTACCGGGTTGAGCAAGCGAAGATGTAACCGCGCCTACGAATTTCGCTTGAAGTTGACAAGCCATCATCTATTGATTGTGCGGAAATGTCGCCAGACACTCGGTTGGCGGAGATGCTCGACACCCGCCGCCAACCGAGTGTTTGGTCTCAGCCGGTTGTCGTCGTGTCCAACGCAACACCCCTCACGCATCACGGCAAGTAAATCGCGTCAAAGTGAATCACGGTCCACACGATGTACGCCAAGCCCACGAGGATGCCGAACGGATAGCCGATGAGCCACAGAGGCAAGTTGAGGCGCGGATTGTAGAATCGCAGACTGGTCGCCGTGGTCATCACGTTAGCCCACACCCACCAAAAGCTCACCAGTGCGAGCAGATAATAGCCCCAGCGCGGCGCGACGAACACGAGGACGATGCCAATGATGTTCGCGGGGCAAGCCACAAAGACATCGGCAAAGGCGATGCCGTAATGGGTCTTTTGTGCATGCCAGTCATCGATCGAGCCATCAGGGTTTTTGAACGCCTTGCCCCGCAGGATCATGAACTGCCAGACCCAAAGCAGCACGGCAAACAAACCCATCACTGCCAGCAGCACGTATAGCATGACCTGTGAAGCAACGGATAACTCTTTCATTTCGGCTGACTCCTTTCCCAGTCACGTTTGCGCACGGGATGCGCGCTCATTGCTTACCTCCGATGATCTGTGCTGTGCTTCCGCCCGTTCCTTGATGCCTAACAGTTGCTTGCGGTGCATCACAAAGTCCACCCACTCGAACAAAAGATAAAAATAGGGCTGGCTCAACAAACCACGCAACCGACCCCGTATGCGGGCGAGCAGGCGCGAGCGGTCGGTGTCGCGCGGTTGCAGCACAAAAGCCATACTCATACTGGCGGTTAGACCCAACTCGACCGGCGTATCCGGCATTGCCCACACCATCGCACGCGGCGGGTTCAGGTGAGTCACCGTCATCGCAGTCTTTCTGTCGAGCATGATCCTATCGCCCACCTTGAGGGCCTGTAGTTCGGGCACGATGGAGGTAGCGCTGGGCTTGCCTTCGTTGTCCAATGCATCGTAGCTGTAGAAACCGCCCCGGTTCAGCCCCATCTGCACGAGCCAGGGAAAAACCGTTTCGGGCGGCGCGTTGATGGTGATGGCGCGTGTATAGCTTGCCATCGCTTCGGGCACCGCTTCATCGCCGGGCAAGGGTCTGGTCGCCTCGTCGCCCTGTGTCCCCCAAACCCTCATCCAGGGGCGCACTTTCCAAATGTAGAGCAGCGCCAGCGCGCCGGCGAGCAATAGACTGAAGATGCGAACCATGATTTACCTCCCGCTGTCGCGGTGCGGCGCACTTGCAAGTGTGCCGCACCACTTTGCACCAGCTGTCACTTTATCTTTTTCGCAGCATAGTCCTTTCCTTCTTCGTGCAGAACCAACCCGACGACGTTCCCCTTGGCGTCCTTTTGGAACGTGATCTGGACGTCAATTACTTTGATAAAGAACGTCGTCTCCGACTCTGGATAGGCGCGGTACCGGGGCACCCCTGTGATCTGAACCAGCAGGGTCCCATTTTCCACAGTCACATCAGCCAATACCCCCGGCTCCAGTTGATATGTGCCCGTGTATGCCGCCAGCACACTCGGCGCTACAGCGATTGCTTTTTTGACACGCGGAAGTTCGACCTGCGGCGCCAAGAGATGCACGCCGATGGCGCCGACGATGCTCTCATAGTTCGAGTTGGACAGCACCACGACGCCGACCTTGCGGGATGGGTCAAAGCCGACCCAACTGCGATAGCCGCCCGTGCCTCCGCCATGGCAGATGATCGCGTTGCCGCGCGGGGTGATGACGACCCAGCCCAACGCCATCTCTACGCCCGCTTCGCCAGTGTCCGCGCGGACCTGATGGGTGCGCTGCAGGACCGGGTAAAGGTCTGTCTTGTACAATCCAAGGTTGGCTGCTACGAACCTCGCCAGGTCTACTGCTGAGGAACGTAAAGCCCCCGCTCCAGCCAGCGCGTCAAAATCCCAATTCCCAACGGGCTGCCCATCCGCAAGATGCCCGCGCGCCAATCGGCTGCGCTGCTCCTCCGAGAGGGTGATGCGGGTATCGTTCATGCCGAGGGGCTGTGAGATGCGGTCAATCACCAGCTGCTCGTAGGGCTTGTCGGCGAGGCGCGCCAGAATGTGCCCCAAAAGCCCGGCTCCGAGGTTGGAATATTCGTATTGCGCGCCGGGGTCGCGGGGCAGCGTGTAGCTCGACAGGAATTCGTAGAGCATCTGGGTGGTGTAATCGGCGTCTGGATTGTTGAGGTCTTGAGGATTCCAATTCGTGGGCATCCGGGGCAAGCCGGACCGGTGAGTCGCCAGATGTTCCAGGGTGATCTTTTTACCATTGCGTTCTGGCGCCCGCACCTCCGGCGGCAGGTATTTTTCGATAGGCGTATCAAGCGTCACCACGCCGCGTTCCACCAGGTCAGCTAGAAGGATGGCGGTAAAGACCTTGGTGACGGATCCGATCTCAAAAATCGTGTGTTCGTCCACCGGGGCGCCGTTCTCTGACATCCTGCCATAGCTGTAATAGGTTGTGCCGCTGGCGTCAATCAGAGCCACGACGACACCGCGACTATAGTCGTTGTCCACCAGCTCGCGGATGTATTCTTGTACGGCGGATGGGATCGTGGGGGTGGTCGTCGGTGTGGACAGGGGCGCGGCTGTCGCCGGCACCGGGGTGGCAGTGAGGGGCAGCGGCTTGGTTGGCGCTGCAGTCGGCGGCGGTGGCGGCGCCGGGGTCGCGGTAGGCGCCGGGGCGGTGCAGCCGACCAGGATCGCGGTCAGCGCGATAAGCACAAGTGCCGTCAACCTATCCTTTTTCATTTCTGCTCCTCGAGATCGTGAAATGGGTAACCGTGTGAGCCATGGTCCACACGATGTATGCCAAGCCCACGAATATGCCAAGTCTGCAAGTCCTGTCGAAAATATTATTGCCGAAAGTCTATTCCAGCCGCGCGCTGGGGTATCCTCGCGCATAGCGGTACACCAGATACGCGAAAGCTACGAGATTGATGAGCAGGGCGAGCAGCATGAACGCAACAGCTTCGACGGGCATTTGGCTCCACAGATTCAGTTGCGCCAAAGCAACGGCGAACATGCCGATCACGGTTACGCTCCTGTCCCCATTACTCCCCAGCATGCCAATCACCTACACAATGATCCTTGACCAGGCAATTGCGCACGGTGACGGTACCCTTGCCCGTGTGCGCGGCTCTATCCACCGTCCCTGTGATGATAATGGGCAGTTTGTCTGGCAACCCTGTGCGTGGGCGGCAAGGTCCTTGTACGTTGGGATCCCTGGACCAGCAGTTGGCAACGGATATTTCGTATTTCAGGTTTGCGACACTGAGTAGCGAGAGTACACCGGTAGCAGGGTCAACCGTGCCGCTGAGCGTTCCCTCGTAATCTATCCTTGACGTCTGGTCGTGACTCCAACTCCCATCGCATGCGGTCATTTTGTAGGTGCCCCGGCTGCCGCCTCCCTTGATCGAACCGCTTGCCGCGCCGCTCTTCAAATCCACGGTGATCTTGATTGTCCCGACGCTGTTCGTGCCGAAAATTGGATCGTCGTAGCCCACCTCGCACCATCCCACTGGGAGGAAATTTAGACTGAATGTGCCGTTCATCGTAAAGACACTTGCCTGGCTCGCCTGCGCGGTCTGGCGCGCGATCTCGGTGATGGTCGCGCGGAACTCGGCGGTCTTGCTCGCGGCAACCTCTGTTCCCAGCGCAGGGATGATCGTAGGCGTGGTTGTGGGTGTTGCCGCCTTTGTCGGTGTTCGCGTTGGCGTCGGAGTCACAGTATCGGTTGGAGTTGCAGTTATCGCGACCTTCTCCGTCTCTTCCACCCAGACGCGCATCCAGGCGGTAGCGTTTGGCATCGTGAAATCACCAGCCGGGCTATGGACCTCACAACGAATCTCTGCCTCACCAGGGAGGGTTTTGGATTTGACGTAGGCGTAGGCGCTCAGTTGCTGGCTGCCGCTGTTGCTTGTGACTATGTTGCCAGAAGATCCTCCAGCGCACACGATGTAAAGTCGAGGCGCGGCATAGGTCGTCTGCCACGCGACTTGGACCTGAAATGCAACGCCCAAATATCCCGAATCATCTCTCCTTCTGGATGTTTCTTTCACTCCGGCGATGCTGAGTGTAACCAGAGGCGTTGTTTCCTTCACGGGCGTGCTGCCTTCAACTCTGGGCGGCGCTTGACCGTCAAGCACGTATAGAGTGCTGACCAATTCCTCCGCGACGACGGACTGCCTGGCTAACGCGCTCGCCTTGCCGCTCGCGAACGATGGCACCGCGCCCGCCGCGATTTGATTCGCATCTGCAATGGACGCGCTCTTGAACGCGGCGAATTGGATTTGCGTCGGCGCGCTAGTCGGGTTCGCGGTCAGCATCGCGAGGTTTGCCGCCGCGACCTGCCGCGCGCGGTCGGCGTCGGATTGACCGCTCGCGGTCGTCAGGGTGTTGAGAAGAGTGGGGTCGAAAGGATTGGGAACGGGTGCGCGCGGCGCGGGAAGCATTAGTGTTTTCGTCACGACCTCGCTCGACGTGGCGAGCCAGGTTTGTACAGTCTTGCCTGTGCCTATCTGGGTCTTGAGTTGCGCGACGGCGCTCGCGTTCAGGAATTGCACCGGCGCGACGGTCGTCGCATCTTTCACGTTCGGCAGAAATGGATTGCCTTTCACACCCGGATCCGCGACACTCGGATTCCACAACCGCGCGCCGTATTCGGCAATCGTGTTGATCGCGTCCGCGCGCGTGACGGTGCCCGCCGGCAAACCTTCGCGCAGGTCCTGCGCTTCAATCACGAGCGCGTAACCCAAACGCGCAATCGAATAGTACTGATCCGCCGTTTGCCCCGCCGCGTCGCTCCCGCCGTCCTGCGCGACCATCGTGAGTCCTAGCGTCGTCGCGATCTGTGCGACGTTCATCGCGCATGCGGCAACCTCACGCAAATCGTCATCGAGGAGGTCAGGCGCAAACAACAGGAACGCGAGCCCCGGCAGTCGCTGGTTCGGGTTGAGTAGAGCCGCTGCTTGGGCGTCGTGGATGAATTTGAGTTCCGCGCGGTTCAGATCGGCAACCGCGGCGGCGAGGTTTTCGGCATTGGTGCCAAATTCTTGCGGCGCGAGCAGTTTCGGCGGCGCGGAGGTGGCGAGGACCGTGACGATGATTGCGGTTGGCGGAAGAGTCTCCGTTGCCTGGACAACGCCAATGGGTGGAGTCACAGGCGGTGACGGTGGCGCGAGACTCGCAGGTGGAGGAGTCCCCGATGCCTGGACAACGCCAATGGGTGGAGTCACAGGCGGTGGCGTTGGCGCGACACTCGTCGGCGGAATCTGCGAGACCGTGGTCGGCAATCCACTTGCGATGAACAGACCTGCAAACACGACCAATGCGAAAACAGCCACGGCAAGAGCAAGCACCCAGATTGGTGACACTCGTCCGCGCGGCGCAATACGCTCCGGAGGCGGGTAGACAGGCGGTGGTTGGCTGGGAGCGCGTCTAGGCACCGCGCGCTCCGGCATTGAAGTGGGCTTGCCTTCGACGGTGGGCACGCCTGGTTGTGCCTCGACCCAGGCCTGTCCATCGTGCACAAACCATTTGCCGCTGTCCGCGCCAAGCATCCAGTAACGTCCTTGCGCATCCTGCACCATCAAGTCTTTCAGTGCGGCATCGAATTGCTCGCGTGTGATTCGCCCGGCCGCGAGTTTTCCCCTGAGGCGAAAATATTCCTCTTCTACTTTCGTGAACTGCTCGTCTCTCATACATCACCCATTCTTTCGTGGCTTTACGATTTCCATAACTGCCACCCCGAGGGTGAGCCAGCAAAGATGTAAACCCGCCTACGGATTTCGCTCAAGTTGACAAGCCGTTATCTGTTGATTGTGCGAAAATGGTAACTACAGCCACCCTCACCCCCTGCCCCCTCTCCCACTGGGAGAGGGGGATCATACAGAGGTTGGCGACGTGCGTTCAGCATGTCCGCCAACCGAGTGATCCACGAAGGACACAAAGCACACGAAGAATCTTGGTACCCTTCGTGTCCTTCGTGGATCAGCCGGTTGTCGTCATGTCCACGCAACACGCATCATGCATCACGGCAAGTAAATCGCGTCAAAGTGAATCACAGTCCACACGATATATGCCAAGCCCACGAGGACGCCAAAGGGATAGCCGATGAACCACATCATAAAGTTGGAGCGCGGGTTGTAGAAACGCAGACTGGTCGCGGTCGTCATCACGTTCGCCCACACCCACCAAAAGCTGACCAGCGCGAGCAGATAAAAGCCCCAGCGCGGCGCGAGGAACACGAGCGCGATGCCGATGATATTGGCGGGGCAAGCCACGAAAACATCCGCAACGGCGATGCCGTAATGCGCCTTTTGTTCGTGCCAGTCATCGGTCGAGCCGTCCGGATTCTGGAACACTTTGCCCTGGAGAATCCTGAACTGCGCAACCCAGAGCAACGCGACAGTCAAACCCATCAATGCCAAAAGCACGTACAGACTGACTGATGATGCAACAGATAACTGGTTCATACAGTGTCCTCCCTGAAAAACTGACGATTCACGATCAGCAAGATCAACACAATCACTCCGGGGATGCCAGCAAGCAGGATCATCAGGGTTCCCACATACTGTGCCCGGGCAAGATCAGTCACCACACCCCAGTTGTACAAGCCAATCCGCTGGAGCGTGACACTGAGCGTGACATAGATCCAGATGATCGCCAGCGTCACACCGGCGACCAAGCCAAACGTCCGCCGCCGCCAAATACCGATCAACGTCAAAATCACCAGCGCCCCTTGCACGAGCGCATCCGCGCCGGCTTCACCCCACGACATCGCGCCAAGCGTCCTTTCGACAAGGTCCGCGCTGTAGCGCGAGTCTTCTTGCAAGCCCAATGCCAGCGCCGTGTCCCACGCGAAAAAGGACAGGGCTTGCGCGAACAGGGTAAAGACCACGCCGCTGATGAGCACGATCACCAACACAATCCAGATGCCCAACGGGAAACGTCCCAGGCGTTTGGTGAGAACATTCATGGCTTTTCCTTTTGAAACAAAAAAGCGCGTGGGACCTAGTTTCCCACACGCGAGAAAACCTGCGAGCGAATGCTGTGCGGCAATCGGCACCCCACAGCGCGACAAGTTTATTCTAGCGCGGTTGTGGTGTATGTCAATGGTACATGACAATACCTTCGCCAATTCCCCTTTTGCTCGCGCGGGATTGCGGATGCACTCCATCCGAGTAATCCCGATGGGAAATGGCGGATTACTCGAATGAACGCCGATGAACTGCATCGGAGCATTCGCATCCGCCGCGAGCAGGGCAAAGTGATTTTGGCGAAGGTATTGACATGAGTGAATACAATTCGGCGGTATAATCGCGCCATGCCCGATAGCAAACTCGCCCAGCTCACCGCGCTGCCCGCGCTGCCGGGTACGTATGCATTGCTCCTCTATCTGCCACGCGCCGCGCGTTTGCAAGTCGGCAGATTGGGAACGTTCGATTTTCCGCGCGGCTATTACGTGTACGTGGGCAGCGCGCGCGGCGCGGGCGGCTTGCGCCCGCGCGTGCTGCGACATTGGCGCGACGCCAAACGCATCCACTGGCACATTGACTATTTGCGCGCCGTCGCGCGTCCGGTACGCGTATGGTATTCTACCGACACGCACGTAAAGGAATGCGCGTGGGCTGAAATGCTGCAGGCCCGAGGCGCGGGCAACGTCGCGTCGCGTTTTGGCGCATCGGATTGCCGCTGTCCGGCGCATCTTTTTCACTTTGCGCGCCCGCCGCGCTTACGATTCACCTCTCACCCGAACTCAACCAAATTTTGACTTGTACCTGATTCACTATGGATGTTCGGAAAAGGTTTTGAATTGCAAGACCTTCGAGGATTCTCGCGATGTAAGCATCGCACACGATGTGCGTCAATTTACGCGTTCGCGCGCGATGGGCAACGTATTCCCAGCGCATTGATCGCCGAAACCTTCAAGGTCTTGGCGCCGCCTAACAGGCCCGCGTGTGTTTTTGCAAGTCGAACATGGCATGATTCAAGAATAATATAACCCATGTAACACCCCTTCGAGGTGACTTATGATCGCGTCCGCCAAAGATGCCGGACTGTCATTGCGCGACCAAGACGTCGCGGACGAATCCTCTGACGTGATTCTAGCGGACCCGCGCGCGGGTTCCGAAGAGTCCTATCTTGTTGCACGACTCACCGAAATTCAAGAGCGCTATCACTATTTACCCCACAATGCGCTCGTCCTGTTGAGTGAAATCCTCAACCTCCCCCTTTCGCAAATCTACGCGGTGGCTACGTTTTACAACGCGTTCTCGCTGAAACCGCGCGGCGCGCATCTTATTCGCGTCTGCATGGGCACCGCGTGCCACGTGCGCGGCGCGCCGCAAATCTGCCAGCGCCTGGAAAGCAAACTCGGCATCCACGCGGGCGAAACCACACGCGACCGCCGCGTCACGCTGGAAACCGTGAATTGTCTCGGCGCGTGCGCGTTGGGCCCCATCGCCGTCGTGGACAATGAATACACGGGGCAGATGGACATTGCGAAAGCGGACCGGCTCCTCAAGAATTTGTCACGCGCACACAATGGAAAGGAGCCGGCGTAGAAATGATGACCGCGCGAAAAATTGAAAACGCCGCGCAGCTCGCCGCATATCGCGTTGCGCTCCAACGCGCGCACGACCCGCAGCAGCGCTGTCTCACCCTCTGCGGCGGCACGGGTTGTCGCGCCTACGGTGCAGAGCGCGTCCTCGCCTCGGCAAAGGAACACGCGAACGGCGACGTTCAGGTGCGCATGACGGGCTGTCACGGCTTTTGTGAAAAAGGACCCATCGTCGTCATTCAACCCGCGGGCATTTTTTATCAACGCGTGCAGCCCAAAGATATTGACAGCATCGTGCATGAAACTATCGCGCACGACCACATTATCGAGCGTTTGCTGTACACCGATCCCGCGACCGGCGGAAAAATTGAACGCGAACATGATGTGCCGTTCTATGCGCGTCAAACGCGATTGCTGCTGAATCAAAACGGTTTGCTCGACCCGACCAACATTGACGAATACATCGCGCTCGGCGGTTACGCATCATTGGCGCAAGCGTTGATGGACGACGGCGAAAACATCATCGAGCAAATTACGCGGTCGGGTTTGCGCGGACGCGGCGGCGCGGGTTTTCCCACCGGCGTGAAATGGCGGACGATGAGAGATGGAATTAGAAATAGGAAGGTAGAAATTGGAAATTGGAAAATCCAACCTCCAACTTCTAACTTCCAATTTCTAACTTCTAATTTCCAACCTCCAACTTCCAATCGCGGCTATATCATTTGCAACGCCGACGAAGGCGACCCGGGCGCGTACATGGATCGCAGTTTGATGGAGGGGAATCCGCATCGCATCATCGAAGGGATGATCATCGGCGCGTACGCGGTCGGCGCGACGCGCGGGTATGTGTACATTCGCACCGAATATCCGCTCGCGGTGAAACATTTGCGCGGCGCGTTGCAGCAAGCGCGCGCGTGGGGTCTGTTGGGCAAAAATATTTTGGGTTCCGGTTTCGATTTCGACATCGAGGTACGGTTGGGGGCGGGCGCATTTGTGTGTGGAGAAGAAACAGCATTGATGGCGAGCATCGAAGGACGCACGGGCGAGCCGCGCCCGCGCCCACCGTATCCCGCACAGCGCGGTTTGTGGGGCAAGCCCACCATCATCAACAATGTCAAGACCTGGGCGAGCGCGCCGCTGATTCTCGAACGCGGCGCGGACTGGTACGCCAACATCGGGACGGCGAAATCCAAAGGCACCATGATTTTTTCGCTCGTCGGCAAAGTGATGAATACGGGCTTGGTCGAAGTGCCGATGGGCATCACACTGCGCGAATTAATTTTCGGCATCGGCGGCGGCATTCCGAACGGCAAAGAATTCAAAGCCGCGCAAATCGGTGGACCATCGGGCGGTTGTCTCGCAGCAGAGCATCTCGATACGCCGATTGATTATGAATCGCTCTCGTCGCTCGGCGCGATTGTCGGTTCGGGCGGTCTCGTCGTCGCGGACGAGGATACGTGCATGGTGGATTTGGCGCGCTATTTCATGAATTTTGTCCAGGAAGAATCGTGCGGCAAATGCACGCCGTGTCGCGTCGGCACCAAAGCCATGCTCGACATTCTCACGCGCATCACGCAGGGGCGCGGCGAGGACGGCGACCTTGAACGTTTGGAAGAACTCGCGCGCGCCGTCAAAGATTCGTCGCTGTGCGGTTTGGGGCAGACCGCGCCGAATCCCGTGCTCACCACGCTGCGTTATTTCCGCGAGGAATATCGCGAGCACATTTACGCCGGGCAGTGCCGCGCGCGCGTGTGCAAAGGTTTGATTCGTTACGAAATCATTCCCGAACTCTGCACGGGCTGTCTCGTCTGCTTACGCAACTGCGCGCAAAAAGCGATCACGGGCGAAAAATTGAAACCGCACGTGATTGACGACGCGTTGTGCGGCAAGTGCGGTGTGTGCCAAGCGTTGTGCCGTTTCGACGCGGTGAAAATTGTGACGGGTGTGCCTGTGGCAGCGTTAGCTGTTTGATTTGACAGGATTAACAGGATTAACAGGATAAGAAATTAATCCTGTTAATCCTGTTAATCCTGTCCAAAACCCATGATTCATTTGACGATTGACAATCGTGACATCGAGGTGCGTCAAACCATGACCGTCCTCGAAGCCGCGCGCGCAAACGGCATTTCAATTCCGACGCTGTGTTATCACGAAGCGGTCGCGCCGTATGCGGCGTGTCGCCTGTGCATGGTCGAAATCAATACGCCGCGTGGCGGAAAACCCGGTCCTGACCGACCGGGAAGGATCGTCGCCGCGTGCGCGCAGCCGTGCGAACAAGGGCTGACCGTGCAGACCAATTCGCCGCGCGTGCAAGCCGCGCGCCGCGTGACTGCCGAACTGTTGATGGCGAGCGGCGAACATTTGCCGCTGGTGCAAGCCATCGCGCGGGCAATGGGCGCAGAGCACGCGGCAACGACGCTGCCGCCGAACGATTGTATCCTCTGCGGTTTGTGTGTGCGCGCGTGCGATGAATTGGTTGGCGCACACGCGATCAGTTTGGTCGAACGCGGGTTGGATAAAAAAATCGCGCCGCCATTCGAGATTACGTCCGCAGCGTGTATCGCGTGCGCGACGTGCGTGCTCATTTGTCCGACGGGCGCGATTATGCTGAAGGATATCGCGCCATCGCTACCTCACCCCCAGCCCCTCGCCCATGAGGCGAGGGGGGACAAATCTCCTCCCCAGCCCCTCGCCCATGAGGCGAGGGGGGTCAAATCTCCTCCCCAGCCCCTCTCCCATGAGGCGAGGGGGGACAAATCTCCTCCCCAGCCCCTCTCCCATGAGGCGAGGGGGGACAAATCTCCTCCCCAGCTCCTCCCGTATGAGGAGCGGGGGGTCAAATCTCCCCCTTCCTTTGTAGGGAAGGGGGCTGGGGGGTTAGGTTCCCACGACGCGCGCACCTGTCGCGTGTGCGGCGAAGCGACGTTGCCGCGCGTTTTTGCGGACGCGGAATATCTGTTGAACTTGCCGATTGAGCGTGACCAGAAAGCAGAGGTGCAAGCTCTATGACGCGCACCGGAGTTTTTCTCTGCACCTGCGATCAGAAAATCGCCAAAAGCATTCAGGTAGATGCGATTCCGTACGTCCTGCGCAGCAATCGGGAGGTCGTCGTCGTCTCGCCGCAGGAACACCTTTGTCTCCCCGACGGATTGGCCGCGTTACGCGAAACGATTGCGCGGCACAAGCTGGATCAGGTCGTCGTCGCCGCGTGTCCCACGCGTTTTCAGGAAAAACATTTGCGCGCGGCGTGCGTCAGCGCGGGCATCAATGAGAATGCTTTTGCTCTTGTGGATTGGCGCGAGGGCTGCGCGTACGTCCATCGCGGCGATAAAGTCAAGGCGACCGGCAAAGCAATTGATTTATTGCAAATGACACTCGCGCGCGTCACCTCTGCCGCGCCCGCGGATCAAGTCACCGTCGAAATCGAGCCGCGCGTGTTGGTCATTGGCGGCGGGATTGCGGGACTGACCGCCGCGCGCGCCATCGCCGAGCACAGCATCGCCGTCACGCTCGTGGAACAAGACGCGGAACTGGGCGGACACGCGCGGCACGTTCCGCTGAATGGCAAGGCGCACGCGTTTGAAACAACGCGCGCAGACGTGTTGAATCATCCGCGCATTGACGTGCGCTTGAGCACGCGCGTGGTTTCGGTCACTGGCTCTGTCGGCGCGTATCGCGTCGAGTTAGCAGAATGTCACGGGGCTAACCGCGCGTCGTCCAACGGCTCGAACGGTGCAGCACATTCCACCGAAGTCGTTGCCGGGGCGGTCGTCATCGCCATCGGCGCGCAAGAATATCGCGACGCGCATTTGTATCACCATGACGGGCGGCGCGTTGTCACGCTGGGAGAATTCGAGATCCAGAATTCGAAATTCAAAATTCAAAATTCGAAATTGGAAATTCAAAAACCTGTCCCGAACCAGCATGAGGGAGCGAAAATCGAAAATGGGGAATTCCCCACGTCCGTCGTCTATATTCTCTGCGCGGGTTCGCGGAACGCGCACATTCCGTACTGCTCGAATGTATGCTGTCTCGGCGCGTTGGACCAAGCCCTGCGCGTCAAACGCGCGCATCCTGAAGCGCAAGTCACGATTCTGTTCCGCGATCTGTATTTGCTCGGCGACGAGCTGAATGAAGAAATCGTGCTTGACGCGCGACGGTTAGGAATTGAATTTTTGCGCTATGCGGAAGCGCAGCCGCCGCACGTCAACGGCGAAACCGTCACGGTACACGACACGCGCACAAACAGCATGCAGCAGCTCCATTATGATCGTTTGGTTTTGGCGACGCCGCGCGTGCCGCGCGCGGAGGCCGGCGTGCTCGCGCGGTTGTTCAAATTGCCGCGCGACCAATTTGGTTTCTTGATTGATCCACACTGGCGCGTGCGCCCCGAACAGCAGCATCCGCGCGGGATATTCGTTTGCGGCAGCGCACACCAGCCCGTTGACATGGACACCGCGACCATGCAGGGCATGACGGCGGCAGCGCAGGCCGCGCGTTTCATTCACAAGCGCGTGCTCACACACCCCGCCGCGAGCGCCGTGGTGAATCCCGCGTTTTGTACCGGATGTGCACAGTGTGTTGAAACCTGCGCGTTTGGCGCAATCACGCTGGTCTCTCGTACACCACGCGCGGAACGGGTCGGGAGGGCCATCGCAATTCTCGACCGCGCGCAGATTGATCCGTTCCTCTGTCTCGCGTGCGGCAATTGTGTCGTCGCGTGTCCGGCCAAGGCGATTGATTTGTGCGGCGGAGTGCCCGCCGCCACGAATCTGGGCGACGCGCAAATTTACGCGCAGCTGGACGCGGCGCTCGACGCACGGCACGAGGGCGAAACGCGCGTCGTGGTGTTTGGATGTCACTGGAGCGGTTTTGCGGCGATGGAGCTCGCGGGCGCGCGTCGCTTGCAGTATTCGGCGGACACGCGCGTGATCGAATTGCCGTGCTCGGCGCGACTCGATCCGCTGCACGTTTTGTACGCGCTGCTCCACGGCGCCGACGAAGTTGTGCTCGCGCTCTGTCCGCCGGACGAATGTCATTATGCAAACGGTAATCATTTTGCCGAAAGGCGCATCGAAAACTTGCGCGCGCAGTTGTCCGCGCACGGCATTGACCCCACGCGCGTGCGTCACGTGCGGCTGATGGGCGATGATGCGCACGCATGGGTTCAAGCCGTCAAGGCATAAGAGATTTATTGTTAGAGCGCAGTTGGACTGCGCGTTGTCCGACGGCAGTGCAACTGCCTGCGAACAGCTGCGGTCAAAGCATGAAGGGAGGGAGGTTCCCTTGTATACGACACGATTGGTCAACGAGGTGTGGACGCGCGATCTGTGCGCGGGCTGCGCCATGTGCGTCGCGGCGTGCTCCAAACAGGTTTTGTATTGGGGCGCAGGTGAGCATCCGCACCTTCGCAAGATTCACAAAAGTATCGGTTTGAGCAAATTCGAACTCGACACCTGTTCGGTGTGTGAGCATTACTGTGAAGTCGCCTGTCCGCGTCTCGAAGCCGCCGCGCGCATGTCCGCGCTCGAACAGGTTTCGGTGCGTGCCAGCGGTACATTGGGCGGCGGTGAACCCAACGACGTGGTGCGCAATTTGTTGATTGCGGCGCGGGCAAATGGGTTGATTGACGGCGCGCTGTTGATTGACGCGGACCGGGGGGGGCGCACGCGCGCGCGCGTCGTGACCGGCGCGGGCGAGATTGCCGAAAGCGTCGGATTTCAATACATCTGGACGCCAGTGCTCGACGCGTTGAATCAAGCCGTGTTTGATTTGGGCTTGAAAAATATCGCCATCGTTTCGGCGCCTTGCACCGCGCAAGCGGTGCGTCGTTTGACGGATTCGGATGTGCCGCGCCTCGAAGCGTACCGCAAGGCGATTCGGCTCAACGTCGCGCTGTTTTGCACGGGCGTTTTTCAACCCGATGCTTTTCTCGAAATGCTCTCGACGGGCGCGAACCTCGCGCCCGAAAACATTCAACGCATCACCGCGTACCCGCGCGAAGGCAAAATGCGCGCGCTGTTGTGGGACGGCACGACATACGAAATGGACCTGACGAATGCCGAAGCGTATACGCGCGCGGGCTGCGCGCGCTGCGACGATTATCTCGGCGAAAGCGCGGATATTGCAGTCGGTTCCGCGGGGTCGAGTCAAGGATTTTCGACGCTGATCGTCCGCACGCTCACGGGTCGAGCCGTCGCGCAAAATGCCATCACCATGAACATGATTGAAAAGGTACAGGAAGCGGACAAGGAAGCATTGGCGCGCGCGAGCGTGGAAAAAGATCGCCGCGAACGCGCGAAAGCGTTTGACGAATTGCAAGTCTTGATGCTCGACGCGCTGCGCGACCCGCGCAAACGCGCGCAAGTCAAGGTGCAGTTCGACCTGTTGTACGGACGACCAAGTTCCATCAAGGAGGATTATCGCTATGCTGGCTGTGGAGACTGTTCTGGATGTTGAAAATTTGGATTTGCGCGCAGCCACCGCGCTGCTCCAATCCATGCCGCCCGATCAAATGCAAGAGCTTGCCAATGTCGAACATCTGCACGGCTTGCTCGCGGGGCTAAAACGCGGCGAGTATATCATCCACGGCGACGCGGGTGATTATCTGGGCGTGCTGAACGACGGCGCATCCATTCGCGTCAAGGGCAGCGTCGGGAAATACGTCGGCGACAATATGACGCGCGGCTTGATCGTCGTGGAAGGCAATGCTGACTATGGCGCGGGCTTGTATCCGTACGGCGGCGTGCTCGTGGTGCGCGGCGACGCGGGTGATTTCACCGCGACGATGAACAAAGGCGCCACCATCATCGTCGGCGGAAACGTCGGCGACGAATGCGGCACGTATCATCTCGCGGGCGATTTTATCGTCGCCGGCAATGCCGGTTTGAATTTCGGCAACTATTTGATTCGCGGCACGCTGTATCTCGGCGGCGAAATGCGCTCGCAAGGACACAACACGCTGATGGAGCCAGTGACCGAAGCGGACACGCTCAAACTCTTGCACTATTTCGAGCAGTACGATATTGACGCCGACCCGCGCCGTTTCAAAAAATTCGTCGCGAAATCGCAAAAACCGTTTTACGAGTAAAAGGTGACGGGTGACGAGTGACGGGTGACGGGGGAATTACTTACCCCGTCACGCGTCACCCGCCACTTTCCCCGAGGTGTTCTATGGCAGTCATTGGAGCTTTTTGTGTGAGTGTCATGAAAGGCGCGTGCGTGAATGCACAGTATCCCTGCAAATGCGCGACATGCGTCGAGGTCTGTCCGTACGATGTGTATGAAATTGATGCGGCTGGACGGGTACAAGTCCAAAATTTTAACGCGTGTGTGGGCTGCCGCATTTGCGCGGAATTTTGTCCGGGC
>JACQWQ010000101.1 GCA_016209205.1 Chloroflexota bacterium
GCGGCGCGAGCCTTTGCCGAAAAAGAGATCGCGCCCATCGCCGCCGAGCGCGACGAGACGAATATGTATCCGGTGGAATTGTTAAAGCGAATGGCAGACGTGGGTTATCTGGGACTCAAGTTTTCGTCAGATTATGGCGGCGGCGATGGTGGCAATCTTGATGCCGCCCTTTTGTTCGAGGAGCTGGCGACAGCATCGGCGGGCATCACGCTCGGCGTGTATTGTCACGTCGTACTCGCCCTCACCGCAATCGCCCGCATTGGAAATGAAGAGCAAAAGCAGCGCTATCTCGCGCCGGGGATTCGCGGGGAAAAGATCGGAGCCTTCGGCAGCACCGAAGCCGGCGCGGGGTCGGATATCACCGCGATTTCGATGCGTGCCACACGGGACGGGGACGATTACGTACTGAACGGCGCGAAACTTTTTTGCACCAACAGTCCCAGCGCAGATTGTATTGTGCTGTCGGCAGTTACCGCGCCAGAGAAAAGTGGTGGGGGTATCAGTCTGTTCATTGTAGATCGTAGTACGCCGGGGTTGAGCATCAGCCGCGTCATTAAAACATTGGGGATGCATCCGGCGCAGACGGCGGAGGTCGTGTTGGAGAATGTGCGCATTCCCAAAGAGAACAGACTCGGCGAGGAAAATCGCGGTGTGCCGAATATGCTGATTGCGTTTGCCGAGGGGCGTATCGTCGCTGCCGCTTTCGCTATCGGCATCGCGCGCGCGGCGTTTGCTGCCGCGCGCATATATGCGTTGGAGCGAGAGCAGTTTGGGCAGCCGATTGGCAAGAACCAAGTCATCGCGCACCGGCTGGCGGATATGGATACAGAGATTCACGCGGCGCGGTTGGTCACGCATTACGCGGCGTGGCTGGCAGATAACAATCGCCCGTTCATTAAAGAGTCGTCACAAGCAAAAGTGTTCGCCACCGAGTCGGCGGCAAAAATCGCGGCGCAGGCGATGCACATTCAGGGCGCGTACGGTTACATGATGGAATCGCCGGCGCAAAGATATTATCGCGATACGCATGTGCTGGAGATCGGCGAAGGCACATCGGAGATTTTGCGGACTGTGATCGCCAAGCAGTTAGGGTTGTAAGCGAGGATAGGTTTGATGTTCGGATGACTTGTTTGGAGAATGGATGACAACACCTGACACTGCGTTGACTCCGCTGATTCGAGCGCAAGACCTCCACCTTCACTTTGGAGGATTGGCGGCTCTCTCCGGCGTGAGTTTCGATATTTTCCCCGGCGAAATCGTCGCGCTGATTGGTCCCAATGGCGCGGGCAAAACCAGCGCGCTGAATTGCCTCAATGGTTTCTATCGGCCTCAGCGCGGTCACATCTATTTTGAAGGGCGTGATCTCACGCGTGTCCCCACACATCGCGTCCCCCGTCTTGGAATTGCGCGCACGTTTCAGAACATTGCGCTGTACACCGGGCTGACCACGCTGGACAACCTGATGGCAGCGCGGCACATTTATATGAAACAAGGCATGCTCGCCAGCGCGTGTTTTTGGGGACCCGCGCGCCGCGAAGAGATTGAACATCGCCTCGTGGTGGAAAAAATTATTGACTTTCTTGAAATGGAGCACATTCGCAAATCTGTTGTCGGCTCGCTCCCTTACGGTTTGCGTAAGCGAGTCGAATTGGGGCGCGCACTCGCGCTGGAGCCGAAACTTCTCCTGCTGGATGAACCAATGGCTGGAATGAACGTCGAGGAAAAAGAAGATATGGCGCGTTTTATTCTCGACATTCACGAGCGGCGCGGCGCGACTATTGTGCTGGTGGAACACGACATGGGATTGGTGATGGATATTGCCCATCGTATTGTGGTGATGGATTTCGGCGTCAAGATTGCCGAAGGATCGCCCGACGAGATCAAGCATCATCCAGAAGTTATCAGGGCGTATCTCGGTAAGGCAGAGCGCAGAGATGGCGGAGGAGAGTAAATGAGCGCCGTTGGTACTAAGTTGTTGAGCAAGTTGCCAACTTGCTCTACTAAGCACCAGAGGAGCAGAGTAAATGAGCGCGGTTGACACCCTTCCCAAATATTTGTCGGATACGACCGCCCAGCACGAAAAACAAGTCGCCATGCGAAAAAAGACTCTGGGCATCTGGCGCGAGTTCACCTGGCGAGAATCGCGCGATGCGGTGCGTGACCTTACTCTGGGTTTGGTCCATCTGGGTTTGCAGCGTGGCGACAAAGCGGCGATTCTTGGCGAAAATGATCCTGAATACTACTGGGCTGAACTCGCCATCCAATCTGCCGGAGCGGTTGCCGTCGGCGTTTTCACCGATTCGAGTCCGGCCGAGATTCAATACATCGTGAATCATTCTGACGCGGTGATTGTGTTCGCCAAAGATCAGGAACAGTGCGACAAACTGCTCGCCGCGCGGGAGCAACTGCCGCTCGTCAAGAAAGTGATCTATTGGGACGAACGCGGCTTGTGGAATTACCATGACCGCGAAGGGTGGCTGATGAGTTTCGGTGATGTGCAGAACTTGGGGCGCGAACTACGCGAGCGTGATCCACAGCGATTCGAGCAGATGGTTGTTCAGGGCAGCGGCGACGATCTGGCGATTTTATGCTACACCTCCGGCACAACAGGTCAACCCAAAGGGGTGATGATCACTCACCGCAATTTGATCGCCGGATACAACAACGTCACGGCAGTTGACAAACGCAACCGCGCCGACGAATTCCTTTCGTTCCTGCCGATGGCGTGGATTACGGAACACGTATTGGGAATCACCGGTCACGTCATTACCGGCAACGTCGTCAGTTTTCCCGAAGCGCCGGAGACCGTCCAGCAGAATCTGCGAGAGATCGCGCCGCACTCACTCCTCTTCAGTTCGCGTTTGTGGGAGGGTATTGTCTCCACGATTCAAGTGCGCGTCAACGATACAACACGCCTCAACCGCTTGTGGTACGACACCTTTCTACCCATCGGCTATCGCGTGGCAGATTTGAAATTTGCCAAAGCCGCAACCCCATTCCATCTACGTATTCTCAACGCGCTGGGTGAAACCCTCGTCTTTCAACCCCTGCGTGACAAATTCGGCTTGCACCGCATTCGGCTCGCCTATTCCTCCGGCGCCGCGCTCTCGCCGGACATGCTGCGCTTTTGCCGCGCCATAGGTTTGAACCTCAAACAACTGTACGGCTCTACTGAAGCGGAGATTCACACCTTTCACCGCAACGACGACATCAAGTTCGAGAGTGTAGGCCGACCCGCGCCGGGAGTAGAAGTGAAGATCTCGCCCGACGGAGAGATTCTGATCAAGAGCGATTGCGTGTTTCAAGGGTATTACAAGAATCCGCAGACGACGGCGGAGAAGCTGCGCGACGGTTGGTTCTACACCGGTGACGCGGGTTATCTCGACGAAGACGGGCACCTGATTTATCTCGACCGTGTGGCGGATTTGTTGGAACTCGCTGGAGGGAAAAAGTATTCGCCGCAGTATATCGAGGGTCGCTTGAAATTCTCGCCGTACGTCAAAGACGTGATGACGATTGGTGGCAAGCAACGTCCGTGCGTCACGGCGATTGTCAACATAGATTTTGAGAACGTCGGGCGGTGGGCGGAACGACACGGCGTGGGCTATACGGCGTTTGTGGATTTGTCGCAAAAGCCAGAAGTGTACGATTTGATCCGCGCGGATGTCGAGCGCGTGAACAAGACTCTGCCGCCCACCGCGCGGATCCGCAAATTCGTACTCTTGCACAAAGAGTTTGACCCGGACGAAGCCGAGCTGACGCGCACGCGCAAATTACGACGCGGGTTCGTGGAAGATCGCTACCGCGAGATGATTGAGACGATGTACGGGGATAGCAGCGAAGTGCGTGTGCGCGCATCGGTCAAATATCGTGATGGGCGGACGGGCGTGATTGAGACGGCGATACGCGTTTGCGCGTTGGAGGATGGCGAATGAACTGGGATCTGTTCCCGCAATTTTTGGCAACCGGATTGTTGACCGGTGGAATCTACGCGCTCATTGCGCTCGGCTTGGTGCTTATCTACAAATCGTCGCGCGTCTTTAATTTTGCTCAAGGCCACGTTCTGATGCTCGGCGCGTTCGTCGCCTGGTGGTTCACCGAAAATTTGGGTTGGTCAATCTGGATGGCGTTCCTCGCGGCGATTGGAGTGGCGGTGCTGGTCGGTCTGGCGGTTGAACGGCTCGCCCTGCGTCCGCTTATCGGTCAGCCGATTCTGGCGACGGTCATGATGACTCTGGCGCTAGCGCAGGTTCTTCAGGGTGCTGTGATTCTTGTTTTTGGCGCGTATCAACGCTCACTCCCCACAATGTTTCCGCTCCAGCCGCTCATTCTGGGCGACGTGCGCCTCAAGTTGAATCTCGTGCTTGCCTTCGCGGTGGCGCTGATCGGCTTTGCGGTGTTTGTCTTTTTCTTTCGCTTCACGCGCGCCGGTTTGGCGATGCGCGCCGCGGCGGAAGACCATCAACTCGCGCAGAGCGTGGGACTGAGCGTGCCGCGCATTTTCGGACTGGCTTGGGCGATTGCTAGTGTGGTCGCGATGGTCGGCGGTGTTTTGCTGGCGAACATCAGCGGCGTCGAAACCAATTTGTCGGTGATCGCCCTCAAAGCATTTCCAGCCGTGCTGTTCGGCGGACTCGAATCGATCCCCGGCGCGATCATCGGCGGATTGACCGTCGGCGTGATCGAAAGTTTGGTGGGCGGCTTGCCGCAAGACCCGGCGATACGCTCGCTGCATCTGGGCGACATCGCGCCGTACGTGTTTATGCTACTGGTGCTGATGGCGCGTCCCGAAGGATTGTTTGGGTTGAAGAGGATTGAGAGGATTTGATATGGCACTTCGGCTTGCTGGCGATTTCGACACTTCGTACGGGCACGACATGGCAGTGATCCGCACTCGCGGACAGTGGCTGATGACGCTTGTATTTCTGGTCGCGCTGTTTGCTCTGCCCTTTTTTGCGGGCTCGGGTGTTCTGGGCACGCTCAATCTCATTGGCATCAGCATCATCGTTGTGCACGGGCTGAATTTGCTCGTCGGTTACACCGGGCAGATTTCGTTAGGGCAGGCGGCGTTCATGTCCGTCGGCGCATACACTTCGGCGGTGCTGGTGAAGAATGGCGTGTCATTTTGGTTAGCGCTACCGACGGCTGGGTTCGTTGCCGGAATGGTCGGCTTGCTTTTTGGCTTGCCAGCGCTCCGCATCAAGGGATTTTATCTGGCGATGGCGACGCTCTCGGCGCAGTTCATCATCCCTTGGTTTTTTCGCAACGTGCGTGAGGATATTTTCGGCGGGATGCCCGGCTTGCGTGTGCCGCCACCGGAACTAGGCGGCATCATTTTTAACTCCCAGCAGACGATGTACTTTCCCATCATGGGCGTGGTGGTGTTATGCACAATCGTCGCCAAAAACATTGCGCGCACGCGGCTCGGGCGCGCCTTCGTCGCCATCCGCGACAGCGATCTCGCGGCAGAGGTGCTGGGGATTCACGGATTCACTTACAAGTTGCGCGCTTTCTTTCTCTCGGCGTTCTATGCCGGTCTCGCCGGGTCGTTGTGGGCGCATTACGCGCGCTCGATCAATCCTGAACAATTTTCGTTGCTGAATTCGGTCTGGTATCTGGGGATGGTCATTGTCGGTGGAATGGGGAGCGCGCTGGGACCGATTCTCGGCGCAACGTTCATTCGCTTGTTAGAAGAAACCACGATTCAATTCAGCCCTCTGTTGGGAAAAATCTTTCCTGAGGTGCAAGCCGGTCTGCTTGCCGGGCTAGGTCCCTTGCTGTTCGGGCTGGTGTTGATGTTGTTTCTTGTCTTTGAGCCGCGCGGTCTGGCGCATCGTTGGGAGCTGCTCAAAGCGGCGTGGCGACTAAGACCGTTCGCGCACTGATTAGCGAATGGCGGATAGTGAACTACATCAACCATGCGCCATCAGCGATAAGCGATAAGCCATCAGCCAAAGGAGGTGATCGGTTACAGGTTAATCTAATCACAATCTGGAGGGTCGGACGGACTGACTCTTTGATGATCAGACTTTCCGACGAGGCAACTCTATTAACCGGAGGAGAAAATGAAAAAGTCAATTACATTGATGGTGTTGGTTGCGCTCGCATTGTCTGCCTGCGCGACCCCAACCGCGACGGAAGCGCCCAAAGCCACCGCCGCGCCTGCGGCAACCACCGCGCCAGTGGCGACGGAAGCGCCTAAAGCAACCGCCGCGCCGACCACGCCGGCACTTCGCACCAAAGCGAACCCCGGCGAAAAGATTACGCTCTATCACTATGGCGATGTGACCGGACCGTACGCTGCCATCACCGCGCCGCTCGTCAGCGGATTTGACGATGCGGTCAAGGCGTTGAATGCCAAAGGCGGCATCCGCGGCGCGCAAGTTGCCGTCGAATGGTCGGACACCGGTGGCAAACTGGAAAACGCCATCTCGACCTACAATCGTTTCCGCGAGAAAAAACCGCTGATCCTCTTCATGTATGGCTCGACGGAAACCGAAGGACTGAAAGATCGCCTTGCCGAAGACAAGATTCCCAATCTCACCTTTGGCGTCAGCGGACCCGGCTCGTACCCGCCCGGCTGGGTTTTTGCTGGAGTGCCGATCTATTCTGATCAGTTCGGTTTGTTCCTTGATTGGTTAACTGCTAACTGGGCAAAGGTCAAACCCGCC
Source organism: Chloroflexota bacterium (assembly GCA_016209205.1). Classification (GTDB taxonomy): domain Bacteria; phylum Chloroflexota; class Anaerolineae; order UBA4142; family SHND01; genus SHND01. The sequence goes on from JACQWQ010000101.1 coordinate 6,672, forward strand.
AAAGGACAGAATCTTGATGCACCACGAGTTGCCGTCGTGACATGGGATACCGCCTACGGTCGCGGCGCCCTGACTCCCGAAACCCAAGCCTACGCCGATAAGAAAGGCGTCAAAATCGTCAGCAAAGAATTCTTTGCAGACGACGCAAATTCTTGCCGCAAAGAAAGCCGGAGCAAACGTGATCTACACCAACACCCTCGCGCACGGCCCGGCGCAAATTCTCAAGGACTCGGTCTCGCTCGGTGTGCGCGACGAGTTCCTCATCGGCGGCAACAACTGGGCGCTGGATCTTTCGATGCTCGCGCTGGCGGGAGCCGCCTCCGACGGTTTCTATGGTCCCCTCCCGAACCTGTGGTGGGATGACGCTGGCAACACCGGCATCAAAGAGATCGAAGCGCAGTTCAAAGCAAACAACCGCAAGCCGGCAGAGCACAGCGTGGGGTATCTCCTGACTTACGGCATTGTGGATGCGACCCGCCAAGTTATAGAGAAGACTGTTGATCGCGTCGGCTTTGACGCGCTGAGCGGGGCGGCGATGTACGAGACGATGCAGACGGCGGGAGAAATCAAAGCGATGGAAGGCGTGATGACTCTGCAGTACAGCAAAGATGTGCGCGCCACCAACAAAGCGCGCATCATGCAGGTACAGAAAGGAAAATTCGTTCCGCAAACTGACTGGATGGTCGCGCCGGATTTGAGACCGAAGTAGTAACCGGATGTTGACAGGTAGACACGGAAACAAGTAGCACGTTCCTGTCTACCTGTTTACCTATCTACCTGTTCCCTGAATGTTATGCTGAAACTGAACAACATCGAAGTCGTTTACAGCGACGTGATACTGGTACTGCACGGCGTCACACTCCAAGTGGACGATGG